>DATKEI010000118.1:0-3983 GCA_035544455.1 Binatia bacterium | reverse complement strand
GACCGCGACACTGTCGTCCAGCGGGGCGGGGCGCCTGGCCCAGGGCATCCCGGCCGCGCGCCTGCTCCTCATCGGGCTGCTGGCCGGCGGCCCGCTGTGCGCCGTGCTCGGGCTCGGCCAGAGCTGGGTGCTCCTTCTCGTCCTGCGCGCGCTGGGCGGCCTTGCCCTCGGCGGGACGATCACGCTCGCCTACACGCTCGGTGGGATGATCGTGCCCGGGCGGGAGAGGGGCGCCGCCTTCGGCTGGCTCGCCACGGGCGTCATGGCGGGGACGGCGGCAAGCCCGCTGGTCACGGGCGCCCTGGCTGCCGTCAGCCTGCCCGGCGCCTTCTTCCTCACGGGCGCGCTCGCATGGGCCGGCGCCGCCCTCCTGTTCTTCGCCGCCCGCGAGCTCCTCGATCGCCGCGACAGCGCCGACGCGCCGGCGTAGTGTCCCGCGCCGAGAGTTCGTCGGCTCACGGCGCCGGGTGGGGTGGGGGTCCTCCCCGCGGGACCGTATCTTCTGCGGATCGCCGAAGCCACCCACCACCCATCTCGTGGCCCCATGGAGCGCCGGCGACGCTCAAGCGTTACAGGCGTGTCCCGCGGAGAGGGCCCCCACCCCGCCCGGCGCTTTGCCGGCACATCACGCCGGCCGTCACTCGTAGCGCGGGGGGCGCTTGGCGAGGAAGGCGGCCACGCCCTCGCGGAAGTGGGGGCTGGCCCGCACGCGGTCGCCGAGCTCCTGGTCCAGGGCCTCGCGCGACTGCGCGTGCTCGGCGGCGGTGGCGCTGATCTGCTGCTTTACCGCCTGGACCGCGGAGGGGCTGTGGGCGGCGATCAGCTCGGCCGTCTCGAGGGCCCACGGCATCAGCGCGTCGGCGGCCAGCACGCGGTTGACAAGCCCGATGCGCGCGGCCTCCGCGGCATCGACGAGGCGCGCCGTCAGCAGGATCTCCATGGCGTGCACGTGGCCGATCTGCTGGACCAGCTTGATGGTGGCGCCGCCGAAGGGGTAGATCGACCACTTCACCTCGGGTAGCCCGAAGCGGGCGTGCGGGGCGGCGGCCCGGATGTCCGTGGCCAGGAGCAGCTCGAGGCCCCCGCCGACGCAGTCCCCGTTGACGGCGGCGATGATCGGCTTCGAGTAGGGGTGCTGCTTGAGCAGTGAGTGGTTGATCGCGCGGGCCAGCTCCGGACCGGCGGAGAGGTCGCCGCTGATGTCCGCCCCCGCGCAGAAGGCCTTGTCCCCCGCCCCGGTCAGGACGATGCAGCGATAGCTCCCGCGCTCGAGCTCGTCCCAGTGCCCGGCCAGGTCCGCCATCATCTCCCGCGACATGGCGTTCCGGCGCAGCGGATTGTCGATGGTGACGATCGCGACGTGCCGGCTGTGCTCCCGCACCAGGATCGGCACGCTCATGCCTCCGGTCGCGTCGCGGGCAGCCCGGGCAGGACCACCACCTTGCCGTGCGCCTTGCGATCCGTGAGCAGCCGGATGGCCTCGGCGCTTCGCTCCAGCGGGAGGCGGTGTGTGATGCACGGGCGGAGCTTGCCCTCGCCGTACCAGCGGACGAGCTCCTCGACCGACCGGCCGAGCTTGTCGGCGGCGTGCCACCGGAAGTAGCGCAGCGACGAGCCGAGGGCGGCGCGGTTCTTCACCAGGAGCCGGTTGGCCGGGATCTGGGGCACGCCCCCCACGAAGCCCACGAGGAGGATGCGCCCGCCCCACCCGAGGGAGGACAGCGCGGCGTCGAACAGGTCGCCCCCCACGGGGTCGAAGCAGACGTCGGCGCCGCGGCCACTGGTCAGCGCCATCACCCGGTCGGTGAGCTTCTCCTCGCTATAGTTGACCAGCTCGTCCGCGCCGTGCTCCCGCGCCACCGCGAGCTTGTCCGCGCTGCTCGCCCCGGCGATCACGCGCGCGCCCATGGCCTTGCCGATCTCTACCGCGGTCAGGCCCACGCCTCCGGCCGCGCCCAGCACCAGGAGCGTCTCGCCGACCTCGAGCCGCCCCTGCCACCGGAGGGCCACGTGGCTCGAGATATAGGCGATGGGAAAGGCGCCCGCCTCGTCGAACGGCATGCCGCCGGGCACGGGAAAGACCTCGGCCTCCGGGGCGACCGCCAGCTCAGCAAGGCCCCCGTAGGCGAGGATGGCCATGACGCGGTCGCCCGGCCGCAGCCGGCTCACGCCCTCCCCGCACGCGGCGACCACCCCGGCCGTCTCCAGCCCGGGGCTGAAAGGCAGCGGGGGTCGCGTCTGGTAGCGGCCGGCGACCATCAACGCGTCCGCGTAGTTCACGGAGGTCGCCTCCACCGCGATCAGCACCTCGCCCGGGCCCGGCGCCGGCGGCGCCACGTCCTCGACCCGGAGATCCTCGACCTCGCCCCACGCGCGGCAGACGACGGCACGCATCGCTTCCCTCCTCCCCTTCGCCCCTCGGACCGGCTCCAGCCTCCGCAGTCTGCACGTCGCGCCGCCCCTCCCGCAAGCGCGCGACGTGATCTCGTCGCCCCGGCGGGCAGTGTAAGCTCGGGCCATGCCGCCTCCCCTGCTCGAAGGGCTCAAGGTCATCGACGCGGCGAGCTTCATCGCGGGCCCGGTGGCCACGACGATCCTCGCCGATTTCGGCGCGGAGGTCGTGAAGGTGGAGCCGCCGGACGGCGATCCGTACCGCCACCGCACCGGGGGTCCAGGGGTGCCCGAGAGCCCCCACAACTATCGCTGGATCGTGGACAACCGGAGCAAGCGCGGGCTCGCCCTCGATCTGCGCCAGCCGGAGGGCCGCTCCGTGCTGTACCGGCTGGTGGCGGGCGCCGACGTGTTCGTCACCAACACCCCCCTCGACTCCCGGGAGCGGCTCCGCACCCGCTGGGAGGATCTCGCCCCGCTCAACCCGCGCCTCGTGTACGCCTCGGTGACGGCCTACGGCGAGCAGGGCGAGGAAGCCCCGCGCGGCGGCTTCGACGCGACCGCGCTGTGGGCGCGCACCGGGCTGATGGACCTGGTGCGGCCCTCGCCGGATGCCCCGCCCGCGCGATCACTGCCTGGCATGGGGGACCATCCGACGGGCGTGACGCTGTTCGGGGCGATCATGGCCGCCCTCTACCAGCGCGAGCGCACCGGACGCGGGGGCATGGTCTCGACCTCGCTCATGGCGAACGGCCTCTGGTGGAATGCCATCCAGATCCAGGCCGCGCTCTGCGGGGCGCACGTCGCGCCACGGCCGGCGCGCGAGGAGGCGGCGAGCGCGCTGGCCAATCTCTACCGGTGCGCAGACGGGCGCTGGTTCCTCCTGAACCTGGTTGCCGACGAGCGCGACTGGCCACGGCTCCTCGTGGCCATCGGACGGCCGGACCTCGGGAGCGATCCGCGCTTTGCCGCGACCGCGGACCGGCGGGCGAACGCCGCCGCCCTGGTCCCGATCCTCGACGCGGTGTTCGCGGCGCGGCCGTGGGCCGAGTGGCTGGCCATCCTGCACGACCACGCCCTCACCTTCGGGGGCGTGGGCACCGTCGACGACGCGCGAGAGGACGGGCAGATGCGGGCCAGCGGGGCCCTCGTCCCCATCGCGGATCCGCGCGCCGGCGCCCCGCTGACGGTGGCGAGCCCGCTGTGGATCGAGGGCGAGACGAAGGTCGCGCCGCGCTTTCCCCCCGGCCTCGGGGAGCACTCCGTCGAGATCCTGCGCGAGATCGGCTACGCCGAGCCCGAGATCCAGGGCCTGCTCGCCTCCCGCGCCGTCGTGCAGGGCCCACCCGACTGACCCCGCGCATCGCGCTCGCTGCCTCCGGGAGGCGGGTCTTTGATCGCGCCGCCCCGCGCGGGGCGCCCGCGCGGCTTGACCGCCCGGGGCGTCGGCGCTAGTGTGCTGAGTCAGAAGTTCGTGCAGTCGCGGCGCCGGGTGGGGTGGGGGCCCTCCCCGCGGGACCGTATCTTCTGCGGATTGCCGGAGCCACCCACCATCCATCTCGTGGCCCGATCGAGTGCCGGCAATGCTCAAG
>DATKEI010000117.1:0-4425 GCA_035544455.1 Binatia bacterium | reverse complement strand
ATGCCACAGAGACTACTCGTCCCCGATCTCGGCGCGCCCAAGGCAGCGGAGACGCATCTCGAGCAGATGGAGGGAGGGTATCGCGCCCTCCTGGAGGCCGCTCCGGATGCGATGGTGGTGGTGAACCAGGGCGGGACCATCGTCCTCCTCAATGTCCAGGCCGAGCGCCAGTTCGGCTATCGCCGCGACGAGCTTCTCGGCCAGCAGGTGACCACCATCATCCCCGAGGGCTTCGCCGAGCGCCTCGTCGCCGACGCCCTGCGCTCCACCGCCGACGCCCTCGCCCAGCAGATCGGCACTGGCTTGGAGCTCACCGCCCTCCGCAAGGACGGCACCGAGTTCCCCATCGAGCTCATGCTGAGCCCCCTGCAGAGCGCCGACGGCACCCTCGTCACCGCCGCCATCCGCGACATCACCACGCGGAAGGAGGCCGACGCGCTTCTCCTGGAGAAGATCGCGGACCTGAACCGCTCGAACGAGGAGCTGGGACATTTCGCCTACGTCGCCTCCCACGACCTGCAGGAGCCCCTGCGCATGGTGGCCAGCTACACGCAGCTTCTCTCCAGGCGGTACAAGGGCCGACTCGACGCCGATGCCGACGAGTTCTTCGCCTTCGCCGTCGACGGCGCCAGCCGCATGCAGCGGTTGATCCAGGACCTGCTGGCCTACTCGCGCGTCGGCACCAAAGGCAAGGAGCTCGTCCCCACCTCCAGTGAAGCCGCCCTGCTCCAGGCCCTCTCCAATCTCCGTTCCGCCATCAAGGAGGGCGGCGCGCTGGTGACGCACGATCCGCTGCCCTCCGTCATGGCCGACGAAACGCAGCTGATCCAGCTGTTCCAGAACCTCGTGGGCAATGCCGTCAAGTACAAGAGCTCCGGCGCGCCCCAGGTACACATCGCCGCCACCACCGCCGAGCACCGGTGCACCTTCTCGGTGGCGGACAACGGACTCGGCATCGACCCCCAGTACTTCGGGAAGATCTTTGGCATGTTCCAGCGGCTCCACAAGCGCGACGAGTTCGCGGGCACCGGCATCGGCCTGGCCATCTGCAAGAAGATCGTCGAGCGACACGGCGGCCGCATCCTGGTCGAGTCCGAACCCGGCCACGGGTCCACCTTTCGCTTTGACCTGGCACGACCCGAGGCGCCGTCGTGACGCGTATCGGAGAACACGGCAGGCCCCTGATCGTCCTCCTGGTCGAAGACAGCCCTGGTGATGTCCGCCTGACGCGGGAAGCGTTCCGCGAGGCCGCAACGGCCATCGACTTGCACGTGGCGACCGACGGAGTGGAGGCCATGGCCTTTCTCAGGCGCGAGGGGGCTCACGCCACCGCGCCTCGCCCCGATCTCATCTTGCTGGACCTGAACCTTCCCCGGATGGATGGCCGCGAGGTCCTCGCCTCCATCAAGGAGGATGCGCGCCTCAAGTCGATCCCGACCATCATCCTGACCACGTCCCAGGCGGAGGCCGATATCCTGCAGAGCTATCGGCTCCAGGCGAACTGCTACCTCAGCAAGCCCGTGGAGCTCGACGCGTTCGAGAGCCTCGTGCAGAGCATCAATTCGTTCTGGCTGGTCAAGGCCAAGTTGCCGCAACAGCAGGACAGCGGATGAGCCGCGCCGCGATCACCCGACTCCTTCTGGTCGAGGACAGCGCGGGCGAAGCCCGTCTCCTGCGCGCGATGTTCAACGAGCACGAGGCCCCCCGCCCGGACGTCACCTGGGTGGCGTTCATGCGCGATGCCGAGAAACACCTCGCCGAGCACGCGGTCGACATTCACCCCCACCCTCCCTCTCCGGGGCGCGAGGGAGTCGTCGCCCTGCCCTCGCCCGCGCCCTCGGCGGGGGTGAGGGCGCCGGGGATGTGACGGCACGGTCCCGAGAGAATCGGACTAAGGTAGTGTTGCCGCGGCGACGCGTCCTCGAGTCCGATCCCGCGAGCCAGGGAGGTCTTGCCGTGAGCGTGAAGAAGAACTTCTACAGCGACAATGTCTCCGGGGCCGCCCCGGAGATCCTGGAAGCCCTCCTGGCCGCGAATACCGGCGACACCGCGCCATACGGCGCCGACCCCGCGACCGAGCGGCTCCAGGTTCGGTTCGCCGAGCTGTTCGAGACGGACGTCGAGGTGTACCCGGTGGGCACCGGGACGGCCGCCAACGGACTCTGCGCGTCGATCGTCGCTGCGCCCTACGGCGCCATCTACCTGTCCGACGCCGCCCATCTCCACGGGAGCGAGTGCGGTGGGGCGGAGTTCTGGTCGGGGGGAAACGCGCGCACGATCCCAGTGCCGAGCACGGACGCCAAGATGCCGGCCGCCGAGCTGGCCCGGATGGTCGACGAGGCGCTCGCCCGGCCCGCGGCCGAGGTCACGCCGCGGGCCGTCAGCATCACCCAGGGCACCGAGGTGAGCACGGTATACACGCCGGCCGAGGTGCGCGCCATCGCCGAGGTCGCCCGGGCGCGGCGCCTGTGGGTTCACATGGACGGCGCGCGCCTGGCCAACGCCATCGCCCGCCTCGGCAGCACGCCGGCGGAGGCCACCTGGAGGGCCGGCGTCGATGTTCTCTCCTTCGGCGCCACCAAGAACGGGACACTCACGGCCGAGGCGGTGGTGTTCTTCAACCGCGAGCTAGCCCAGACCATGCGCTATCGCCGCCGCCGGGGCGGCCACCTCTTCTCGAAGATGCGCTTCCTCTCCGTCCAGCTCGAGGCCTTCGTCGCCAACGACCTCTGGCTCCGCAACGCGCGCCACGCCAATGCCATGGCGCACCGGGTCCGGGAGGGCCTGGCCCGGATTCCCGGGGTGCGGTTCCGGAGCCCGACCGAGATCAACTTCGTCCTGGTCGCCCTGCCCCAGCCCGTCTGGGACGGGCTGGTCGCCGAGGGCTATCTCTTCTCAAGGCGGGGCGCGCCGAGCGAGGGCATCATCCGTATCGCGTGCGCCTTCGACACGTCGGAAGAGGCGGTGGACGCCCTCGTGGCCAGCGCCCACCGGCATGCCGGCATCCGGCAGGGCGCCGAACATCCGGCCCCCGCCATGAGGTGATCGGCCCCGGGAAGAGCCGCTTCGTCCTCACCATGGCCGGGGGCCGCACCATGGAGGACGCGGCGTCACACGGCTGCCGGCGCAGAGGCCGCCGGCAGGCCGAAGCTGCCGATCGGAGGCCGAGGACGGAGGCGGGTTACGGGGCGGGGGGCGCCACGGAGACGCCGCGGGCGCCCGTCCGCTCGATGGCGCGCGCGACGAGTCCAGACGCCTTGGCGTCCTCGACAAGGCCCCGGAGGTAAGCGAGACCGGCGTCGCGTCCCGTGGGCACCGCGATGGATTGCTGCACGCCCATGAAGCGCCCTTCCACGATGCGGGAGCCGGGCAGCTTCTCGGCCAGGCCGAAGAGCCCTTGCTTGAGGCCAGCGAGCGCGTCCACCTTGCCCGTCGCGAGCAGGTCGAACGCCGCGTCCGCCCCCGGCGTCGACAGGAGATGGGCGCGCGTGAGGTTGCGGCGCAGGAAGAGCTCGTAGTTGGCGCGGGCCGGGGCGGCAACGCGAACACCCTCGCAATCCACCTCCGCCGCGGTGCGGAGCGGCGAGGATCCAGGCACGAGGTAGGTCGCCTCGATCTCGAGATAGGCCGCGGTGAAGCTCATCAGCGCCTCGCGCGCCGGATCGGAGCCGAGGAACGCGATGTCCCACACCCCTGTCGGCGCCGCGTCGCCCATGACGGCGACGCTGTCGTAGGCGACGATCTCGACGGGCACGCCGAGTCGACGGCCGAGCTCTTGCAACAGGTCCAGCGCCACCCCGCGCGACTCACCCGTCGCCGGGTCCCTCGTGGCGAGGATGAAGTTTCCGTAGTTGATCCCGGCGCGGACCCTCCCGGTCGGGGCGAGGTCGGCGCGGACGGCCGGCGCAATCTCGATCATGGCTGCGCACGATCCTAGCAGAATCAGGGGGGACAGGTCCCGCGCCTCTCGGCGGCGTGCGCCGAAACGCTGCGGACGTCGGTCAGCCCCCGCGCCCCGGCCCGCCGGGCCGGGGCGCGGCCGATTCCAGCCTCACGCCACCACCTGCGCCTGCCGGAGGGCGGCGATCTCGTCGTCGCCCTCGCTCGTCGCCTCGCTGACATCCTCTATGGGGACGACCTCCTCGAGCTGCCGAGAAGGGAGGCGCCCGGACCGGGCCGGGACCGCGGAGGTGGTCACCCGCGCCGCTGTGTCACGGGGCCGCGATCAGGGCTCCCGAGGCGACGAGGGCGGCGACCTCCGCCTCGTTGTACCCGAGATCCCGGGCCACCGCCTGGCTGTGCTCGCCGAAGCGCGGAGCGTGCATGCGGATCGAAGCGGGGGACGCGGAAAAGGTCACCGGGGGCCGGACGAGGATGGTCTCGCCCTCGGTGGGGTGCCGGTGCGGCTCGAACATGCCGACCGCC
>DATKEI010000116.1:0-3953 GCA_035544455.1 Binatia bacterium | reverse complement strand
AGGATCTGGTAGAGCTCGGTGCGCAGATCCTTCATCCAGTTGTCCCACTGCGCGCGCGCCCGGTGGTCGCGCAGGGCCTCGATGTCGATCACGCCCCCGACGTAGGTCGATCCGGCTCCGTACTCCTGCTTGCCCACGATCTGGCCCTTGTAGTTGATGACGAACGACCGTCCGCCGAACGTGTCGATGGGCGTCGTTTCCTCGGGGAACAGGTAGTACGTGCCCATGTTCGGGGCCACGATGTACATGTTGTTGTCGAGGGCGCGCGCCCGGCTCTGGATCTCGAAGATGTCGTTGCCGGTGGCGGGGTGGGGATAGGAGGCCCGGTACACGACCTCGGCCCCGTTCATGGCGAGGGCCCGGGCGTTTTCCGGATACGAGCCCTCGTTGGCCATCATGATGCCGAGCCGGCCGATCTCGGTGTCCACCACCGGCCAGAACGCGTCGAGGGTGCGCCCGTACTTCTCCACCCACCAGTCGTACACGTCGTGGGGGCACACCGAGTGCTCGACGGGAAACAGGGGCGAGACCTTGTAGTGCTTGAGGATCACCTTGCCACGCGGATTCAGGATGAAGCCGACGTTGAAGTAGCGGTCGGGCAGGTCGGGATGACGGGCCTTGGCCTGGGCGATCACAAAGGCGTGGTACTCGCGGGCGATCCGTCCGAGGGCCTCTGTCTCCTCGCCGGGGATGTCGATGGCGCATTCCCGCGCGTAGGTCTCGTGGTCCATGTCCAGCACCTCGTCGTTGAAGGCCTGGAGCGCCCCTTCCGGGAACGCGATGAGCCGGACGGGAAGGTCGAGGCTCGACAGCCACGAGGCGGCCCGGACGAGATGAGACAGGTGATCGAGGTTGATGGCGATGTCCTTGCGCGTGCGGATGCCGCGCACGGTCGGGATGAGGCCGACGGCGGTGTAGGGCTTGATCACGAAGAGCCGACCCTAGCCCGCGACCTTCGGCAGGCCCTTGAGGGCCGTCTCGACCTTGTCGGCCGGGTACTCGAGATCCGTGAGCGTGCCGGCCAGATACGCCTCGTAGGCGGACATGTCCAGGAATCCGTGGCCGCACAGGTTGAAGACGATCGTCTCCGCCCGGCCCTCCCGCTTGCAGCGGAGCGCCTCGTCGATCGCCCCGCGCACGGCGTGGGCGGCCTCCGGCGCGGGCAGGATACCCTCGGCGCGCGAGAAGGCGATGGCGGCTTCGAAGGTCGCGAGCTGCTGCACGGCCCGCGCCTCGATGACGCCCTCGTCGTACAGCTTGCAGACGATGGGCGCCATGCCGTGATAGCGGAGCCCGCCCGCATGGAACGGGGCGGGGATGAAGGTGTGCCCGAGGGTGTGCATCTTCACGAGCGGGGTCAGGCCCACCGTGTCGCCGAAATCGTACACGTACTTGCCCTTGGTCAGGCTCGGGCAGGCCGCGGGCTCGACGGCGACGATGCGGAGCTTCGGGCTCGTGCCCGCGATCTTGTCGCCCGCGAACGGGAAGGCGAAGCCCGCGAAGTTCGAGCCGCCGCCCACGCATCCCACGAGCACGTCGGGAGCGGCCCCGGCCATGTCGAGCTGCTTCTTCGTCTCCAGGCCGATGACCGTCTGGTGCATGAGGACGTGGTTCAGCACACTGCCAAGCGAGTACCTGGTGTCCTCGCGCTTGGCCGCATCCTCCACGGCCTCGCTGATGGCGATGCCGAGGCTGCCCGGCGAATCCGGATCCTGCTCCAGGACCTTCTTGCCGGACTGGGTGTCCGGGCTCGGGCTCGCCACGACCTGTGCCCCCCACGTCTCCATCATGATGCGACGGTACGGTTTCTGGTGGTACGAGACCTTGACCATGTAGACCTTGCACTGGAGCCCGAACATCTGGCAGGCCATGGCGAGCGCCGATCCCCACTGGCCCGCCCCGGTCTCGGTGCTGATGCGTAGAACGCCCTCCTGCTTGTTGTAGTAGGCCTGCGGCACCGAGGTGTTCGGCTTGTGGCTGCCCGCCGGACTGACGCCCTCGTACTTGTAGTAGATGCGCGCGGGTGTATCGAGGGCCTGTTCCAGCCGGCGCGCCCGGTACAGGGGCGTGGGGCGCCACAGGCGCAGCACGTCGCGCACCGGCTCCGGAATCTCGATCCAGCGCTCCTGGCTGACCTCCTGCTTGATCAGCTCCATCGGGAAGAGGGGCGCCAGGTCCTGAGGCCCGATGGGCTGGCCCGTTCCCGGGTGGAGAACGGGCGGAAGCGGGGTCTTGAGGTCGGCCTGCAGGTTGTACCAGGCCGTCGGCAGGTCGCGCTCGGCGAGGACGTACTTGGTGGAGCCATCGTCGGTGCGAGCCATAGATCCTCCTTCCGGTTCCGGCCGGCAGTGTTGACGGCCCCGGAACCCCCGGTCCGTCACGCGCTGGCGGGGGACCGGGCCCCGAAGGGCGCGATGAACGTAGACGAGGATCCGGCTGCCCGTCAAGCCCTGGTCGCCCCTCGCCGCTGCCGCGACCCGGGCGGCCGCCGGCGAAGTAGTAAACGCGCCCGGGACCTGGTCCGTCTATGATGTACGGGATCCGAGGTACTGATCCCGGCTGCGGGATCCGCAAAGGCGCGGGGGCGAGAGCAGCGGCCTGCGATGGCCGCGCGCAAGAGGGGCGGCATGATACGGCGAGCTATCGGAGCGGCGGTCGCGATGGTGGTCATCCTGGTGGCGGCGCTCCCCGCCGAGGCCGGGGGGTGGGGCTGGCGCGGCCCCCGCGTCGGCGTCTTCGTGGGAACGGGGTTCTGGGGGCCGCCCCTGCTGGCGCCGCCCCTGCTGGCGCCGCCCTTCTGGTATGGCCTTGGCGTTGCGTACCCGTATTACCGGCCCCTGTACGCTCCGCCCGTGTACTCGCCGCCCGTCGTCGTCGAGCGGCCGGCGCCGGTCTACACCCAGCAGCAGTACTACTGGTACTACTGCCGGGAATCCGGAACCTATTACCCCTACGTCAAGGAGTGTCCGGCGGGCTGGATGAAGGTCGTTCCGCCATCGGAGCCACCGGGGGCCGCGGGCCCTTCGGGCTCCTCGGGCACCCGGCCACAGTAGGCCCCATGACTACGTATCGCCGGCGCGTTGCTCTCGGCGTCGTGCCCCTGGCCGCGGTGGCGCTCCTGTCGGGCTGTGCCACCATTCCATCCGGGCCGGGCGTGATGGTCCTTCCCGGCCCGGGCAAGCCCTTCGAGGTCTTCCAGGCCGAGGACCAGACCTGCCGGCTCTGGGCGAGCCGCCAGATCGGAGCGGCGCCGGCGGCGGGTAACCAGGAGCTGGCGGGCGGGGCCGCCCTGGGCACCCTGATTGGCGCCGGCCTCGGCGCGGCCATCGGGGCGGCGGCGGGCAATCCGGGGATCGGAGCCGCCATTGGAGCGGGCACGGGACTGCTCGCCGGCACGGCCAGCGGGGCGAGCGCGGCGTCCGCGACCGGATGGGAAGCCCAGCGCCGCTATGACATCGCGTACCAGCAGTGCATGTACGCCAACGGCAACCAGATTCCCGGCTACGCCTACCGGCGGAGCCCGGGGGCGCCTGGGCCGCCGCCGCCCCCTCCGCCAGGGGCTGCGCCTCCGCCTCCCGCGGGCGCTCCGTATCCGCCGGGGCCGCCGCCCGCAGCCCCTCCACCTCCAGCCCGGAACGCTCCGTCCGAGAAAGCGCCGGGCGGGGTGGGGGTCCTCCCCGCGCGACACGCCTGTAACGCGGGAGCGCTGCCGGCACTCGATGGACTTCTGACTCCGGACCTACCCCGATCCATTCCACGCACAGCCCGGGCTGGCCAGCGAGTCTGGTGAGCCGTTCCGGCCCTCACCCTCTTTCATCCGCCACCACGCGTTCCTGAGCGCGCCGGGATCGTCCGCGGACAAGGGCGCCCGCCCCGGGGAGCGAGGGGATCGATCCGGGCCGGTGGTCTGCGGGGACGCCTTCTCGGCGGGAGGTACGGGCGCGCGCCCGTAC
>DATKEI010000115.1:0-4344 GCA_035544455.1 Binatia bacterium | reverse complement strand
GCGCGTCCACGCGATCCGTCGCGCCGGCGACAGCCTCGTGCTGGAGACGGGGCAGGGCCCGGTCGAGGCGGGCCACCTGATCAACTGCGCGGGCCTGCACTCGGATCGCGTGGCGGAGATGATGGGCATCCGCCCCGAGGTTCGGATCATCCCGTTCCGCGGCGAGTACTACATGCTGCGCCCGGAGCGGCGGTCGCTCGTGCGGAACCTGATCTATCCCGTGCCCGACCCGCAGTTCCCCTTCCTGGGGGTTCACTTCACGCGCACCGTGCACGGCGACGTCGAGGCGGGGCCCAATGCCGTGCTCGCTTTCGCCCGCGAGGGCTACACGCTGGGCACGGTCCGCCCCGGGGACATCGCCGGGCTGCTCGCCTATCGCGGCTTCTGGACCATGGTCCGCAAGTACTGGCGGATGGGCAGCTACGAGATGTACCGCTCGGCGAGCAAGGCCGCCTTCGTGCGCTCGCTCCAGCGCCTCGTGCCGGCGGTGCAGGGCGAGGACATCGAGCGCGGCGGGGCCGGGGTACGCGCCCAGGCGGTGACGCCGGATGGGGCCCTGGTGGACGACTTCCGCATCGCCGTGGCCGAGGGCGCGGTGCACGTGATCAACGCGCCGTCCCCGGCCGCCACCGCCTCCCTGGCCATCGGCCGCCACATCGCCAGCCTGGCTGCCGAGACGTTCCGCCTGCCCGCCTGAGGCCCGCCTGCTGCGGCCATGCGCCGCGGGATGGGGTGAGCGGCCCCGACCTCCAGACGCTCTCCAGCTACTCCGACCGCGTGATGGGGGTCCTCGGGAAGAGACCGGGGGCGGTCGACGTCGGCCGCTTCCCGAAGCGAGGGCCGCGCGACCGCGGAGCGCCGAGCGCTCCCGCCGGGCGCGCCGGAGCGTCAGTGCGCGGCGTGGCCCTCGGCGCGCGCGGCGCGGTCCTCGGCCTCGAGCATGCGGGTGGCGAGCTGGCGGATGAGGGCGAGGGCGAGGCCCGGATTGGTGCGGACCATGGCCTCGAGGCGGTTGGCCGGGATGACCAGGAGTGTGACCGGCCCGGAGGCAATTGCCCCGGCCGAGCGCGGAGCGTCGCGGAACAGCGCCAGCTCGCCGAGCAGATCCCCCTTGACCAGCGTGCGCAGGACGCGCTCCTCGTCCCCGACGTGCCGGCGAATCTCGACCTTGCCCTCGTGGACGAGGAACGCCTCGCCATTGGCGGGATCGCCCTCCCGGAAGATCACGTCCCCCGGGCCGAAGGACTTGCTCGGGACGTCTCCGATCTGGCGGCTCATGCGGGCTCCTCCGGGATGGGGTTAGGGTAAGATCTTCTCCATGCTACGCCGATCGGCCGTCGTCGCCAGCCTCGCCTTCGGGCTGGTGGCGGCGTCCGGTGCGCCGGTGGGCGCCCAGGGTCGCATCACGGTGCAGGAGGCCATGCTCCGCGCCAAGCCCGCGGTGGTGCTGGTCCTGGCCGAGGTCTCCGCCGAGGTCACCCTCAACTGCGGAAGCGGCTCCACCACCGTGACCCCGCCCGTCTTCCGGGAGACCGGGACGGGCTGGTTCATCGACAGCCGGGGCTGGGTCGTCACCAACGGCCACGTCGTCGAGCCCGCCCACCAGCCCCCCAAGTGGCTCGTGAACCAGCAGGCCCAGCGGGCGGTGGCCATGGCCTGCTTGCCCGCCGAGCTCGAGAAGCGCAAGATCGAGCCGGGCACCCGCCTCGAGGTCGAGGACGCGATCAAGCGCAAGCTGCTGGACACCGTGCTGCCCACGACCAAGGTGAAGCTCGTGCCCCAGGTCATGGTGCTCATCTCCAGCGGGACCCAGCTGAAGGCCGAGGTGCAGAAGTACACCCCGCCGGTGAGCAACGCGCCCGGAGCCTTGTCCGGGCGCGACCTCGCCCTGCTGAAGGTCACCGGCGAGAACTACCCCGTGCTGCCGCTGGGGGACGCGCGGGCCGCGCGGATCGGCGACCCCGTGCACATCCTCGGGTACCCGGGGGTCGTCCTGTCCCACGAGCTCCTGAACGCGTCCACCTCCGTCGAGGCGTCGGTGACCAACGGCGCCGTCTCGGGCTTCAAGCAGGACCTGGCCGACCAGGCCGTCATCCAGACCGACGCCCCGGCCGCCTGGGGCAACTCCGGTGGGCCCGCGGTGGACGGCCGTGGGCGCGTGCTCGGCGTCTTGACCTTCGTCTCTCTGGCGCCCGGGCCCGAGGGCTCGCTGGTGCAAGGATTCAACTTCATCATTCCCTCCCAGGCCGTCCGCGAGTTCGTGCAGGGGACGGCGGTGGAAGTCGACGGCCAAAGCCAGTTCAACGACCTCTGGTGGGCCGGTCTCCGCGACTACTTCAGCGACGACTGGAAGGGCGCCCTCGGCCGCTTCGAGCAGGCGGACACGCTGGTCCCGAACCTGCCCGACGTCAAGCGCGCCATGAACGAGGCGCGCGAGTACCTGAAGAACCCGCCGCCCCGACCCTTTCCGTGGTTCTGGGTCGCCATCGGCGTGACGCTCGTGAGCGCCGGCGGCTACGGAGCCCAGTTCTTCCTGCGCTGGAAGAAGAACCGCTACCGCGTGAGCCCGTCAGTCGTGGTGCGGCTTCTCGAGGAGGGCACCATGCCGCTCCTCCTCGACGTGCGCCGCCCCGAGGCCTACGACGCCCTGCCGCTCAGGATCCCGCAGTCGATCCGGATCGAACCCGACGGCCTCGCCGAGGGTGTGATCAGCCTCGACCTCGACAAGACGCGCCCGGTGGTTGCCTACTGCACCACCCCCGCCGAGGCGACGAGCGCCCGCGCCGCGCGCGAGCTGATGAAGCTCGGGTTCCGCGACGTCAAGATCCTGAAGGGCGGCCTCGGGGCCTGGACCAACGCCGGACTTCCCATCGAGAGCCGCTCGGACATCTCGGCGGTCGGGGTCGAGCTCTACAAGGCCCTCGCCGGCGGGAAAGCCTAGACGGCACCCGCCGGGCCCCGGGGCGCGCTCAGCGGCTCGGCGCCGCGCTCTGGCGCGGGCGAAGCAGGCGCGTCCGCACCGACTCGACCTGCTCGGGGAAGGGCACGCCGCCCCGGGCCGTCATGGGCGTCTGATCGGCCAGCGTCGTATGGAGCTCGGCGAAGATGGGCCCCTCCGCGGCGAGAAAGCCGGCGAAGCGGCGGCGGAAGTCCTCGAGATCGCCGATGGTGACGACCGTCCGGTAGCCCGCGCCCCGGGCCATCGTGGCGAAGTCGACCACGAGCCCGCCCGGGATCCCCTGGGAGCCGGAGGTGTGGTAGACGCCGTTCTTGAAGAGCAGGTGCACGAAGTTCCGCGCTCCCGCCCCCGCCACGGTGGCGAGCGAGCCGAGCTGCATGAGGAGCGAGCCGTCGCCGTCCATGACGATGACCCGCCGGTCCGGGCGGGCCAGGGCCAGGCCGAGCCCCAGCGACGAGGCGCCGCCCATGAAGCCGACGCAGCCCACGGAGAGGTCGTCCGGCGCCAGGGTGCGCCACGCGGGCATGGTGGTCATGGTGGGCACGCAGATGGCCTCGCCGCGTCCCGCCGCGATGATGCGCAGCACGTCCTCGGGCTTCATGGCCATGTCAGGCGGTCTCCAGGCCCACGAGCACCACCGCGGGGCCGCGTCGCGAGCGGCTGAGCCGGTAGTACTCCGGGATCAGGTGCACGTCGTTCGGCCCCTCGAGGCGGGCATGGGGCACGCCGAAGGTGTCCAGCAGCGGCTCGGCGTAGCGGACCATCGAGTGCCGGGACTCGCGCGGGTCCTTGTCCTTCTCGCGGCTGAGCAGGCCGATCATGTAGAACATCGGAACGCGCCCGTCCATGGCGACGCCCCGCAGCGTGTTCACCGAGGCGTAGAGGCCGGCGTGCTGGATCATGAGGACCACGGGCTCGCCGCCCATGTAGAGACCGGCCCCGATGGCGGTGGCCTCGTCCTCGGTGGCGCAGGTCACCACGCGGATCTGGTCCTCCTTGTCGAGGGCGGCGAGGACCGTCTTCTGGTGGGTATCCGGCACGCTCAGCACCCAGCCCAGATGCTGATGCCGGGGCGGTTCCGCCACCTCGGCGGCCAGCGCCGCGCGCGCCTCGCGGAAGGTGTCCTTCAGCGTGTCGATGATGAGCGGCGCCGGAATGGACTCGGGCATCGGCCTCTCCTCCTCTCGGTGGACCGGCCTATCCTAGCACCACCGAGCGGCCACCACGGCCCCAGGGCCCGCTCTCCCTCTCCCGCGCCGGGCGCGAGCGGCTGGGCGAGGCCCCCTGGTCTAGGCGCGTGATAGCTCCTTGATCTCCATGCCCGCGCCGGGGGGGGTGAGGACCTCGAACCCTCGAGCGGGGGGCTTGAGGACGGCCTCGCGACC
>DATKEI010000114.1:0-13609 GCA_035544455.1 Binatia bacterium | reverse complement strand
GATGAGAGGGCTGAATTGAGCCCGCCGCCCGGGATGAGCAACAGGGGGAAGCCGGAACCGACCTCTTCGTAGTGGATGCGGACCGGACCTCTTTCGTAGAACGGCATGACGATTCTCCTCCCTCGGCGAGTCGCCGTCACTTTAGCTCACGGCGACGTGTTCGCGCATCGGAGCGCAGGCAACTGCAGGCACCCTCCGGTGGCGGTCGCTTCCCCGTCGCCGTGACGGAGGATGCCAGAGTCGGGCGCCGGCCGCCCCAGGAGCCGACGGCACAGCGCCACACTCGCAGCCCCCTCGCGCGCCCGGCTGAGCGGAATCCTATGGCGGCACACCGTCGCCGTCAACCGTCACGTGACCCGGCTGACCCGGCCGGATCAGCACGGGTGATGCCTCGCCGCCCAGGCACCGCGGCGTCCGGATCGAGGCGCCCCGGTGCTCACGCTACGCTGCACTGCCCGCGAGCCGAGCGGCGGAACGTCCTCGACGCCGCCGACGCCCGGCCGTGATCGGCCGGCGCACCGGAGCCTGGCTACGCGCCCAGCAACGCGTGGGGCAAGCGGTTCCCTCGCCCCCAGAGGGAAGAGGGCCGGGGTGAGGGAGTGGGCAGGCAGGAGCGGAGGGGCGCGTTCGGGACTGAGAGACGCTGCGCCTCTGTCGCCCGGGGCCGCAAACGGTCCTGTGGCACGTCATCGTCGGGCGGGCGCTGCCCGAGCCCGGAGCGGGGGGTACACTGCCGTTCATGGCCGCGGGCGAGCCGTACCTTCACTACCAGCCGTCGGGTCCGGTGTCGACGGAGTACCGGGTCGGCCTCTGCGCCTGGCAGGACCGCAGCATGATCGAGGACGGCTCGTTCTACCCGGCGCGGACCATGACCGCGGAGGATCGGCTCCGCTGGTACGCGCGGTTCTTCGACTGCGTCGAGGTGAACTCGACGTTCTATGCGCCGCTGTCCGCGCGGAACGCGGTGCTGTGGGCGCAGCGGACCCCGCCCGGCTTCCTGTTCAGCGTCAAGGCCTACGCGCTCCTCACCGGCCACCACCTGGACGCGGGTCGGCTGCCCGATCCGCTTCTCGCCATGCTCCCGGCGAGCGCTCGGCCCAACGCGCGGGGGCAGCTCGAGAACCAGCTCTTCCCGGCCGAGGCCCGGGCGTGGCTCTTCGCGACCTTCCGGGAGGCCCTCATCCCCCTGATCGACGAGGGCAAGCTCGGCTACGTGCTCTTCCAGATGGCGCCCTGGTTCCGGTTCCACGCAGCGGCCCTCGCGTACCTCGAGCGCCTGCCCGCCGAGCTCCCCGGCGTGACGATCGCGGTCGAGTTCCGGGACTCGTCCTGGCTGCCCGGACACACCGAGGAGACGCTATCGTTTCTCGCCGCGCGCGGACTCACCTACGTGTCGGTCGATGCCCCGAGCACGCCGGCCATGGTGGCGTCGGCCCTGGCGCTCACCTCGGAGGTGGCGGTGCTGCGGCTGCACGGCCGCAACGCCCCGGGCTTTCTCAAGCAGCTGCGCGGCGGCCAGCCGAGCGTCGCGGAGAAGTACGGCTACCTCTACGACCAGGAGGAGCTCGCGGGAATCGCGACCCGGCTCCGGCGGCTGGACGGCCATGCCCGGCGCGTCTACGTCAAGATGAACAACAACGTGACGGACGCCCCCGCCATCAACGGCGGCCAGATCCGGGAGCTGCTGGGGCAGGAGACGGCCGACCGGGAGGCGGTCGCTGCAGAGTGGCGGACCCGCCGGACCCGGAGCGGCGGGCGAGGCCGGCGGCGGGCCTCCGCAGGCGAGCCGGTGGGGCCGGAGGAGCCGCTGCGACTTTGACGCCGCCCGGCGGCCCTGCCGTCTCGCCTCGTGCCGCGGGCCGGCTTGACGCGATGCTAGAATCAGGACCGCGGCGTCATGGAGGTCGGGCGAGTGCCAATCTACGAATACGAATGCCATGGCTGTCGGCGGCGGGTGAGCCTGCTCGTGCTGACCCCCTCCCGGGCTGGCGCCCCGCAGTGCCCCCGGTGCGGGAGTTCCGACCTCTCCCGCCTCATGTCGCGCTTCGCCACCGTCAAGTCGGAGGACGATCGGCTCGACGCGCTCGCCGATCCCGGCCAGTACGGCGACCTTGACGAGAACGACCCCCGCAGCGTCACGCGCTTCATGAAGAAGATGGGGCAGGAGATGGGTGAGGATCTCGGTGACGATCTCGACTCGGCCATGGAAGAGGCGATGGAGGAGGGGGGCGAGGGTGGCGCGGATAGAGAGAGCGGCGGCGGGATCGGGGGCGACGATGAACTGTAGTCGGTCCGGCGGGATCTCGACCCCGTCCGCGGTGTCTCCGATCGGCGGCCGCCTCGGACGGACGGCATGAAGGTCGAGGTGCTGCCGGACTTCGAGGCGCTCGGCCCCGAGCGCTGGAACAGCCTCCTCGATCGCTCGCGCACCGCGAGCGTGTTCCTCACCTGGCCATGGCAGACCGGGTGGATTCGCGCGTTCGCCCCCGGCGCCTCGCTCGAGCTGCTCGCGGCCTCCGACGACACCGGCCAGCTCATCGGCCTCCTTCCCCTCCACGAGACGGCGGGCGTGCGCCGGCTGATCGGCGGCGCGGACGTCTCGGACTATCTCGACCTGATCGCGGTGGCCGGTTCGGAGGGCGAGGTGTGGGAGGCTCTGCTCGAGCACCGCGCGGCCTCGCCCGCCCCCTGGGAGCTCCGGGGGATCCGGGCCGCCTCGCCGACGCTCGAGATCCTCGCGCGGCTCGGCCGGGAGCGCGGGCTCGAGCCGCGCACCGAGCGGGAAGAGCGATGCCCGGTGCTGGCCCTTCCGGGGAGCTGGCCAGCGTACCTGCAAGGCCTCGATGGCAAGGATCGGCACGAGCTCAGGCGGAAGATCCGACGCCTGGAGCGTGAGCTGCCAGGCAGCCGGGTGTGGAGCGAGAGCCAGGCCGCCGGCTGGGACACGGCGCTGTCGCGCTTCCTCGCGCTCCACCGGCTCTCGAAGGTGGGCAAGGCCCGCTTCATGGACGACCGGATGGAGGGTTTCTTCCGCGCCGTCACCGCCGATCTCGCCCGGGAGGGCTGGGCCCGGCTCTGGTTTCTCGAGGGCCCGCAGGGCCCGGTGGCGAGCTTCCTGTGCGTCGAGTATGCCGGCGCCGTGGGCCTGTACAACTCGGGCTTTGACCCCGCCCACGCCCGGCTGGCGCCCGGCATCGTGCTCCTTGCCCACGTCATCCGCGACGCCATCGACCGGGAGATCGCGGTGTTCGATTTCCTGCGCGGCGAGGAGCCGTACAAGTACTCGTTCGGTCCCGCCGCGACGGACCTCTACGCCATCCGGCTGGAGGGGTGAGGACCCGCTCGTGAGGCTCCGGATCGCCGTCCTGTCCGTGCACACGTGCCCGCTCGCCGCCCTCGGGGCCAAGGAGACCGGCGGGATGAACGTGTACGTGCGCGAGACCGCCCGGGAGCTCGGGCGCATGGGCGTGCACGTCGATGTGTTCACGCGCTCGCAGAACGCGCTGGTGCCCCGGCTGGTCCCCCTCGGCGACAACGCGCGCGTCGTGCACCTGCCGGCGGGGCCAGCCAGTCCGCTCCCGCGCGAGCAGGTGTACCACCATCTGCCGGAGCTCGTGGCCGGCGTCGAGGCCCACCGCGCGGCGGAGGGGCTCGGCTACGACCTGATTCACGCGCACTACTGGCTGTCCGGCGTGGCCGGGGTCATGCTCCGCGAGGCATGGGGGGTGCCGGTGGTCCAGATGTTCCACACCATGGCCCGGCTCAAGAACGCGGTGGCGCGCACGTCGGCCGACATGGAGCCCGCTCTCAGGGTGGACGAGGAGGCGCGGCTGGTGGCCGGCGTCGACCGCATCGTCGCCGCCACCGTGATGGAGCGCGCGAACCTCGTCTGGCACTACGGGGCGGCGGCCGAGCGCATCAGCGTCATCCCCTGCGGCGTGGATACCGATCTGTTCCAGCCGCGCGGCCAGGCGGTGGCCAAGGATCTGCTGGAGCTGCCCCCCGATCCGATGCTGCTCTACGTCGGGCGCCTGCAGCCGATCAAGGGCCTGGAGACGCTGCTGGCCGCGATGGCGCGCCTGCGCGGCCCCGCGCGCCTGCTGATCGTGGGCGGCGACCAGGACGAGCCCGAGAACGGCCACGGCGAGTGGCTCCGGTCGCAGGTGGCGGAGCTGGGCCTCCGGGATCGCGTGCGCTTCCTGGGCCCCCAGCGCCAGGACCGGCTCCCGCTCTTCTATGCCGCCGCCGATGCGACCGTGATGCCCTCTCACTACGAGTCGTTCGGCATGGTGGCGCTCGAGGCGATGGCCTGCGGTACCCCGGTGGTCGCCACGCGAGTCGGGGGTCTGCAGAGCACGGTCCGGGACGGCCTCACCGGCTACCTCGTCCCCGAAGGCGACTCCGCCGCGCTCGCCGATCGCCTGCAGATCCTCCTGGACGACCGCGCCACCCGGGACCGGCTCGGCCGGGAGGCCGTGCGCTGGGCCACGGTGCACCGCTGGCCCTGCGTCGCCGAGAAGATCTGTCGCCTCTACGCCGACCTCCAGCCCGCCGCGTTCGCGCACCTCGCCCGCGCCCGCTGCCGGTAGCAACCCCCGGCGACTCGCGGCGAGAGCGGCGGACTCCGGGTGCCGCTGTGGTAGACTCCCGGCGCGCGATGGAGCCCCTCCTCGATGTCCAGAACTTGCAGACGCAGTTCACCATCGGCGGCGGCATCGTGCGGGCCGTGGACGGTGTGTCGTGGGACGTGCGCCCCGGGGAGACGGTGGCGCTCGTCGGCGAGTCAGGCTGCGGCAAGTCGGTGAGCGCGCTCAGCGTCATGCGCCTGGTGAGCCGGCCCGCGGGCCGGATCGTCGGGGGGCGGGTGCTGTTCAAGGGGCGCGACCTCCTGGCGCTGACCGACGACGAGATGCGCCGCGTGCGGGGCCGGGAGATCGCCATGATCTTCCAGGAGCCCATGACGTCGCTGAACCCCGTCCTGACCATCGGGCGCCAGCTCACCGAGACGCTCGAGGCGCACCTCGACATGCCTTCCGCCCGGGCGCGCGAGCGCGCCACCGAGATGCTCGGCCTCGTCGGCATCGCCGATGCCTGGCGGCGCCTGCGCCAGTACCCGCACCAGTTCAGCGGGGGGATGCGCCAGCGGATCATGATCGCCATGGCCCTGGCCTGCGAGCCCGCCCTGATCCTGGCCGACGAGCCGACGACCGCCCTCGACGTGACGATCCAGGCCCAGATCCTCGATCTGATGAAGGCGCTCTCCCGGCGGCTCGGGGTGGCGATGCTCATGATCACGCACAACCTCGGCGTGGTGGCGCGATATGCCGACCGCGTCAACGTGATGTACGCGGGCCGCATCGTGGAGCGCGGCACCGCCCGCGAGATCTACGGCGACCCGCGCCACCCCTACACGCTGGGGCTCCTGCGCTCGGTGCCGCGGCTCGACGAGCCCCGGCGCGCCCGGCTGATGCCCATTCCGGGCCAGCCGCCCGACCTGGCGCGCCTGCCACCGGGGTGCGCCTTCGTGCCGCGCTGCAGCTACGCCGTCGATCGGTGCCGCGAGGAGCGGCCGGGGCTCGAGGAGCTGTCGGCGGGTCACCTGTCGGCGTGCTGGCTCGCGCGCGATCTCGCGGGCTCGGCGCGGGAGGGCGCGGCATGACGCGGGCGGGATCGCGGCTCGGGGCGCCGGGGCCCGCGGCCGCCGGTCCGCGCGACGCCTGCACCGGGCCGGATGCGGGGCCGGGACGGGGCGACCCGATCCTGGAGGTCCAGGACCTGGTGAAGCACTTTTCCGTGGGGGGCGGGCTCTTTGGTGGAGCGCCCGGCGTGGTGAAGGCCGTGGACGGCGTGAGTTTTTCGATCCTGCGGGGCGAGACGCTCGGGCTCGTCGGGGAGTCGGGCTGCGGCAAGACGACCACGGGCCGCTGCGTCCTGCAGCTCGAGCGCCCCACCCGCGGCCGCGTGGTGTTCGAGGGCCGAGATCTCGTGGGGCTGTCCCATGCCGAGCTCCGCCCGGTGCGGCGCCGGATGCAGGTGATCTTCCAGGATCCCTACAGCTCGCTGAACCCGCGCATGACGGTGGGACAGATCATCGCCGAGCCCCTGGCCGTGCACGGGATCGTGTCCGAGCGCTCGGCGCGAGCGACGCGCGTGCGGGACCTGCTGGCCCGGTGCGGCCTCCTCACCGCCATGGCCGACCGCTATCCGCACGAGCTGTCCGGCGGCCAGCGCCAGCGGGTTGGCATCGCCCGCGCCCTCGCCATGGAGCCCGCCCTGATCATCTGCGACGAGCCGGTCTCGGCCCTCGACGTGTCCATCCAGGCTCAGATCATCAACCTGCTGGAGGAGCTGCAGGCCGAGCTCGGGCTCACGTACCTGTTCGTGGCCCACGACCTGTCGGTGGTGCGGCACATCTCCGATCGCGTGGCGGTGATGTACCTGGGCAAGATCGTCGAGATCACCGACCGGACGACGCTCTACGAGAATCCCCGGCATCCCTACACGCGGGCTCTCCTGTCCGCCGTGCCCATCCCGGACCCGGTTGTCGAGGCGGCCCGCGAGCGGACCGTGCTCGGGGGCGAGGTGCCGAGCGCGCTCGCGCCGCCCGCCGGCTGCGTGTTTCACCCCCGCTGCCCCATCGCGGTCCCGGAGTGTCAGGACGCGGTGCCCGAGCTGCGGGAGGTCGCCTCGGCGCAGTGGGTCGCGTGCATCCGGGCCTGAACTGCCGTCCGCAGCGCAAGGCGTGCGCGGCAATCTCCCGGTCTCGTCCCAGGCGAGGGCGCGACGGACACGACAGCCCCGGGGGAAGGGGACGGGATGCCGGGGCGGCCCGGGGAGGCCCCTGGCGCCGGAGGCCGCAGCCTTGACTTGCCCGCGGGCGGTCGGTACCGTACCGGCACCGTCGTGGCGAATAGCCCGTGGCCAGCCGCCCGAGGGCGGTCGGGACGCCCCTGAAGGAATCGGCTCCGCATGATCCGTTACTTCCTGAAGCGGTTCCTCCTCATGATTCCGACCCTGTTCGGGGTGGCGGTTCTCATCTTCTTTCTCATGCGGGTGGTGCCCGGCGACATCGTGGAGCTTCGCTTCGCCGGGGAGAGTTCCTTCGCTTCCAAGGAGACCCTGGACAAGGAGCGGGCCCGCTTCGGCCTCGACCGGCCGCTCTGGCGCCAGTTCGCCGACTGGATGTGGGGCCTGGTCCGCCTGGACTTCGGGACGTCCATGTGGACGGGCGCCCCGATCGGGCAGGAGATCAAGCTGCGCTTCGCCCTGTCGCTCCAGCTGGCGATCATGGCCACCGTGGTCGCGGTGCTGCTGGCAATTCCCCTCGGGGTGCTCGCGGCGCTCAAGCAGGACACGTGGGTCGACTACGCGGTGCGGCTGTTCTCCATCGCCGGCATCGCCACGCCGTCGTTCTGGCTGGGCATCGTCATGATCCTGGTGCTCCTCATCGTGTTCCGCTGGCTGCCGCCCATGGTGTACACGCCGTTCTGGACCAGCCCCATGGACAACCTGGCCCAGCTCATCTGGCCCGCGCTCGCCGTCGGCTACCGGTACTCGGCGGTGGCCACCCGGATGACCCGCTCGGCCATGCTGGAGGTACTGCGCGAGGACTACATCCGCACGGCGCGCGCCAAGGGCCTGGTGGAGAAGCTGATCCTGTCCCGCCACGCCTTGAAGAACGCGATGCTGCCGGTGTTGACGGTGGTGTGCCTCGAGTTCGCGTTCCTGATGGGCGGACTGGTGGTGACCGAGCAGGTGTTCAATCTGAACGGCCTCGGGCTCCTGCTTGTCCAGGCGGTGACTCGCCGCGACTACACGCTGACCCAGGCCCTGGTGCTGCTGGTGGCCACGGTGTTCATCGTGGTCAACTTTCTGATGGACCTCACGTACGCGTGGCTCGACCCGCGCATCCGGTACCGGTGATGGACGTGCACGGCGTCCCGGGCCGTTCCGGGAGGAAGCCGGGCTGATGGCGATCAACGTCCCAGCCGATGTCGCCGTTGACCTCGCGGCGACCCCGCCCAGGCCCCACGGCTGGCTGGCGGCGAGCCGCGACTTCGCGCGCCAACGGCCCCTCGGCGCGGCCGGGGCGCTGGTGGTGCTGCTGATGCTGGTGGTGGCGGTGGCGGCCCCGGTGCTTGCCCCCTTCGATCCCGTCGCCGTCGACTTCGGGGCCATGCTCTCGCCCCCGTCGAGCACGCACTGGCTGGGCACCGACGCCTTCGGGCGAGACGTGCTGTCGCGGATCATCTACGGCTCCCGGACGGCGCTCTTCGTCGGCTTCGGCTCGGCCGTGTTCGGGGCCACCGCGGGTGCCATCCTCGGCGTGGGCACCGCGTATTTCGGCGGCCGGGTCGACCTCTACCTCCAGCGGGTGATGGACATTTTCCTGTCGTTCCCCCTCATCATCCTGGCCCTCGCCATCGTGGCCATCTTCGGCAACAACCTGCCGAATCTCATCATGGCCATCACGCTTCCCATGATTCCCCGGTGCGCGCTCGTGATCCGGTCCACGGCACTGTCGGTACGCGAGATGCCCTACGTGGACGCCGCGCGCGCCGCGGGTTACGGCCACGGGCGCATCGTTCTGCGGCACATGCTGCCGAACGTGATGGCCCCGTACCTCATCATGCTCACCGCCTTCCTGGGCCAGGCCATCCTCCTCGAGGCCTCGCTGTCGTTCCTGGGGCTGGGCGTGCAGGAGCCCACCGCGGCGTGGGGGCTGATGCTGCGCGGCGCCGCCGTGGAGTTCGCCGAGGTCGCGCCCTGGATGGCCATTTTCCCCGGCATCGCCATCAGTCTGGCCGTCTTCGCCTTCAACCTCTTCGGGGATTCCCTGCGCGATGCCCTCGACCCGAAGCTGCGCACGCTGTGAGTGCGGGAGGCCGCGCAAGGCCTTGACACCCTCCGTCTAACTTGGTACAAGGACAGAGGTTTCTGGCCATGAGAGCGGGCGGAGCCACTCGGAGCCGCCGCATGATCGATCCATAGGGAGGTCTGAATGGCGTACATCATCGCTGAGCCCTGCATCAACGTGAAGGACAAGGCCTGTGTCGAGGTCTGTCCGGTCGATTGCATCTACGAGGGGCCGGAGATGCTCTACATCCACCCGGATGAGTGCATCGACTGCGGGGCGTGCGAGCCAGTGTGCCCGGTGAAAGCGATCTTCGCAGAAGACGAGACCCCCGACCAGTGGAAGGACTACATCGAGAAGAACAAGCAGTTCTTCGTGGAGAATCCCGGCGTCAAGCCGGCGACGAAGTCCTAGCCGGACTGGCTTGGGGCGCGCAGGTCAGGGCGGGGTGGCCACCGGCGACTCCGCCCTTGGCTTGCCGCCGGGCGCGAGAGTCCGCGGGGTTGGGGGAATGCGGGGGTCCGGGGCTTGGACCGCCTGACCAGACGGGCAGGCCCCGGCGGCGCTGCACACGCGGGGAGGCACTTCTCGGGGCACGCGTCGCGCATGTCGTTGAATTCTCGGGGCGCGTTCGGTGGCACAGCGATTGCCGATCCGGTGCCACATGCCGGTCTCGATTCCTGGCGGCGCGCCCATCGTCTCCTTTCCCCGTCCCGCGGGTCCGGTCGTCGGCTTCCACGGGGCGGTCTCGGAGTTCAAGCGGCGCCTGATCGAGGCCACGCTCACCCAGATGGGCGGGAACCGCACGCGCACGGCCCGGGCGCTCGGCCTGCAGAGAACGTATCTCCTGCGGCTCATCCGGGAGTTCGGGATCTCGGTGCCGCCCGCGCCGGCACCCGTCAGCTCTCGGCCGCCGGGGGTTCCCCCGCACTGACCGGCACGACGAGAGGCCGGCGACCGCACCGGCTGGGCGTTGACACTTCCGAGCGCCACGTTTGAAATAGAGTCATGGCGGATGTGTGGATCTCCGGTGTCGGAATGACCCGGTTCGGAAGGCGGGACGCCAGCCTCCCCGATCTCATGGTGGAGGCCGCAGAGGCCGCGCTCGCCGACGCCGGGATCGATCGCCCGGACGGCCTTGTCGTCGCGACGATGAACCCCGAGGAGTTCACGGGCGACGGCAACTACGGCTCGCTGATCGGCACGCAGCTGGGGTTGTCGCAGCTGCCGGCCATCCGGGTGGAGACGGCCACGTCGTCGGGGCTGGCCGCAGCGTGGGTCGGGTTCGCCGCAGTGGCGGCCGGCCTGCGGCGGTCCGTCCTCGTCGTCGGGGGCGAGAAGATGACCCACGTCGCCACCCCGCGCGTCTCGGAGATCATCGGCCGCGCCATCGACCCGCACGAGCGCCGCTACGGCACCACCATGCCGGCCCTGGCCGGACTCATCACGCGCGCCGTGATGCACCGCCATGGCGTCACGCTCAAGGAGATCTCCCAGGTCGCGGTGAAGAACCACGCCCACGCCGCGCGCAACCCGCTGGCGCACTTCCAGGAGGCGGTCTCCCTCGAGGTCGTCATGGCCAGCCGCGTCGTGGCGGATCCCCTCCGCCTCTACCACTGTTGCCCCATCTCCGACGGGGCGGCGGCCCTGGTCGTGACGCGCGATCGCACCGCCGTGCGCATCGCCGGCTTCGGCCAGGGCACGGACTCCATCGCGGTGCGCTACCGCTCGGACCTGACGAGCTTCCACGCGACGCGGGCTGCGGCCCAGGCCGCGTACCAGATGGCCGGCTTCGGGCCCGAGCGCGTGGACGTGGCGGAGCTCCACGACGCCTTCTCGCCCTTTGAGCTGATGTCCCTCGAGGATACCGGCCTGATTCCGGCCGGCAAGGCGGGTCGCGCGACTCTCGACGGCGAGACCGCCCTTGACGGCCGGTTGCCCATCAACCCGTCGGGCGGTCTCAAGGCCCGTGGCCATCCCCTGGCCGGCACCGGACTCGCCCAGATCGCGGAGCTGGTCTGGCAGCTCCGCGGAGAGGCGGCGGGGCGGCAGGTGCAGGCGCGGGTGGGCCTCGCGCAGTCCATCGGGGGGCTGGCCACGAACAACTTCGTGATCATCATCGAGACGACGCGATGATCGGCGACGCCTTCCTCGCGGCGTCCCGCTGTCCCCGGTGTCGCCGGGTGGTGGTCCCGCCCGCCGCCCACTGTCCGTTCCACGCCGTGTCGATGGAGGCGACCACCGTCGCCCCCGTGGGCGAGGTCGTGTCCTTCACCACGCTCCACGCTCCGCCCGAGGGGTTTCGCGCGCCCCTGCACATCGCCCTGGTGGAGCTCGACGGCGGCGCGCGCGTCTTCTGCCACAGCGACGACACGAGCGGTATCAGGATCGGCTCCTCGGTATCGATCGAGGAGCTGGACTCCATCTTCTACTTCTCCTCCCTCAGCTTCGCCGACCGCGCCCGCCTGTTCTGGCGCCGCGCCGGCGCGCGGAGCGAGAAGGCCGCCGCCATCGGCCGGGCCCTCGGGAAGGGACTCTGGAAAGGACGAACCCGTGGCTCGAGCTAAGACCCCTTCCCGTCCCCGCTCTCCGCGCGGCGCTGCCGCCGGCGACCACCCACCGCTTGCCGGTATCCGGGTGATCGATCTCACCCGCGTGCTCGCCGGACCCTTCTGCGCCATGTCGCTCGGCGATATGGGAGCGGAGGTCATCAAGATCGAGGAGCCTGGCAAGGGCGACGACACGCGCGGATGGCCGCCGTTCGCGGGAGGGGAAGCCACCTACTTCCTGGCCGTCAACCGGAACAAGAAGAGCCTCACCCTGAACCTCAAGGCGCCGGGTGGCCAGGAGATCCTGCGCAAGCTCATCGCCCGCTCCGACGTGGTCCTGGAGAACTTCCGGCCGGGTACCATGGAGCGGCTCGGCCTCGGCTACGAGGCGCTCCGGGCGACGAACCCGCGGCTCGTGTACTGCGCCATCTCCGGCTTCGGAGAGAGCGGCCCGGAGGCCAGCCGGCCGGGGTACGACCTGATCGTCCAGGGCGAGTCGGGCGTGATGGATCTGACCGGCTTTCCCGATGGGCCGCCCGTCAAGGTGGGCAACTCTATCGGCGACCTGGCCGCCGGGTTGTCGGCGGCCCACGGGATCACCCTCGCCCTCCTCGCGCGGGAGCGGACCGGCCGCGGGCAGAAGGTCGAGATCGGGATGCTGGACGTGATGGCCTCGCTCCTCACGTACCAGGCCGGCCTGTACTGGAACGCCGGTGGCCGGCCCACCCGGCGCGGGAATCAGCACCCGTCCATCGTGCCCTACGAGGTGTTCCGGGCCCGCGATGCGTACCTCACCGTGGGCGTCGCCAACAACTCGCTCTGGGAGAGGTTCTGCACGGCCCTCGAGCGACCCGACCTGGTGCGCGATCCGCGCTTCGAGACCGAGGCGGGCCGCGTGGCCGAGCGCGACCAGCTGGTGCCCCTCCTCAACGAGATCCTCGGCGCGCGCCCGGTGGACGAGTGGCTGGCTGCCCTGGATCGGGCAGGCGTGCCGGCGGGACGGATCAAGACGGTGGCCGAGGTGTGCGAGAGTGCTCACCTCAAGGCGCGCGGCATGGTGGTGACGCTCGACCATCCGAAGGCGGGCGCGGTCACCGCCATGGGCGTGCCGATCCGGCTCCACGACACCCCGGGCGCCGCCGCGGCGCCGCCACCGCTCCTCGGGCAGCACACCGAGGAGATCCTGACGAAGCTCCTGCGGATCCCCCGGAGCACGCTGGAGGAGCTGCGCGCCACGGGGGTCGTGTAGGCGTCCGCCCCCGCGGTCAGCGGAGCTGCCACACCTCGACCTCCATCGACTTGCCCTTGACCCGCCTGGCGGGCACGGCCACCAGCGGGAAGTCGCCGCGGAGCCGGGACCGGGTCGAGCCGCTGAGCAGGATGTCCGAGCCCACGTCCTTGTTCAGGCCCTGGATCCGGGAGGCGAGGTTCACCGGATCTCCCACCAGGAGGTAGGACATCGGCTCCGGGCTGCCGATGTTGCCGGCGAGCACGGTGCCGGTGTGGATTCCGACGCCGTGGCGGAACGCGGACTCGCCGGCGGCGCGGCGCTGCTCGTTCCAGGCGGCGAGCCGTTCCCGCATCTCCATGGCCGCGCGCACGGCCATGGTGGCGTGGTCGGGGGCCGCCACGGGCGCGCCGAACACCGCCTCGATCTCGTCCCCGATGAACTGAAGGACGAGTCCCCCGTGCTTTCGGATCACCCCCTCCATCTCCGTGAAGTAGGCGATCTCGGCCGGCCCAGGCCGGGGTTCCGAGGCCGTGCCCAGGTTGTCCACGAAGCTGAAGTAGAGGAACGTGATCAGCGCGCCGACCAGGTTGGCCCCCAGCGACAGCCGGACGTTGCGGACCCGGGTGGCGCGGGCGTGGGCAGAGGCGGTCGAACGTGCGTCCATGGTCTCGGCCGGTTCCCGGCGGGGACGCGCTGGCCGCGGGCGGCACCGGGCCGGCCGCACCTTGACACCCTGCGGGGGCGCGCTCATCATGAGGCCCCATGACGCGGCAGATCAAGCTCTACGACACCACGCTCCGCGACGGCACACAGGGCGAGGGCGTGGCGTTCTCCATGGAGGACAAGGTGCGCATCGCGCACCGGCTCGACCAGCTCGGCATTCACTACATCGAGGGCGGCTGGCCGGGGTCGAACCCGAAGGACCTCCGGTTCTTCAAGCGCGTGCAGGACGCCGTGTTCAAGGTGGCGAAGATC
>DATKEI010000113.1:0-16468 GCA_035544455.1 Binatia bacterium | reverse complement strand
TGGGACGACCATCCCGCACCATGCGCCTGGAACAGATCCTCATCCACGGCTTCAAGTCCTTCGCGGAGAAGACCGAGCTTCGCATCCTGCCCGGCATCACGTGCATCGTGGGACCGAACGGCTGCGGCAAGTCGAACGTGGCCGACGCCGTGCGCTGGGCGCTCGGCGAGCAGAGCCCGCGGCTGCTGCGCGGCCACAAGATGGAGCACGTGATCTTCCACGGCTCCGCCTCCCGGCGGTCACTGGGCATGGCGGAGGTCGATCTCAAGTTCGCCAACGACGGGGTCCTGGCCGTGCCGTGGAGTGAGGTGGCGGTGGCGCGCCGCCTGTATCGCAGCGGAGACAGCGAGTACCTGCTGAACGGCAACCAGTGCCGCTTGCGCGACATTCAGGACCTGTTCGCCGGGACTGGCGTCAACCCGAAGGCGTACGCGCTGATGGACCAGGAGCGCCTGAACCACGTGCTGACCGCCAAGCCGTGGGAACGGCGCATCTTCATCGAGGAGGCGGCGGGGGTGGCGCGCTACAAGCAGCAGCGCGCCGAGACGCAGGGCAAGCTCGACGCCACCCGCCAGAACCTGCAGCGAGTCCGCGACGTCATGGAGGAGGTGCGCCGCCAGCTCGGGTCGCTCGAGCGCCAGGCGCGCAAGGCCCAGCAGTACAAGGCGCTGCACCAGGAGCGGCAGGGTCTGGCCCTCGCCCTGATGGCGGCCGACTGGGCCACCCTCAGCGACCGCCACGAGGCTCTGGCCCGCGAGGCGGCGGGCCTCGCGAACGATGACCAGGTTCTCCGCACCGCGCTGGCCGGGCTCGCGGCCCGGGAGGCCGGCCAGCGCGCGTCCATCCAGCAGCTGGAGTACCGGCTGGGTGATCTGCGACAGTCCGTCCAGAAGATGCAGGTGGAGGCCGAGCGCCTCGTGGAGCGCCGCGAGCAGATCGGCCACCAGCTGCGCGACATGGGAGCGGAAGAGATCCACCTCGAGGAGGAGATCCGGTCCGCCGGGACCCGGCAGCAGGAGATCGCCCGGGAGATGGAAGACAAGCGCGCGGCCGTGGCCGATGCCCGCGCCCGGCACACCGAGGGGCAGGGGACGGTGGAGCGACTGGAGTCTGTCCTCGAGGCCGGGCGCGTGGCGCTCCGGTCGGCGCGGGAGCAGCTCGAGGAGCTTCGCCTCCAGCACGTCCGGCTGGTCGGGAGCCGCACCGAGCAGATTCGCACCGCGGGCGAGCTGCGCGGCCGCGAGGCGCAGCTCGCCCGGGCGATCGAGCGGCTCGAAGGCGAGGCCACGGCCGCCGCCTCGGACCTCGCCGCCGTCGTTGCCCGGCGGGAGGGCCTCGAGTGCCGGCGCCAGCAGACGGGAGTCCAGCTCTCCCTGCTGGAGAGCGAGCGGCAGGAGGTGCTCACGCAGCTCGGCGAGCACGAGGCGGCGCTGGCGCAGGCCCAGGGCGCGCTCGGCGAGCTGTCCGTGGCGGAGGCCTCGCGGCAATCCGCCCTCGAATCGCTCGAGCGCCTGGAGCGGGAGCGCGAGGGATACGGCGCGGGCGTGCGGGCCGTCTTCTCGGCGGCAGGCCAGCCCGAGGTCCCGGGGATCGTGGGGACGGTCGCGGACCTGCTCGACGTGCCGCCCGAGCTGGAGTCTGCGGTCGAGGCGGTCCTCGGTGATCGGCTGCAGTGGGTGGTTGTCGAGCGCTTCGAGCACGCCCGCGCCGCGCTCGGCTACCTGCGCGCGCAAGGCGCCGGCTCGGCGACCTTCCTCCCGCTCGAGACCCTGCCGACCCCGGGCAATGGGGCCAATGGCCATGGCGAGACCGACTCGCCAGTGCGGTGGGCCGCCGGGCTCGTGACGGGTCCCCGGCCCGACCTGCTGCGGCACCTGCTGGGTCGCGTGGGCATCGTGGACAATCTGGACGAGGCGGAGCGGCTGTGGCGTCGGAATGGCGTGGTGGCGACGTACGTCACGCCGCTCGGGGAGGTGCTGACGCCGACCGGCCGGCTCACGGGCGGGCGGCGGGATGGCGGGCGCGGCGGCGAGGACCACTCGATCCTGCGTCGCAAGCGTGCCATCCGGCAGATCGGCGACGATCTCCAGGGGATCCGCGACGCCCTCTGGATCCAGCGGTCCCGGATCGAGGAGCTCGCCCGCCAGATCGACGCCCTCCGGGTCCGCCGGTCCACCCTGCAGTCATCCGTGCAGACGCAGGAGACGGCGCGGCTCGCCGGGGAGAAGGACCTGGAGGCCGCGGTTCGCGACGAGGACCGCCTGTCGCGGCATCAGAGCACGGTAGCCCTGGAGCGGGAGCAGCTCGCCGCCGAGGTCGCGGAGACTGGCTGCCGGCTCGAAGAGACCGACGCGGCGCTGGCCGAGATCCGGCACGCGGAGACCGCCCTCGACGCGGAGATGACGTCGATCCGGTCCGCCATGGAGGCCGACGAGCGCCAGGAGGCGGAGACGTCCAGCGAGCTGACGGCGTGCCGGGTCGAGCTGGCGGGCCTGGCCGAGCGCGTGGAATCACTCGACCGGGCGCTCGTGCAGCTCGCCGAGCTGGGCGGGGAGGGGGCACGCCGGGTCGAGCAGGCGCGCGAGCGGCTGCGGCAACTGGGGACGCGACGCGCCGAGCTCCAGCTCGACCAGGAGCGCAGCGACGTCCAGGCCCGGGAAGCCGTGGCCGAGCGGGACGTCCTCGACGAGCAGCTGCGCGGTCTCGGAGAGGAGCATCGTCGCCAGATCAGCGAGCGGGATGCGTCCGAGGCCGATCGGCGCGCGCGCGAGCAGGAGCTCACCCGGCTGCTCTCGCGCCTGCACGAGATCGATCTCCTGGCCACCGAGACCAGGGTGAGGGCCGAGGAGCTGCTCCAGGAGGCGCGCCGGGCCCATGGCGTGGACGGCCCCGATGCCCTGGCGGCGGCGCACGATGCCACCCGCGACCTCGCCGCCGTGCGCGAGCGCCACGACGAGATCGCGGCGAAGGTCGAGGGCCTGGGCCAGGTGAACCTGATCGCCGACGAGGAGTACCGGGAGCTCGAGGAGCGCCTCGGATTCCTCCGGGCACAGCACGACGATCTGGTCGCGTCGATGAAGGACCTCGAGAAGGCGCTGCGCGGCATGACCCGGACCGCCCAGGAGCGTTTCCAGGAGGCGTTCAGCGAGATCAATCGCCACTTCGGCGACATCTTCAGCCGCCTCTTCGAAGGCGGGCGCGCCGAGCTCCGGATGGTCGAGCCCGAGGAGGGCGACGAGGATCCGCTGGAGTGGGGCGTGGAGCTAATGGCGCAGCCGAGGGGCAAGCGCCTGCAATCCGTGACCCTCATGTCCGGAGGTGAGAAGGCGCTCACGGGCCTTGCCCTGCTGTTCGCGATCTTCTACTACCGCCCGAGCCCCTTCTGCGTGCTCGACGAGGTCGACGCCCCGCTCGACGACGCCAACATTCACCGCTTCCTGCGCGTGCTGCGCGAGCTGTGCTCGCAGACCCAGTTCGTGGTGATCAGCCACAACCGGTACACGATGGAAGCGGCCGATCTCCTCTATGGCGTGACCATGGAGGAGCCCGGGCTGAGCCGCGTGGTATCGGTCCGCCTCACCGACGTCGCCCTCATCGAGGCCTAGCTCCGCCGCCCGCGCTCCGGGCGTCCCGGTTTGCCCCCTCGCGGCGGCAGGATTAGACTGCGCGTAGCCATGGGTGATCTGGGTCGCTACCTGCTGGAGATGCGCGAGCGGAAGGGAACGACGCTCGAGGAGATCTCCCAGGTCACGCGCATCGGCAAGGCTCACCTGGCCGCGCTCGAGGCCGAGGAGTTCTCCGAGCTGCCCGCGCCCGTTTTCATCAAGGGCTTTGTGCGTTCGTACTGCGAGGCGCTCCGCGAAGCTCCGGACCAGGCGCTGAGGCTCTACGTGGCGGCGAGCGAAGAGTCAGCGCCCTGTCGGCCCATGCCAGCGCGGCAACCGGCGCCCGCACCGCGGTGGCGGAGCCCGCTGCTGGCCGCGGCGGTGCTCCTCGTGCTGCTGGTGGCGGGCCTGGCTGCCATCACGCTCATGGCGCGCCGGGGTGAGGGGCCGCCCTCCACGCCCGCGGAGAGCTCGACCGCCCTGGGCTCCGCCAGCGAGCCGGCGCCGGCCCGCGCAGTTCCCACGCCTCCGCCCGCCCCGGCTCCCGCCGCGGTCCTGGCGGCGGCGCCCGCGCCGGTTCCCGCGGTCTCCGCGCCCGCGCCAGGCGGGAGCACCCCCGGGCCTCCGCAGCGCCTGGTGGCCCGAACGAGCGAACCCACGTGGCTGCGCGTCCAGATGGACGGCGGCGAGGCGGCGCAAGAGCTGCTTCCCGCCGGAGCGACCCGGGAGTGGACGGCCGAGCGTCGCTTCGTCCTCACCATCGGCAACGCGGGCGGCGTGGAGCTCGAGCTGAACGGCCGTCCGGTGCCGTCGCTGGGGCCGCGTGGCGCCGTGATTCGCGACCTCGTGCTGCCCCGCGAGGATGCCGCCCGGCCGACGTCATGAGCCTCTTCCGTGGCCTGGCCGATCGAGTCAAGGAAGGGATGCGGCGGTCGCGCCAGCTCCTCGACGACAGCCTGGGGGCCGTGCTCGCCATCGGCCGGCCCATCGATGAGGCCATGCTCGAGGAGCTCGAAGAGGTTCTGATCGCCGGCGACCTCGGCACGGAGACGGCAAGCGCCTTCGTGGGCCGCCTCCGCGAGCAGGTGAAGCGGGGTCGCGTCAGCTCCGCCGAGGACGTGCGCGCCGAGCTCCGGCGATTCCTCGAGGAGACGCTCACGGGCGGGGATCGCGCCCTGCGGCTCGATGGCCGTCCCGCAGTGATCCTGGTTCTCGGCGTGAACGGGGCCGGCAAGACCACGACCATCGGCAAGCTGGCCGCCTCGCTCCGGCGCGACGGCAAGACGGTCATGGTGGCGGCCGCCGACACGTTCCGGGCCGCGGCCATCGAGCAGCTCGAGGAATGGGGCCGGCGCGCCGGCGTCGAGGTCGTGCGTCAGGCCGCCGGAGCGGACCCCGCCGCCGTGGTCTTCGACGCCGTCAAGGCGGCGACCGCTCGCGGCTTCGACGTGCTTCTCGTGGACACGGCGGGTCGGCTCCACACCAGGTCGAACCTCATGGACGAGCTGGTCAAGCTCCGGCGCGTCGTCTCCCGCCAGCTCCCCGGCGCCCCGCACGAGACCCTGATGGTGCTGGAGGCCCCGACCGGTCAGAACGGGCTGGCCCAGGCCCGCCTGTTCCACCAGGCCGTCGGGCTGACGGGTCTGGTGCTGACGAAGCTCGACGGGACGGCCAAGGGTGGCATCGTCGTGCGCATCCACCAGGAGCTGGGCATCCCGATCAAGCTGGTGGGCCTGGGGGAGAAGATCGACGACCTGCAGCCGTTCGACCCCGCCTCCTTCGCCGCCGGCCTCGTGCCGGACGCCTGATCTCCGTGGGCGCTCCCGCCGGGGCCGCGGCCGACGACGAGGCGTGGATGGCCCGTGCCCTTGCCCTGGCGGGCCGGGCGCGCGGGCTCACGTCGCCGAACCCGATGGTGGGAGCGCTCGTGGTGCGCGATGGGGTGTGCGTGGGCGAGGGCTTCCACCGCCGCGCGGGCGCCGCCCACGCAGAGGTCGAGGCGCTGGGCGCCGCCGGCGAGCGGGCCCGCGGCGCGACCCTGTACGTCACCCTGGAGCCCTGCAACCACGCCGGCCGGACGCCCCCGTGCACCCCCGCCGTGCTGTCGAGCGGCGTGGCCCGGGTCGTGATCGCCACCAATGACCCGAACCCCCGCGTCCCCGGAGGTGGGGCGGACATCCTGCGCGCGGCCGGGCTCGCGGTGACGGTCGGATGCCTGGCCGCCGAGGCCCGCGCCGTCAACGAGCCCTTCTTCACCGCGATGCTCTGCCGCCGGCCCCACGTGACGCTCAAGTGCGCCATGACCCTGGACGGCAAGATCGCAGGAGCCGACGGCCGGGCGCGCTGGATCACGGGTCCGGCCGCCCGGCGCGAGGCGCACCGGATGCGCGCCCAGTCGGATGCGGTCGTGGTCGGGATCGGCACCGCGCTGGTTGACGATCCCGCCCTCGACGTCCGGCTCGACGCGCCGTGGCCGCGCGAGCCGCTCCGCGTGGTGGTGGACAGCTTCGCCCGCCTGCCCGCGAACGCTCGCCTCATCGGCGCGGGCGACCCGGCGCGCGCCGTGATCGCGGTCACGGAGGCGGCGCCAGCGGAGCGCGTGGCGGCTCTTGTCGCGCGGGGCGCGACCCTGCTCCGGTGCCGCGCGCGCGACGGCCGCGTGGACGTCGTCGACCTGCTCGCGCACCTGCTCGCCGCGGACGTGATCGCCGTCCTCCTCGAGGGCGGGGCCGTTCTGAACGGCGCCTTCGTCGATGCCGGCGTGGTGGACCGGGCGGCGTTCTTCGTCGCGCCCATCATCCTGGGCGGGAGCACCGCCCCCGGGGCGGTCGCCGGGCTGGGGCGCACGTTGCCGGACGCCTTCCGGCTCGAGGCCCTCGCCGCCCGGCCCGTGGGCCCGGACTGGCTGCTCGAGGGAGCGGTGGACCGGAGCGGAGGATCCGTCTAGTGTTCACGGGCATCGTGGAGGAGGTGGGGCGCGTACTCTCCTGCGAAGCCGGCAGGCTGGCTGTCGCCGCACGCACCGTGCTCGAGGGCAGCCCGCTCGGGGCGAGCGTGGCCGTCAACGGCGTCTGCCTGACCGTGGTGGTGTGCGGGCGCGAGCACCTCGCGTTCGACCTGGGTCCCGAGACGACCGCCGTCACCGCTCTCGGCGACCTCCGGGCCGGCTCCCGCGTGAACCTCGAGCGACCCCTGCGGCTCGGCGGCTTCGTGGGCGGCCACCTCGTCCAGGGACACGTGGACGGCGTCGGGGTGGTCACGGGGCGGCGCCCCGACGGTGAAGCCTCCTGGCTCAGGGTAGAATGGCGAAACGAGGCGCTCGATCCGCTCCTGATCCCGAAGGGATCGGTGGCGATCGACGGGGTCAGCCTGACCGTGGCGCGGCTCGAGGCCGGCGCCTTCGAGGTCATGCTGATCCCGCACACGCTGGAGCGGACCACGCTGGGACACGCGGCGGCGGGTGCCCGCGTGAACCTGGAGATGGACATGATCGGCAAGTACGTCGCCCGGGCCATCGATCTCGGCCGGGGGACCTGGCCGACCCGCCCCGACACGAGGGGTGGCGAGGAGGGACCGTGAGCACGGACAGCGGGCGGGACTTCGCGTCGATCGAGGACGCCATCGAGGAGATGCGGGCGGGCCGCATGATCATCGTGGTCGACGACGAGGACCGGGAGAACGAGGGCGACTTTCTCATGGCCGCCGACAAGGCCACGCCGGAGGCCGTCAACTTCATGGCCAAGCACGGGCGAGGCCTCATCTGCGTGCCCATGCTCGGCGATCGGCTCGAGGCCCTGCAGATCTCGATGATGGTGCAGGACAACACCGCGCCGCTCGGCACCGCGTTCACGGTCTCCGTCGATGCCCGCCGCGGGGTCAGCACGGGGACCTCGGCCTACGACCGGGCCGTCACCATCCGCACCCTGGTGGACCCCGTCACGCGCGCGGACGATCTCACGCGGCCCGGACACATCTTTCCCCTGCGCGCCATGCCCGGCGGCGTGCTGCGCCGCGCCGGGCACACCGAGGCTGCGGTGGACCTGGCGCGGCTGGCCGGCTCGTCGCCCGCGGGCGTCATCTGCGAGGTCCTGGACGAGAACGGGGGGATGGCCCGCGTCCCCGAGCTCCTGGTGCTAGGGCGCGAGCACAGCCTCAAGTGCATCACCATCAAGGATCTCATCGAGTACCGGATCACCAAGGAGAAGCTGGTGCGACGCGCGGCCCAGACCCGGCTGCCCACCGAGTACGGGGAGTTCCAGGTGATCGCCTACGACACGACGGTGGACGAGCGGCTGCCGCTCGCCCTCGTGCTCGGCGATGTGGCCGCGGGCGAGCCGGTCCTGATCCGTGTGCACTCCGAGTGCCTGACCGGCGACGTGTTCGGCTCGCACCGCTGTGATTGCGGGTCCCAGCTGCACAAGGCGCTCTCGATCATCAGCGCCGAGGGGCGAGGCGTGCTCGTGTACATGCGGCAGGAGGGGCGGGGTATCGGGCTTCTCAACAAGCTGCGGGCGTACGAGCTGCAGGATGGGGGCAAGGACACCGTGGAGGCCAACAACGCCCTCGGTTTCCGCGCCGACCTCCGGCACTATGGGATCGGTGCCCAGATCCTGCTCGACCTCGGCGTCCGGAGGCTCCGCATCCTCACCAACAACCCCAAGAAGATCGTGGGCATCGAGGGCTACGGCCTGCAGGTGGTCGAGCGCGTCCCCCTGGAGATCGCCCCCACCGAGGCCAACCGCCGCTATCTAGCCACGAAGCAGCAGAAGCTCGGCCATCTGTTCTCGTCCTTCCCGGACTGATGTCTGCGAACGGATCGGCGCGATGGAGACGCGCACCGGGGGGCCGGGGGTGATGACGCGACGGGTTTCTCCGTCTCGCTCCAGCGGCCTGGGGAGATAGCGGTGGCCGGGACGGCCCCGACGCCCCGCGACCATCGAAGGGTCTCCGGGGTCATCGCCCGGGCGCGCTTCGCGGTGGTGGCCGGACGCTTCAACGAGGCGATCTCCGACAAGCTGGTGACGGGGGCGCTCGCCGGTTTCGCCGCCCACGGCGTGAGCGCCGATCGCGTGGACGTCGTCTGGGTGCCCGGCTCGTTCGAGCTGCCCCAGGCGGCACTCCTGCTCGCCCGCGGCCGCCGGTACGCCGGCATCGCGTGTGTGGGCGTCGTCATCCGCGGCGAGACGCCGCACTTCGACTACGTGGCGCGCGAGGCGGCCGCGGGCATCCGCCAGGTCGCCCTCAGCACCGGCATCCCTGTCACGTTCGGCGTGATCACGGCGCTGACCGAGGCGCAGGCCTGGGACCGGGCGGGCGGCGCCGTCGGCAATCGCGGGCTCGAAGCGGCCAGCGCGGCCGTGGAGATGGCCGCGCTGGCCCGTCAGATCGGGCGGGGCAGGGGGCCGACGCCGCGGGCGCGCGCCCGCGGCTGACGGCGAACGCCGATGGGCAGACGGCGCAAGTCCCGGGAGCTGGCATTGCAGCTCCTCTACCAGCTCGACGTCCAGGGCGAGGCGAGCGCCGAGCCCTACCTTGCCGAGTTCTGGTCGCGGCACCCGGTCGACAGCGAGGTGCGCGGGCACGCCGAGATCATCGTGCGAGGCGTCAAGCTCCACCAGGGCAAGATCGACGAGCTCATCTCCCAGTACACCGAGCACTGGGAGCTGGACCGGATGGCGGTGGTCGACCGAAATCTGCTGCGGGCCGGTATCTTCGAGCTCCTGTGGATGCCGGACGTCCCCCCGAAGGTGGCCATCAACGAGGCGCTCGAGGTCGCCAAGAAGTTCAGCACCCACGAGTCGAGCCGGTTCATCAACGGCGTCCTCGACCGGATTCACCGGGAAATGCGGCCCCCGACCGAGAGCCCGTGAGCCGGCCGACCCGTCGCGCCGCTCCCGACCGCCGGAGGACACCGCGGGGGTTCCGGGCTCGTTCTGCCCGGGGCTGAACGGCCGTCCCCTGTGCGCTACGCCGTCGTCTCCGACATCCACGGCAACATCGATGCGCTCAAGGCGGTGATCGCCGATGCCGCGGACCACGGAGCCCGGGACCTGCTCTGCCTGGGCGACACCGTGGGCTACGGCGCCGAGCCGGTGGCGTGCCTGGAGACCATCGGGGAGCGGGCGGTGGCGGTGGTCGCGGGCAATCACGATCACGCGGCCGCGGGCGTCCTGGACCTCCGCTGGTTCAACCCGGCGGCCCGGAGGGCGGCGGTGTGGACGCGCGGACAGCTTGACGCCAATCACCGGCGCTACGTCGAGGGGCTCCCGCTCCTGACGACGGTGGACGAGGCGTCCCTGGTCCACGCGAGCCCGGACCGCCCGGAAGACTGGGAGTACCTCCTGTCCGAGGAGGACGGCCTCGCCGCGTTCGCCTCGTTCACCTCCCGCCTCTGCTTCGTCGGGCATTCCCACCTGCCCGCGGTGTGGTCGCTGGGCTCGAGCGGCCCCGACCACATCGGGCGCTTCGCGGCGTGGCCGCACCGGGTCAGGCTCCAGAAAGGTCGGCGCTATCTCGTCAACGTGGGAAGCGTGGGCCAGCCGCGCGACCACGACGCGCGCGCCTCATACGCGGTGTGGGATCTGGAGGCGCGGCTGGTCACCATCCGGCGCGTTCCCTACGACAACGGGGCCGCGGCCGAGAAGATCCTCGCCGCCGGGCTGCCGACCGTCCTCGCCGAACGGCTGGCCGGCGGGCGCTGACCGGCTGTGCTCGGCCCTCGACGCCGCGGGCCATGAGCCAGGTGATCGGCGCGCCCCGAACCCCCGGCGTCCCGCCGGCCGGGGCCGGCGGGACGCCGGCGCCATGGCCGGGTCTCCGCCTGCGCGTGCCAGTGCTGATCGCATCCGGGGTCGTCGGAGCCCTGGCATTCCCGGCCACGAACTGGTCACTGCTCGCCTGGGTCTGGCTCGTCCCCGCGCTGGCCTGCTCGGTCGAGCGCAGACCGCGCGCGGCGCTGGCCGGCGGCTGGCTCGCCGGAACAGTGTTCTTCCTCGTCCTCCTGCGATGGCTCGATCACACGTTCCGTCACTGGAGCGCCATCCCGTGGCCCCTGACGTGGCTTCCCATCGCGGCCCTCGCCGCCTACTGCGGCCTCTACCTCGGTCTCGCCTGCGGAGGCGTCTCCTGGCTGTCCCGGCGTCTCGGTCCCGGCGTCGCGCTGTCCACCTTCCCCGCGCTGTGGGTGTCGGGCGAATGGGTGCGCGGCTGGCTGATGGAGGGATTCCCTTGGGGGCTGCTGGCCTACTCCCAGCACGGCGTGCTGCCTGTCATCCAGATCGCCGAGATCGCCGGCGCGTGGGGGGTATCGTTCGTGATCGCCGCCGTGAACGCGGCGCTGGCCGCGCTGGCGGCCCTTGGTTTCCGCCGGGCCGCCCCGGGCCTACTGGCGGCCGCCGCGCTCGCCGGGGCCACCCTCGGCTTCGGATGGCACGGCCTCCGGGCCCCTTCCCACGAGGCGCCCGGCATCGAGGTCGGCCTGATCCAGCCGGCGGTGGATCAATCGCTCAAGTGGAATCCCGCCCGCCACGGCGAGATCCTGGCCCTGTACGAGCGCTTGACGCGCGAGGCGGGCCGGGCCCGCCCGGACCTGATCCTGTGGCCCGAGACGGCGGCAACGTTCTTCCTGCGCCGCGACGCCCCGCTGCTCTCACGTCTGACGCGGCTGGCGAGCGAGCTCGACACCGCGGTGCTGGTGGGCTCGATCGACCAGCGGGAGGTCCAGGCGACCCGTCCAGGGCCGGCGCGCCTCGAGTTCCTCAACAGCGCGTTTCTCCTCTCGGGACAAGGCATTACGGGCAAGTATGATAAGATCCAGCTCGTTCCGTTCGGCGAGTACGTGCCCCTTTCCAGGCTCATCGGATTCGTCCGGAGCTGGGCGGAGTTCATCTCCGAGATGGGGGCGGGCGACACCGCGGCCGTCCTGGAGATCCGGGGCGGCCGGTTCGGCACCGTCATCTGCTACGAGGTCATCTTCCCCGGGTTGTTCCGGCGCTTCGTGGTCGGGGGAGCGGACTTCATGGCGAACATCACCAACGACGCGTGGTTCGGGGAGACGAGCGGCCCGTGGCAGCACCTGAGCGCGCTGCCGCTCCGGGCCGTCGAGCACCGGGTGGCGATCGCCCGGGCCGCCAACACGGGTGTGTCGGCGTTCGTGGAGCCAACCGGGCGGATCTCGGCGATGCTGCCGCTGTCCGCGCGCGGGGTGCTGGCGCAGCGTGTCTCGCTCCGCACGCGGCAGACGCTCTACACGAGGTTCGGAGACTGGTTCGCTCACGGCTGCCTCGCCCTGTCGGCGGCGGCAGCGGCGTGGGCCTGCCTGCGGAGGTCGAGGCGGCCGGATGCTGAGTGAACTGAAGCGCGAGGTCAGCGAGGTCGAGCGGCGCCTGGACGACCTGCGGGGGCATCTTTGACGTCCGCGGCAAGGAGGCGCGCCTGAGCGCGATCGACGCCGAGATGGCGGCTCCGAGCTTCTGGGAGGACGGCCGCCGGGCCCAGGGCCTCGTCCAGGAGCGATCGGACCTGGCTCGCGCCGTCGGCCGCTTCAGGGAGCTCGACCGCCAGGTGGAGGATCTCCGCACGCTCTGGGAGATGGCCACCGAGGCCGGCGACGAGAGCATCGGCCCGGAGATCGCGCAGCAGGCCGTGGGCCTGCGCGATGCGCTGGCGGCGTTCGAGATCAAGGTGGTGCTCTCCGGGCCCCACGACGGGAAGACCGCAATCCTGTCCATTCATCCCGGCGCCGGGGGCACGGAGTCGCAGGACTGGGCCCAGATGCTGATGCGGATGTACCTGCGCTGGGTCGAGCGGGAGGGCTTCAAGGCCGAGGTCGTGGACCTGCTTCCGGGCGAGGAGGCGGGCATCAAGTCCGCCACCATCACCGTCACCGGCGAGTACGCGTACGGCTACCTGAAGGGCGAGACCGGCGTGCACCGGCTGATCCGCATCTCGCCGTTCGACGCTTCCAAGCGGCGGCACACGTCCTTCGCCTCGGTGGCGGTGATTCCCGAGGTCGAGGACGTCGAGGTCGTGGTGAAGGACGACGACCTGCGGATTGACGTGTATCGGTCGTCCGGGCCGGGGGGGCAGGGGGTCAACACCGCCGATTCCGCGGTGCGCATCACGCACCTGCCGAGCGGCATCGTGGTGGCCTGCCAGAACGAGCGGTCCCAGCTCCGGAACCGCGACACCGCCATGCGCATCTTGCGCGCGCGGCTGTTCCAGATCTACGAGAGGAAGCAGCGGGAGGAGCTGGCGGAGCTGACCGGCGAGAAGAAGGACATCGCCTTCGGCAGCCAGATTCGCACCTACACGTTCCACCCGTACCAGATCATCAAGGACCACCGCACCGGCGTCGAGGTCGGGAACGTGGCGGGGGTCATGGACGGCGACCTCGCCCCCTTCATCCGCGGCTTCCTCACCCCCGCCCGACCCGGTCAAGACAGGACGGGCCAGGACAGGACGGGCCCGGAAAGGACGGGGTAGCCGGCGGTGGCCGACGGTCCGCCCCGCGACCGGCCCCCGCCGACCCGTCCGCCCGCGGAGGCCAACGAGCTGGTCGAGCGCCGCCGCGACAAGCTGGCGGCCTGGCGGGCGCGGGGGGTCGACCCCTTCGGGGCCCGCTTCTCGTTCACCCACCGCGCCGGCGACCTCGGCCGCGATCTCCGCGCGGCGGGCGACGACGAGATCAAGGCCGTGGGCACGGTGCAGGTGGCCGGGCGCGTGATGTCGCTCCGCCACCACGGAAAGACGTGCTTCGCGCACCTGCGCGACCAGGGCGGCCAGATCCAGCTGTACGCGCGGGCGGACGGGCTCGGAGAGCGCTACGCGGCGTTCACCGACCTCGACGTCGGGGACTTCGCCGGCGTGACGGGGCCGCTCTTTCGCACGCGCACCGGAGAGCTCACCGTCGCCGTGGAGGGCTTCGAGTTCCTGACCAAGTCCCTGCGCCCCCTGCCGGAGAAGTGGCATGGGCTCCGGGACGTGGAGACCCGCTACCGCCAGCGCTACGTCGACCTCGTGGTCACGCCCCAGACGCGCGACACGTTCGCCCTGCGCGCCCGTCTCGTCCGCGCGCTACGCGCCTACCTCGACGCCCGGGGCTTCCTCGAGGTGGAGACGCCGATGATGCAACCCATCCCCGGCGGCGCCACCGCGCGACCCTTCGTGACCCACCACAATGCCCTCGACATGACGCTGTACCTCAGGATCGCGCCCGAGCTCTACCTGAAGCGACTGGTGGTGGGCGGGATGGACCGCGTCTACGAGATCAACCGGAACTTCCGCAACGAGGGGATCTCGACCCAGCACAACCCCGAGTTCACGATGCTCGAGTTCTACCAGGCGTACGCCGACTACCGGGACCTGATGGATCTCACCGAGGACATGCTGCCGGCGCTGGCCCGCGAGATCCTCGGTCGGACGCAGCTCACCTACCAGGAGCAGTCCATCGAGCTGGCCCCGCCCTGGGTCCGCCTGCCGTTCTTCGAGGGCCTGTCCCGCGCGGTCGGCATCCCGGTGACGCCGGACACGGATGCGGCCACCCTCCGGCGCGCCGCCGCCGCGGCCGGGCTGGCCGTCTCCCCCGACGCGTCCCCCGTCGATCTCTGGAAGGACATCTTCGACGCCGCCGTCGAGCCGTCGCTGGTGCAGCCGACGTTCGTGACGGACTTCCCGATCGAGCTGTCCCCGCTCGCCAAGCGCAAGCAGGGCGATCCGCGGCTGGTCGATCGGTTCGAGCTCTTCATCTGCCGCCGCGAGATCGCCAATGCGTATTCCGAGCTGAACGACCCGCTGGATCAGCGTCGCCGGTTCGAGGAGCAGGCGGCGGCCCGGGAGGGCGGGGACGACGAGGCGCACTGGCTGGACGAGGATTACCTCCGCGCCCTCGAGTACGGGATGCCGCCCACCGCCGGGGAGGGGATCGGCATCGACCGCCTGGTCATGCTCTTCACCGACGCGGCGTCGATCCGCGACGTGATCCTCTTCCCGCAGCTCCGCCCGGAGCGGGTCGGGCCCGCGCCCGCTCCCGAGGGGAGTCCGGGAAGCGGCCGGCCCTGATGCCGTCTCGGTCGATGCGCTCCGGGCTGCCCTTCGAGATCTTCCTGGGCCTGCGGTATCTGCGCGCGCGGGGGCAGCGCACCAATCTCTCGCTCTTCGTCTGGATCGGCATCGGGGGGGTCTTCCTCGGCGTCAGCGCCCTGATCGTGGTCCTCGCCGTGATGACCGGGTTCCAGGACGGCATCAAGGAGAAGATCATCGCCGCCAACCCCCACATCCTCGTGCTGGAGGCGAGCGGGCGAGGAGTCCAGGGCGGGGAGCAGGTGGCGGAGCGCGTGCGCAAGGTCCCGGGCGTGCGGGCGGCGCGCCCGTTCGTCCTGCAGCAGGCGCTCTTCACCGTGCGGGGGGCGGGCGCGACGGGCGGACTGCTGCGCGGGGTGGACCTGGCCGCGCCGGACGTACGGGCCGAGATGACGTCCCACCTGCGGGGAGGCAACGTCGACGCCCTGCTCCAGGGCGGCGGCGAGCCGTCGATCATCCTCGGGCGGGAGCTCGCCCGGAGCCTGGGCGCGCGGCCCGGCGACAGCATCACCGTCATCTCGCCTCAGGGCGCAATGACCGCGGTCGGTCTCGTCCCCAAGATGCGGCGCTTCCAGGTGGCCGGCCTCATCGAGCTCGGCCTGTGGGAGCACGACGCGTCCGTCGCCTACACCGCGCTGCCCGCGGCCCAGGAGTTCGCGGGCCTCGGCGACCGTGTGAGCGGGGTGGAGGTGAAGCTGGTCGACCCCTTCGCCGCCCGCGGCGTGGGGCGGCAGATCGCGGCAGTTCTCGGCGGATCCTACTGGCTCCGCGACTGGATGGAGATGAACCGGAACCTGTTTGCGGCCCTGCAGCTCGAGAAGCTCGCGCTGTTCGTGATCGTGACCATCATCGTCCTGGTCGCCGCCTTCGCCATCATCGGCCACCTGATCCTGCTCGTGGCCGAGAAGCGGCGGGAGATCGGGATCCTCAAGGCCATGGGCGCCAGCGCCGGCACCATCGCGGGCGTCTTCCTGGTGGCGGGGATGGTCATCGGGGTGATGGGCACGGTGCTCGGCAGCGCCTTCGGCTTGCTCCTGATCTGGGTGCAGAATACGTACAAGGTGATCCGGCTCGCGGGCGACGTCTACCAGATCGACCACCTGCCCATGAAGCTCACGGGCTCCGACTTCGCGCTCATCGTGGGCGCCACGCTCGTGATCTCCTTCCTGGCCACGCTGTCGCCGGCCCGGCGCGCCGCCGGGCTCGACCCGGTGGACGTGCTCCGGTATGAGTGAGCCCCTCCTCACCGCCGTCGACCTCGAGAAGGAGTACCGCATCGGGCCGGAGCTGGTGCGGGTGCTGCGCGGGGTTTCGGTGTCCGTGAACGCGGGGGAGACGGTCGCCATCATCGGCTCGTCCGGGGTCGGCAAATCGACCCTGCTCCACCTGCTCGGAGCGCTCGATCGGCCCACGGCAGGACGCGTGCTGTTCGGGGGGGAGGACGTCTTCTCGCGCTCGGAGAGCGCGCTCGCCCGCCACCGGCGGACGCAGGTCGGGTTCGTGTTCCAGTTTTCGAACCTGCTCGGCGAGATGACCGCCCTGGAGAACGCCATGCTGCCTGCCCTCCTCCAGCGGCGGCCGGCCGACGAGGCGCGCGAGCGCGCCGCCGCGGCACTCTCGGACGTGGGGCTGGGCGAGCGCTTCGGCCACCGACCGGGAGAGCTGTCCGGCGGCGAGCAGCAGCGAGTGGCCATCGCCCGTGCCCTCGTCGGGTCGCCCCGGCTGATCCTCGCGGACGAGCCCACCGGCAACCTCGACCCGAAGACCAGCGGGGTCATCTGGGA
>DATKEI010000112.1:0-4324 GCA_035544455.1 Binatia bacterium | reverse complement strand
GGGTCCCGCCAGGCCGCCGGCAGCACGGCCCGCTCGGTCACGGCGAGCGTCGAGAGCGCCACGAACTCGTATCCGAGACCGCCCGCCCAGCAGCGCGCGGCCGCGGCGTGCCCCGCGTGTGCCGCTCGCCTCCAGCGGCTGGCGGGGCCCTCGCGCAGCGGGATCGGGGTGGCGAGGAACTCGCTCACCACGAGCCCCGCGTCCTCGAGCAGATCGAGGAAGCTCTTCCGCGTGAAGAAGCGAAGGTGCGAGCGATCCAGGATCCCGCGGTCGCTGTACTCGAACCGACCGAGGAGCAGCGAGAGACGGACCCAGACGTGGGCGACATTCGGCACGGACGCGATGACGAGAGCGTCCGGGGTCATCGCGCGATTGAGGCCGCGGAGCACCCACAGCGGGTCGGAGAGGTGCTGGAGGACGCCGCCGTACACCGCCGCGTGGTACGGGCCGGCGAGCGCGGGCAGGCCGCGCTCGAGGTCGGCCACCACGACCTCGCGGCACCGCCCGCGCGCTCGGGCGGCCAGGCCGGGATCTCGTTCGAGCACGGTCACCTCCCAGCCCCGCCCGGTGAGCCGGTCGGCGAGGAGACCCTCGCCCGCCCCGACGTCGAGGATGCGCCGGCCGTGCCCCGCGCCGAGCCGCGCGAGGATCAGCGAATGGCTGCCGTGGGGATCGTCCATGGCCCCCCGGTGCGATGGCCCGCTCACCCCATCTCCCTCCGAGATCGGTCGCCCGGGCCGGCGGGTCGGGCGCTAGCGCTCGACCCGGACCACCGAGCCGACCGGAAGCCGCGCGAGCAGGTCGGCCACCGCGCGCTCCATCAGCGCCCGGTCCTTGGACTCGAGCGTCACCTTCACCTTGTACTCCGGGTGGGCGAGCTCGGGATAGGACCCGAGCAGGAGCTCGGGGTGGCGACCGAGCACCTCGTTCAGGTAATCCGCCAGGGTGCCCTCGCCAATGCTCACGAACACGCTGGCGAGGAAGAACGGCGACTCGCGAAAGCGCTCGCGCAGCGCCTCGAACTTCTGGCGGAAGATCTCCGGCACCCCGGGCAGGATGTAGACGTTCCGGATGGCGACGGCGGGGAACATCAATCCTTCCCCCGCGATCAGCTCGGCCCCTTCGGGGACCTCTGCCATCTTCAGCCGTGTGTCCGTGAGCTGTCCCCGGTAGTAGCCGTCGAGCAGCGACACCAGCCGCGGCTCGCGGACGACGCGCGTTCCCACGGCGCGAGCGATGCCCTCCATGGTCACGTCGTCGTGCGTGGGACCCACCCCGCCCGAGGTGAAGACGACGTCGTGGGCGCGGCTGAAATCGGCCACCTCGGCGGCGATCAGGTCGACCTCGTCCGGTACCACGGCGATCTTGCGCACCGACACGCCCAGCGAGCGCAGCTCGCGGCAGAGGTAGGCGGCGTTCGCGTCGGCGACCTTTCCGGACAGGATCTCGTTGCCGATCAGGACGATGCCGGCCGTCTTCGCCATGGGGCCCTCATGGTAGCACGGTGCTAGAATGCTCGGGCGGCGGGCGCCCGCCCGAGCCCCTCGAGAGGAGATCACGGCATGACCGCCGACGCCCCCCCGATCCAGCTCCGCGGCTGGGCCCTGATCCTCGGCGCCTCGTCCGGCTTCGGCGAGGCCACCAGCCTCGCCCTGGCCCGCGCCGGGATGAACATCTTCGGGGTCCACCTCGACCGCAAGGGCACCCTGCCCAATGCCGAGCGCATCGCCGGGGAGATCCGCGCCCTCGGACGCGCTGCCCACTTCTTCAACGTGAACGCCGCCGACGAGGACAAGCGCGCCGAGGTCGCGACGGAGATGGAGCGCCTGCTCCGCGAGCGCGGAGAGCTGGGCGACCTCCGGGTACTGCTGCACTCGCTCGCCTTCGGCACTCTCAAGCTCTTCGTGGCCGAGCCCGTCAAGGAGTCGGTGACGCGGGCCCAGATGGACATGACGCTCGACGTGATGGCCCACAGCCTCGTCTACTGGGCTCAGGAGGTGATCGGCCGCGGGCTCATGGGGCGCGGCGGGCACATCTTCGCCATGACCTCCTCCGGGGGCACCCGGGTCCTGCCCTTCTACGGGCCGGTCTCGGCGGCCAAGGCCGCCCTCGAGTCCAACGTGCGGCAGCTCGCCGCCGAGCTCGCTCCCGCCGGCATCACCGCCAACTCCATCCGCGCCGGCGTGACCTCCACCCCGGCGGCCAGGAAGATCCCGCACTACGAGGAGTTCTCGCGGAAGGCGGCGGAGCGCAATCCGCATCAGCGCCTCACCACGACCGAGGACGTGGCCCGGGCCATTGTCGTCCTCTCCCATCCCGACACGTACTGGATGACCGGCAACGTGGTGGGCGTGGACGGCGGCGAGGACATCGTGGGTTGAGGCGGTGACCTATACCCAGAGCGCGGTGCTCGGTGTGGTCCAGGGCCTCACCGAGTTCCTGCCGGTGTCGTCGTCTGGACACCTCATCCTGGTCCCGCTCGTCCTCGGCTGGCCCGACCAGGGCCTGGCCTTCGATGCCGCCATCCATCTGGGGACGCTGGCGGCACTGCTCGTGTACTTCCGGACGGAGCTGCTCGGCTTTCTGCGCGGTGTGAACACCCGTCTCTTGCTCATCCTGATCTCCGCGACCATCCCGGCTGGACTCGCCGGCCTCACCTTCGGCGCGGTCGTCGAGACGCGCCTGCGCGACCCCCGCATCGTCGGGGTGTCCCTGATGGTCTGGGGCGTCGTCATGTGGCTCGCCGATCGCCGCGGCGGCCGGAATCCCCGCCCCGTCCGCGGCGCCGAGCGCGTTGGCTGGGGGACCGGGATGGCCGTGGGCATCGCGCAGGCCCTCGCGCTCATTCCCGGGACGTCGCGGTCGGGCATCACGATCACCGCGGGCCTCTTCGCCGGCCTCGACCGCGTCACCGCGGCGCGCTTCGCCTTCCTTCTGAGCATCCCGGTGACGGCGGCCGCCGGGGCGGCGAAGGCCCTGTCCCTGCTGCGCCACGGCCTCGAGCCGGGGCTCGTCGGGCCCCTCGCTCTTGGCGTCGTGTCGTCCTTCGGCGCCGGGCTCGCAGCGGTGTGGTTCCTCGTGGCCTTCCTGGGCCGCGGCTCTCTCATACCCTTCGCGGTCTACCGGCTGGCCCTCGGCGCGCTCATCCTCGCCGTGTTTCCCTGACCAGCCACGATCCGTCACCCGTCGGCGGGCGGGGTCAGCGCGCGATCCATCCAGTCGAGGATCCGGGCGAACGGGCCCTCCCACCCCGGTTCGAGCATCAGCATGTGGGCATGTCCCGCCGCCTCGATGTACTCGGAGCCGTAGCGCGCGGCGATGCGCCGCTGTACCCCGGGCGGCGTGATGCGATCGTCCTCGGCCCCCACCACGAGCGTCGGGAGCCGCAGGGACCCTGGGGCGACGGCGATCGCGCCCAGCGCGATCTCCCGCATGGCCCGCCCCGACTCCGGCTGGAGCTGCCCGTATACCCGGGCCTGGTCGGCCGCGGGCAAGCGGTTCAGCTCGAGGGCCGCGGCGTGCTGGAAGGACATCTCGAAGGCGCGTCCGCGGGCGAGCGCCGGCACGTACCGCGCCAGGCGCGACAGCACGGGCCATCGCAGCACGACCACGCCGCGCGGCCCGGCGCTGGTGAGGAACACCGCGGCCCGGACCCCGCCTCCCTCGGCGACCTTCTGGGCGATCAGGCCCCCCATGGAGTGCCCGATGACCACGCAGTCCCCGAGAGCCTGCAGGCAGTCGCGGACGTCCTGCACGTAGTCGAGCACCGATACTCGGCCCAGATCGGCGACGGGCCGGCTCCCGGCGTGGCCGCGCAGGTTGACCGCCCAGCTGTCCCAGCCGGCCAGGGCCGCCGTATAGAGATAGTTCCGGAGATACCAGCTCCCGCCCCAGGCCCCGTGGACGAGGAGGAGGGGAACGGGCTTGCGCGGACCCGCGGGCGGGGCATGTTCCAGGCGAAGTCCGTCGATCGTCTCGACGCCGGCGCGCTCCATCATGTCCGCCGCCGGGCGCCGCGCGCCACCCGTCCCCGGGCTCCGGCTCGAGCGCCCGCTGGCGAGCGATGTCGACCTCTCGTGCTAGACTTTCGCCCATGCTGACGCGAACGCGCAACCGGCGGCTGGCGCGGATCATCGGCGCCAGCACACTCGCGGTCGCGCTCGCCGCGCCGCTCCCCGCCGCTGCGCAGCGCGCCAGCTCGTCGATCATCAGCCAGGGCGTGGTCGACGGCGTGGCGCGGGCCCTCCTGGACGCCTCGCCCCGCCCCGGGGACGGACTGGTGTCGCGGGTGGTCGAGAGCGATGCCTTCGTGGCGCGGGTGGCC
>DATKEI010000111.1:0-13199 GCA_035544455.1 Binatia bacterium | reverse complement strand
ACCTGCCTGTACGGCGACGCCAGCCACCACAAGCTGCTGGAGGCGGCTCACGCGCCGGCGGCGGCCATGGTGGTGGTCACCCTGCCGGAGATGGAGTGGGCCCGTCTCGCCGTCCGCGCCGCCCGCGCCCTCAATCCCTCGGCGCCGATCCTGGCGCGGGCCGACGCCCGGGAGGGACAGGCGCTTCTGCGCGAGGCGGGGGCGACCGAGATCGTCCAGCCGGAGTTCGAGGCCGGCCTCACGCTGATCCGGCACTCCCTGACGCGGCTCGGGTTGCCGCGCGACCGGGTGCTCGCCTATCTGGAGCGCTTCCGCGATGCTCGCGAGACCGGGCAGGCCGGGGACATTCCGGGGTTCGAGACGTTGCCCCGGGTGACGGTGATCGAGCTCGGGGTCTCCGACCTCGCCGATCAGTCACTGCGCGAGGCGCATATCCGCGAGCGATTCGGGGTCACCGTTGTGGCCATCACGCGCGCCGACGGCGACGTCGTGCAGAACCCTCCGGCCGACACGATCGTCCGGGCCGGCGACCGCCTGCACGCCTTCGGGCGGCCCGAGCAACTCGCTGCATTCAGCCGCTGGGCCGAGGGAGGCCCAGCCCTGGACCCGGCCTCCGGCGAGCCATTCGCCAACCGCCCCTGACCCGTCCCTGGGTTCCCCCGCGCCGCCGGGGCGCCCAGCACCGGGCAGCCCCCCCTGTCGGTCCGCAGCCAGGTGTGGTGGGCCCGAGATCCCGGGCGCCACGATCATCAGGTCACCAGAGGGCGCCAGGTTGCTGGATGACGCGGCGCCGGAATGCGCGCTCTTCGCCCGGCGGGGTGGGGGCCCTCCCCGCGGGACACGCCTGTCACAAGGGAGCGCTGCCGGCACTCGATGGGGCCACGAGATGGGGGGTGGGTGGCTTCGGCAATCCGCAGAAGATACGGTCCCGCGGGGAGAACCCCCACCCCACCCGGCGCCGCGAGTCCACGAACTCCTGACTCGGGACACTAGCGGATGGGCGGATGTTGCCGCGGGCCGCGCCGTGTTCGAAGAATGGTGCCGAAGGGGGGACTCGAACCCCCACGGGTTGCCCCACACGCCCCTCAAACGTGCGCGTCTGCCAATTCCGCCACTTCGGCGCCGAGGAGGCAGTATGCCGCCACCTCTGCACCCTGTCAACGCGCGGACGCTGACGCCGCTGACGCCCGGGGCGGGCCGCTCCCCGCTCAGCCCCGTCCGCGGCCCCCGGCCTGGCGCAGGCGCGGGTCGAGAGCGTCGCGGATTCCCTCGCCCAGCAGGTTGTACGACAGCACGGTGACCAGGATGGCCAGGCCAGGGTAGACCGTCATCCACCAGGCGATCTCGATGGCGTCCTTGCCATCGTTCAGGATGTTGCCCCAGGTCGCATAGGGGGGCTGAACGCCGAGCCCCAGGAACGACAGGCCCGACTCGGTGAGGATGGCGGCGGGGATGCCGAGGGTCATGGCCACGAGCACCGGGGCCATGGCATTGGGGAGAATGTGCCGGAACACGACCCGGAGCGCGGTCGCCCCGACCGACTCGGACCAGATCACGAACTCGCGCTCGCGCAGGGACAGGAACTCCGCCCGGACCAGCCGGGTCACCCCCATCCAGCCCGTCAACCCGATCACGGCCATCACCGTCCAGATCGAGGGCTGGAGAAAGGCGAGGACGGCCAGCAGGAGGAAGAACCGAGGGAAGACGAGCATCAGGTCGACGAAGCGCATGATCACGCCGTCGGTCAGGCCCCCCTGGTAGCCCGCCGCCGCCCCCAGGACGATGCCGATCATGGAGGCGATGCCCACGGAAACGAACCCGACGGCCAGCGACACGCGCGAGCCGTACAGCACCCGCGACAGCACGTCGCGGCCAATCTGATCGGTGCCGAGCCAGTGCTCGCGCGAGGGCGGAGCCAGGATGTTCTTCGTGTCCGGCCGGTGGGGATCGTGCGGCGCCAGCACCGGGGCCAGGGCGGCGACCGCCACCAGCACGCTCACCACGGCGCCGCCGCAGAGGGCGAGCCGGTTACGCCGAAACGTGGTCCAGAACTGGCGCCACTCACCCCGCCGGGGGCCCGCCATGCTACCCGGCGCGTCGCCGGGCCCCGAGCCGGATGCGCGGATCGACGAGCCCGTACGCGAGGTCGGCGCCGAGGTTGGCGAGCAACGTCAGCACGGCCACGATGACCAGGTTGCCCATCACCACCGGATAGTCGCGCGCGAACACCGACTGCACCATGAGCTGGCCCATCCCGGGAATGGCGAAGATCGTCTCGATGATGACGCTGCCGCCGATCAACCCGGGCAACGACAGGCCGAGGATGGTGACCACCGGGAGCAGCGCGTTCCGGAGGGCGTGCTTGCCGATCACCACCTGCTCGGGGAGTCCCTTGGCCCGGGCCGTCTGGATGTAGTCCTGCCGCACCACCTCCAGCATGCTCTGCCGCATGTAGCGCGAGAAGCCGGCGAGTCCTCCGAACACGGCCACGAAGATCGGCAGGACGAGGTGGCTGAGCAAGTCCACCTGCTGGGCCCAGAAGCTCATGTACTCCCAGTTGGGCGAGCGAAGCTGGGAGATCGGCAACCACCCGAGCTGCACCCCGAACAGGATCATCAGCATGAGGGCCAGCCAGAAGTCGGGGGTGGCAAAGCCCGTGAAGACGAAGACGGTGGTGGCCTTGTCGAAGAACGAGTACTGCCGTGTGGCGGACAGGATGCCAATCGGCACGGCGAGGGCGAGGATGATGAACATCTCCACCCCGTTCAGGAAGAGCGTGATGGGCATCCGGTCGAGGATCTTGGTCAGCACGAGCTGGCCGTCGGGCTGGAGCGACCGTCCGAAGTCGAGCCGGACGAGCCGCGTCAGCCAATGCCAGTACTGGATGGGCAGCGGCTTGTCGAGCCCGTACAGCTCGCGCAGGGCCTGCCGGGCCTCGGGCGTGATCTGGGTGCCGATCTGCTCCTCGCTCTGCATGACCACGGGCTCGCCGGGAGCCAGGTTTATCACCATGAAGGAGATGAACGTGATGCCGATCAGAAGGGGGAGGGCGAGGATGAGACGCCGGAGGGCGAAGAGGGCCATCTACCCGGACGTGTAGCGCTGGAGCTGCTCCGGGACGAACCAGTCCGTGAAGTTCCAGGAGATTCCCGCCGGCGCGGGCTGGATGCCGCGCACCCGCGAGGCCACCACGGGCAGGGCGTCGGCGAAGTACAGGAAGATCATCGGCTGCTCCTCGGCGAGCACCTGCTGGAAGCGCTGGTAGTACGTGACCCGCTGCGCCTCGTGGCAGGAGGCCCGCCCGTCCTCGAGGAGCCTGTCCACTTCCGGATTGGAGAACGACAGGCGGTTCATCTGGTCCGGGCCCATCTGGGAGGAGTGCCAGATCACGTACTGGTCGGGGTCGGTGCCGACGCCGAAGCCCATCACGACCGCCTCGAAGCGCCGCTTCTTCAGATACTCGGAGATAAACGAGGCCCACTCGATCACCTGGATGTCGGCCTTGACGCCGATGTCCTTCAGCCGCTGCTGGATGATCTCGGCGATCTTCTTGCGCTCCTCGTTGCCCTGGTTGGTCTGGATGGTGAACGCGAACGGCTTGCCCTCGACGTTCTCCACGAGCCCGTCGCCGTCCCGGTCCTTCCAGCCCGCCTCGGCCAGGAGCTGCCGGGCCCGGTCGAGGTCGTAGGGGTAGCGCCGGACCTGGTCGGTGTATGCCCACGTCCCCGGCCGGATGGGGCCGGTGGCCTCCCGGGCGAGGCCCTGGCGCACGCCGTCGATGATCTCCTGCTTGTTGATGGCGTGGGCGAAGGCGCGGCGGACGCGCGCGTCCGCGAAGCGCGGGTCCTGCAGATTGAACCCGAAGAAGGTGTAGGTGCTGGAGGGGTACCGGTACTTCCGGTAGGCCTTGTGGAACGCCGGATAGGCCGTCTGCCGCGTGTACTGGAGCGCGGTGAGGGCGGTCTGGTCGACCCCCTTGGCTTTCAGCTCCAGGAAGATCGTGGCCTGGCTCGGGATGACCCGGTACACGACGCGCCCGATGTAGGGCGGGCCATCATAGTAGTCGCGGTTCGCGAGCAGGACGACCTTCTCCCCGCTCCTCCACTCGTGGAAGCGGTACGGCCCGGTCCCTACCGGACGGCGGTTCTGGGGCGATTCCCGCAGGGTGCCACTGGCCGCGTACGTCTCCAGCAGGTGCTTGGGCAGGATGGCCATCGCCCAGCTCGACACCGCCCGCGCGAAGGGCTTCCCGTAGGTGACCCGCACCGTGTGCGGATCGGGCGCCTCCACGCTCGAGATCATTGAGAAGCTGTCCCGGTACGCCGTCGGCGTCTTGGGATTCATCATGGTCTGGTAGGTGAAGACCACGTCGTCCGCGGTGAAGGGCCGACCATCGTGCCAGACAACGTCCCGGCGAAGCGCAAAGGTGAGCGAGAGGCAGTCCGGGCTGAAGGTCCACGACTCGGCGAGCTGAGGCACGTAGTTCAGGTTCCGGTCAGCCTGGACCAGGCCATCGTAGATGAGAGCCCCCACCTCGTGCGAGGGCGCGTCACTGGTGATGTTCGGAATGAGGGCGGTGATGTCCCCGATCGTGGCGAGGATGAACGTGTCGCCGTGTGCGGGCAGTTCGTCGCTGGCCAGCTCGGCCTGCTCCTCGCCCTCGATGACGTTGCAGGCGCCCAGGCCAAGGCAGAGGACACCCAGCGCGAGCCAGCGGAGGCCGCGCAATCGGCCCATGTGCTACCTCTGAGGGCCAGCGGGAGCGGGCATCGCCGGGGGCGCCGCCGCGGGGGCCGGCGGCTGGGCGGCGGGGGCCGGCCCCGTGGCCGGCATGATGGTGCCGCCGCCTCGCTTCTGCGCCATCAGGGCGAGGGAGAACGAGGTGACCATGAAGACCACGGCCACCACCGTGGTGGCCTTGCCGAGCAGGGTGGGTGTGCCCATGGATCCGAACACCGCCTGGCTGCCGGCCCCGCCGAAGGCGGAGCCGATGTCCGCTCCCTTGCCCGCCTGCAGCAGGACGAGGCCGATGATGACGAAGCACACGAGGACGTGAAGCACGATGAGGGTGATGAACACGAGGGGCTCCGTTCTATTCCCGGGCTGCGCCCCGGGGGGCGCACCGCTTGACGATGGCGATGAAGCTGGCCGCCTGCAGGCTGGCGCCGCCGACGAGCGCGCCGTCGATGTCGGGCTCCTGGATGAGATCGCCCACGCTCTCCGCCTTCACGCTGCCGCCGTAGAGGATCCGCGTGGCCTGCGCCTGCTCCTTGGACGTGAGCTCCGAGATGAGGCCGCGCAGGAATCCGTGCACCTCCCCGGCCTGAGCGGATGTGGCCGTCGCCCCCGTCCCGATGGCCCACACGGGCTCGTAGGCGAGCAGGCACCGCCCGATGTCGTCCGGGGCGAGCCCGGCCCAGCCCGCCCGGAGTTGGCCCTCCACGACGGTGAAGGTCAGCCCCTGGCGCCGCTCCTCGGCCGTCTCGCCCACGCACAGGAGCGGCTCCAGCCCGGCGCGGAGCGCGGCGACGACCTTCCTGTTGATCTCCTCGTCCCCCTCCCGGCAGAGCTGCCGGCGTTCCGAATGGCCGAGGAGAACGAGGCGGCACCTGAGATCCGTCAGCATGCGCGGCGAGATCTCCCCGGTGAACGCCCCCTGCTCCTCCCAGTGGCAGTTCTGAGCGCCGAGGACGATGGCGGAGCCGGTGAGCGTCTCGGCCACGATGGGGATCGCGGTGAAGGGGGGGCACACCGCGACGTCCACTCCCCGGAATCGCTTGAGGCCCTCGCGCACGCCCTGGGCGAGGGCGCGCGCCTCCGTCACCGTCCCGTTCATCTTCCAGTTGCCGACGACCAGCGGGGTCCGCATCACGCCGCGTCGGTGAGAGCGGCCACGCCGGGCAGCTCGCGACCCTCGAGGAACTCGAGAAACGCCCCGCCCGCCGTGGAGATGTAGCTGATCCGGTCGGCGATGCCCGCGGCATTGGCGGCGGCCACGGTGTCGCCGCCGCCGATGACCGAGAACGCGGACCCGGCAGCCACGGCTCGCGCGACCGCCATGGTGCCCTCGGCGAACCCGGCGCGCTCGAACACGCCGAGCGGCCCATTCCAGATCACGGTGCGGGCGCCCGTCAGCGCGGCCGCGAACTGCTCCCGGGTGGCGGGCCCGATGTCGAGGCCCATCCGGTCGGGCGGGATCTCGCGCACGGCCACGGGCCGGGCCGAGGCGCCGTCGTCGGGACCGGTTGCCACCACCACATCCACGGGAAGGCGGATGGTCACGCCGCGGGTGCGCGCCCGGGCCAGGATGGCCCGGGCCGCCTCGACGCGATCGACTTCCACCAGCGATCGGCCGACCGCGTGGCCGAGCGCGACGAGGAAGGTGAAGGCCATACCGCCGCCGATCAGGAGCCCGTCCAGCCGGTCCAGCAGGTGCTCGAGGAGGGTGAGCTTGTCGGAGACCTTGGCTCCGCCGAGGATGGCTACCACCGGGTGCTCCGGCCGCTCGAAGATGCGGCCGAGGGCCTCGAGCTCGCGCGCCATCAGGAAGCCTGCGGCGGCTGGCCGGAGATGCCGGGTGATGGCGGCGATGGACGCGTGGGCGCGATGGGCCGCGGCAAAGGCATCGTTCACATAGACGTCGGCGAGCGCGGCGAGCTGCCCGGCAAAGCCGTCGTCATTCTCCTCCTCCTCCGGATGGAAGCGCAGGTTCTCGAGCAGGAGCACATCGCCGCCCCCGGCTCCCCGCACCCGCTCCTCCACCTCTGGCCCGACGCAGTCGGGCAGCAGCAGGACCGGACACCCGAGCAGCTCCCCGAGGCGCTCCGCCGCCGGCCCCAGGGAGTACTTCGGGTCCGGCGCGCCCTTCGGTCGACCGAGGTGGGAGGCGAGGATCACCACCGCCCCCGCCCCCGCGCAGTGCCGTATCGTCGGCAGGGCGGCCGCGATGCGCGTGTCGTCGGTGACGCGGCCGTCGGCGAGCGGGACATTGAAATCCACCCGCACGAAGGCGCGTTTCCCGGCCAGGTCGAGCTGATCGACGGTGAGCTTTGTCACGCGCGGCGCGTCCGGGTCTCCCGCTTACAGAGAGCTCGCCATGTAGAGGATGAGGTCTCGCACCCGGCACGAGTACCCCCACTCGTTGTCGTACCAGGCGAGCACCTTGACCAGGTTGCCGTCGACCACCGCCGTGGACGGCAGGTCGACGATCGACGAGTGCGGGTTGCCGTTGAAGTCGATGGACACCAGCTCCTCGTCGGTCACGTCGAGGATGCCCCGGAGCGGGCCGGCCGCCGCGGCCCGGAAGGCATCGTTCACCGCCGCCGGGCTCGCCGCCCTGGCCAGCTCCACGGTGAGGTCCACCACGGAGACATTGGCGGTCGGCACGCGGATGGCGATCCCGTCCAGCTTGCCCTTGAGCTCGGGCAGCACGAGACCGACGGCGGTTGCGGCGCCGGTGGTCGTCGGGATCATGCTCAGCGCGCCGGCCCGCGCCCGCCGCAGGTCCTTGTGGGGGAAGTCCTGGATGGGCTGATCGTTCGTGTAGGAATGCACCGTCGAGGCAAAGCCCCGCTTGATCCCGAAGGTGTCGAGGAGCACCTTGGCCACGGTGGCCAGGCAGTTGGTCGTGCAGGACGCATTCGAGACCAGCTCGTGCCGGGCCGGGTCGTACTTCTGCTCGTTGACGCCAAGCACCACCGTGATGTCCGGATCCTTGGCCGGGGCGGTGATGATCACCTTCTTGGCCCCGGCCTGCAGGTGCTTGGAGGACGTTCCGCGATCCCGGAAGATCCCGGTGGACTCGACGACAATATCCGCTCCGAGCTCGGCCCACGGCAAGGCGGCCGGGTCCTTCATCGAGCACACGCGGATCTCGCGCCCGTTGACGAAGATCGACTCGCCCTTGGTGGTCACCTCGCCGTCGAGGCGCCCGTGGACGGAATCGTACTTGAGCAGGTGAGCCAGGGTCTTGGCGTCGGCCAGATCATTGACGGCCACCACCTCGATGTCCTTGGCTGTCAGCGCCGCCCGGAAGAACACTCGCCCGATCCTGCCGAACCCATTCACCGCCACACGCACACCCATGTGCAGACTCCTTCTCAGGCTATCGATCGAGAAAGATTGAGGAACGGCTGCCGGTGACAGCGAATTATATCGGCTGCGCGCGGGGCGACGCAAGGCCGCGTGCAGATTGGGACGCGTCCCGCCCACGCGGCGGGATCGCCCGTCGCCTCAGACGGCTCGGGCCACCGTGAGCACGCCCACTTCCGCCGCGCCCGCGCCCCGGAGCGGCGCAGCGCAGGCCTCGACGGTGGCGCCTGTGGTCATCACGTCGTCGATCAGGAGAACGCGTCGCCCGGCCACCTGGCGGGGCCGGACCACGGCAAAGGCACCCCGGACGTTCCTGCGCCGGGCCTCTCCGCTGAGCTCGGTCTGGGGCGGCGTGGCCATCGTCCGCACCAGAGCCCTGGCGATCACGGGCCGGCCCCAGACCCGACCGACACGCTCCGCCAGGAGCGCGGCCTGGTTGAACCCCCGCTCCCGCTGGCGGCGCGGGTGAAGGGGAACGGGAACCAGGAGATCGGCCCGCCCCGCCGGGAGCAGGGTCGCGCCGGCCTCGGCGAGCAGGTCGCCGAGCGGAATGGCCATGGCGCGCTTGCCTCCGAATTTCAGCGCGTGCAGGGCCTCGCGCACGACATCCCCGAAGGGAGCAGCGGCCCGCGCGTAGGCGTAGGGTGCCCGGCGGGCCCGGCAGGCGCCACAGCGTGGCCCCGTCACGAGGTCCGCCTGGGCCATCCGACCCGAAGCGCGGTCGAACTGCGGGAACGGCAGCCCGCAGACGCGGCACAGCGGAGACGCGAGGCGGGGGATCGCCTCCCAGCACCGCCCACAGAGCGGGTCACGGCGGCCGGGTCCAAGGCGATCCTGGCACACCGGACATCGCGCCGGGTAGACCAGGTCAAGAGCTGCGGTGGCCCAGCCCCTCCAGCCGCCGGCCCGACCTACCGCCTCGGCAGTCAGGGCGCTGCTGCCCGGAACGGGCAAGAGTTCCAGGCGTCCGACGGCGGGGGAGTGACGGGCCCGCTGGCCATCCGGGCGCGAAGGGCCTGGGGGGCCGGTCACTACCCGACGGCCGTCCGCTCCTCCTCCTCGATGGCGCGCTGGCACTCGATGCAGTACCGGGCGAATGGCAGGGCATCCAGGCGCTTGTCCGCGATCGCCTCCCCGCATCGCTCGCAGGCACCGAACACCCCGCCCTCGATCTTCTGGAGGGCCGAGACGACCTCCTTGAGCAGCCGCCGGTCGCCGTTGCCGAGCTCGAACAGGAACTCACGGTTGTAGGCGGTCATCGCCTGGTCACCGAGATCCTTGATCGAATCGTCCTCCGAGCCCTTGCCGTAGAGCACGTTCTTCCCGACCTCTTCCACGAGCTGCCGGTGCTTTTCTTCGAGCTTCCGGCGGAACTGGGCCAGTCGGTCCTTCCTCATCTCCCGCCTCCTTCGGGTCCGGAGCGGCCGCCCCGGATCAAAAGCGCAACCTACCATGGGCCCAGACCGGAATCAATCGGCCGCCCCCCCGGCATCGACCCGCGTCGGACCTCCGCGGTGCCCGCAGCGCCCGGCCCCGGTCCGCGGCGCGAGCGTCCCAAGTCGATAGCTCGTTGACTCACGGCGCCGGGTGGGGTGGGGGTCCTCCCGGGACCGTATCTTCTGCGGATTGCCGAAGCCACCCACCACCCATCTCGTGGCCCCATTGAGTGCCGGCGACGCTCCGCGTTACAGGCGTGTCCCGCGGGGGAGGACCCCCACCCCGCCCGGCGCTTTATCGGCACATTTCTGACTCAGGACACTAGCGCATCGATACCACCGGGGCGTCTCCCCACAGACGCTCCAGCGCGTAGAAGGCGCGAGTCTCGCCGAGGAAAACATGGATGACGACGTCGCCGTAGTCGAGCAGCAACCAGCCGCTCTGCGCGGTGCCCTCGAGGTGGCGGGGGCGGACGCCGGCGGCCTTGAGCGTCTCGCGTACGGCCTCGGCGATGGTGTCGATCTGGGTCGCGGAGGTGCCGCTGCAGACGAGGAAGAAATCGGCCATGGTGGACAGCCCCTGCAGGTCGAGCACCACGATCTCGTCGGCCTTCTTGTCGAGGGCGGCGCGCGCGCCCATGCGGGCGATCGTCTCGCCCGAGGGCCGACTCATGCGCCAGTCGGCCCGTACAGGGCGCGCGCATTGATGTACTCCACCACGGCCCCGGGCATCCGGTAGGCGAGGCTCCGACCCTCGCGTGCACGGCGCCGGAGATCGGAGCCCGACAGCGGCAGCGACATCGCCTCGGCCACGATGACCACGGCCGGGTCCGGGGTGGGCGCGCCCGATCCCTCGGCGACGCGGACAAACCCGGCAAGGCCGAGCTCGCTCAGCACCTTCTGCGCCCCCGCATCCTCCGGATCGAAGTCGCGGCCGGTCCGTGGCACCACGACCAGACGGGCCCGGCTCGCCAGGCGGCGAGGATCGCGCCACGTCAGGAGATCGAGGAAGGAATCCGAGCCGATCACCAGGTACAGCGTGCCGAGGGTCGCCAGCGCGCCGAGGGTGTCCACGGTGTAGGAGGGCCCCCGCCGGGAGATCTCGATGTCGCTCACCTCGAACCGCGGGTGGTCCGCCACCGCGAGGGTGGTCATGCGCAGTCGGTCGGCGGCGGGCGCCAGGCCCGCCGCCGGCTTGTGCGGCGGCTCGGCGGCAGGCACGAAGAGAAAGCGGTCGAGATTGAGCAGCTCGACGATCTGATCGGCGAGCAGCAGGTGGCCGAAGTGGATGGGGTTGAACGACCCGCCGAAGACGCCGACGCGGGGCACTGCCCTCCTACTCCCGGACGTGGCCGTCGCCCGTGACCACGAGCTTCGTCGTGGTGAGCTCGCGCACGCCCACCGGTCCGCGCGCGTGGAGCTTCGAGGTGGAGATCCCCATCTCCGCCCCCATGCCGAACTGCCCGCCGTCCACGAGGCGGGTCGAGGCGTTGACCAGCACCGCCGCGGCGTCGACCTCGTGGGTGAAGCGCCGGGCGCGCCGGAGGTCCGCGGTGACGATCGCTTCGGCGAGGCCCGAGCCGTGACGACGGATGTGGGCCAGCGCCTCCTCGAAGGTCGGGACGACCCGCACGGCCAGGATGTGGTCGAGATACTCGGTGTCCCAGTCGGCCTCGGTCGCCGGCCGCGCGCCGGGCACCAGCTCCCGGGTGGGCACGTCCCCACGGATCTCGACGCCCGCCTCGTGCAGGCGCGCGGCCACCAGCGGGAGGAAATCGGCGGCAATGGCCCGGTGTACGAGCAGCGTCTCCGCCGCGTTGCATACGCTCACGCGCTGCGCCTTGGCGTTCACGGCAATCGCCACCGCCATGTCCAGGTCGGCCCCCTCATCCACGAAGACGTGACACAGCCCCTTGTCGTGCTTGAGCACGGGGACGGTGGCTCGCTCGGCCACAAGGCGCACGAACTCCTCTCCGCCGCGGGGAATGATGAGGTCGATATAGCGGTCGAGGGTGAGCATGGCCATGACGGCGGCGCGGTCCGGGGTTTCGACGTACTGGATCGCCTCGGCGGGCACGCCCGCCTTCTCGGCCGACCTGGCGAGGATGTGCGCGATCATGCTGTTGGAGGCGTGGGCCTCGCTCCCGCCGCGGAGCAGCACGGCGTTGCCCGCCTTCAGGCAGAGACCGGCGGCGTCGGCGGTCACGTTCGGACGGGACTCGTAGATGAAGCCCACCACTCCGAGGGGCACCCGAACGCGGGCGATCTCGAGGCCGCTCGGCCGCCGCCAGGCCTCGACCGTCTCCCCCACGGGATCGGGCAGACCGGCCACTTGCCGGAGCCCCGCCGCCATCTCCTCGATGCGGTTCTCGGTCAGCGTCAGGCGGTCGATGAACGCTCGCGCGAAGCCCCGGGCGCGGGCGGCGTCGAGGTCGGCGCGATTGGCCTCCAGGATGGGAGCGACCTTCTCCTCGAGACCGCGCGCCATCTGGGCGAGCGCCTCGTTCTTCACCCGCGTCGGCGACAGCGCGAGCCGCTGCGCCGCCTCCCGCGCGGCCCGGGCCCGGGCCTCGACCAGCGCCGCGATATCCATCCCCGATGTCTCCTCCCGGGGTCTCACAGCACCACCAGGTTGTCGCGGTGAATGACCTCGTCGAACCCCTTGTAGCCGAGCACCTGCTCGATGTCTCCGGTCTTGACCCCGCGGATCCGCCTAATCTCCTCGGCGTCGTAGTTGGCGAGGCCGCGCGCGAACTCGGCGCCGCCCCGCTCGGCGAGAGTCACCACCGCCCCGGCCGAGAAATCCCCCTCGACGTCGACCAGGCCCGAAGGAAGCAGGCTCTTGCCCCTCTCAGTTAAGGCCTTCTTCGCGCCGGCGTCAACCGTGAGCCGGCCCTGCGGAGGCACCGCGAAGGCGATCCACCGCTTTCTCGCAGCCAGGCGGTCCTCCCGGGGCTGGAACCATGTCCCGACGTCCTCGCCGCGCAGCAACCGCCGCAGGGTGCCGGGCTCGCGTCCGCTCGCGATGACCATGCCGATGCCGGACGCACTCGCCTTCTGCGCCGCCTGGAGCTTGGTCGTCATCCCGCCCACCGAGACCCGAGGGACGTCGTCGTAGACGAGCCGGTAGATGTCCTCGGTGACGGCCTCCACGGTGGCCAGGCGGCGGGCCCGGGGGTCGCGGCGCGGGTCGCCCTGATAGAGGCCGTCGACGTCGGTGAGCAACACCAGCAGGTCGGCCTCGATCAGGTGGGCCACCAGGGCCGCCAGGTTATCGTTGTCGCCCACCTTGATCTCGTCGATGGCGACGGTGTCGTTCTCGTTGATGATCGGGAGCACCCCGAACGCGAGGAGCGTCAGCAGCGTGTTCCGGGCGTTCAGGTAGCGCGAGCGGTCGCTGATGTCCTGGCCGGTCAGGAGCACCTGGCCAACGCGCAGGCCGTGGCGCGAGAACGCCTGCTCGTAGTGCCACATGAGCGCCGACTGGCCCACCGCGGCCGCGGCCTGCTTCTCGGGGATGGACCGGGGGCGCGCCGCCATCTTCAGGCGGGCCATCCCGGTGACGATGGCGCCCGAGGACACCAGCGCCATCTCGCGGCCCTCCGCGACCGCGGCCGCGATGTCGTCGGCCAGGGACGCGATCCGGGCGGCGTCCGGCCCCTCGCCCGGCGC
>DATKEI010000110.1:0-31579 GCA_035544455.1 Binatia bacterium | reverse complement strand
GGCCCTGCTCCTCGAGCAGAATAAGGTCGCGGCGCGGCGGCTCACCGAGGCCGTCGTCGCGAGCATCGAGAGCGCCATGCTCCAGGAGCGCCCGGACGTGACGCGCGTCCTCATCCAGGAGATGCGCAGCACCCCGGTGGTGGAGGGCCTCGACATCTTCCGGCGGAACGGCGTCGAGGCCTTCAGCGACCTCGTCACCCTCGAGGAGGTCGAAAAGGCGGCGGGGCTTCCCACGGAGGTGTTCGAGAAGATCCGCAGCATGCGCCGGGAGCCGACGCGGACCGTGACCGGCCCCCTCTTCACGCGGGCGGTGGACACGCAGGAGACGCAGGAGGCTGTCCAGGAGCGGGATGGTGTCCCCCTGTTCGTCCTGTACCGGCCGGTGCCGAACCAGGAGAAGTGCCAGGGCTGCCACGGCAGCGATCACCGGGTGCGCGCAGTGGTGCGCGTGTCGACGTCGATGGAGCCGGTGCTCGTCGCGCTGCGCGCCCAGCGCAACCGCCAGGTCTTGATCGGCCTCCTGACGATCGTCGCCGCTGGCGCCGTGCTGGCGGTCGCGATGCGGCAGGTGGTGGTGCGGCCGATCCAGGGCTTGGCCGCGCTTGCCCGGCGGATCGGCTCGGGCGATCTCGAGGCGCGGGTGACGGCGCCGTCCCGCGACGAGATCGGCCAGCTCGGCCAGGCCATCAACGAGATGACGGGCCGGCTCGCCCACGCCCGCGACGAGCTTGCCGCGCGCAACACCGAGCTCGCGTCGGCGCTCACCAGCTTGCAGGCCTCGCGCCGGCAGGTGGAGCTGCTCGAGCAGCTCAAGGGGGAGCTGTCCAAGTTCGTCCCCGACGCCGTCAAGAACCTGCTCGAGCGCGATCCGGCCGCCACCGAGCTGGAGAAGCGGCGCGAGGAGGTGTCGGTCCTCTTCCTGGACATCGCGGGATACACGCGCCTGAGCGAGCAGCTCGAGCCGCAGACCCTCAACACCCTGGTCCAGACGTACTTCTCCGGGTTCCTCGAGATCATCCGCGCCCATCACGGCGACGTGAACGAGACCGCGGGGGACGGCCTCATGGTGATCTTCCAGGGCGGGACTCCCGACGGGCGTGACCGGGCCCTGCGCGACCACGCGCTGAACGCAGTGCGGGCGGCTCTCGCCATCCGCCAGCGGACCGCGGAGCTGAACGAGCGGCACGCCGGCACGCTGCCCGCCGTCGAGCTGCACATGGGCATCAACACCGGGGAGGCCCTCGTGGGGGCGACGAAGCTCGGGGCGGCGGGCGGCCAGCGCTGGACCTTCACCGCCAGCGGCCCGACGACGAACCTGGCCGCGCGGATCGCCGCGTCCGCCGTCGGCGACGAGATCGTCGTCGGTCCCGAGACGGCGAAGCGCATCCGGGCTCACACGGTCCTGGCCGACCTCGGCGCTCGCTCCTTCAAGAACGTCTCGGCCCCGATCCGCGTGTTTCGCGTCGTGCCGCCGGGGGTGTACGCCAGGATCGAGTAGGTCCTGCTCCTCCCGGTGCCCTCCGGTTCCTCGACACCGTGATGACGCTCGACTCCGGAGCGGCGGAAGTACGAAGCGCGGCCGGCCGGGCTCCTGTATAATCCCGCCATGCCAATCTGGAGGGCTGTCTCCCGGTCGGTCGCGGTGGTTGCAGCCGCGATCCTCATTGGCTCCGCGGCGCCGGCGCAGGCGAATCCCGTGCTGCTGGGCCAGCTGGCGGCGACCGCCGCGCAGGCCATCGTGATGATCGGCTCCTACCTGGTGGTGGCGAACACGCACGGGTCCAGTCCCCCGGGGCGGCCCAGCGGACTGGCCACCATGGCCGCCTGCCGCGAAGAACGGGATGGCTCGATGATCTGCTGGCCCGCCGCCCAGGGCATCCACCCGATCGCCATCGCGCCGATCGAGCCGCCGCCCCCGGCGGGGCACGTGGAGGTCGGTGAGATCGCGGTGATCACGCAGCCGCCGGGCCAGGCCGAGACTCCCTAGACATCCGAGCCGGGCGCGCACCGGCCCGCTCCTTCGCCTCGACGCCGATTCCGGGTCTCCGGTGACCCCCTCCCATCCCCTGCAATTCTGCCCGGTGCGGCGCTGGACGCCGCGAGAGGAACCGCGATGGCCCACCAGTTCGTCTTCACGCTCAAGGATCTCCGCAAGCTCGTGCCACCCAAGCGGGAGATCCTGCGCGGGATCTGGCTGTCCTTCTTCCCCGGCGCGAAGATCGGCGTGCTCGGAGCCAACGGCGCCGGGAAGAGCTCCCTCCTGCGGATCATGGCGGGCGTCGACACCGATTTTCTCGGCGACGTGTGGCGCGCCCCTGATCTGCGCGTCGGCTACCTGCCACAGGAGCCCCGGCTGGACCCGGCGCGGGACGTGCGCGGGAACGTGGAGGAAGGTGTGGCCGGGACCCGGGCCCTCCTCGGCCGCTTTGACGAGATCAACGCGCGCTTCGCCGAGCCCCTCGAGCCGGCCGAGATGGAGAAGCTGCTCGAGGAGCAAGCACGGGTGCAGGACGCCATCGAGGCCCAGAACGCCTGGGAGCTCGACCGCACGGTCGACATCGCCATGGACGCCCTACGGGTTCCGCCCGGCGAGGCTGACATCGCCACGCTGTCGGGAGGCGAGATCCGGCGCGTGGCGCTCTGCCGGCTGCTGCTCTCCCGTCCCGATGTGCTCCTGCTGGATGAGCCGACGAACCACCTGGACGCGGAGTCGGTGGCCTGGCTCGAGCGCTACCTGAAGGAGTATCCGGGCACCGTCGTCGCCATCACCCACGACCGGTACTTTCTCGACAACGTCGCCGGGTGGATCCTCGAGCTGGACCGCGGGGCCGGCATTCCCTGGGAGGGCAACTACTCCTCATGGCTCGGCCAGAAGCGAGAACGGCTCGCCGTCGAGGAGAAGCAGGAGTCGGCGCGCCAGCGCACCCTCGAGCGCGAGCTGGAGTGGGTCAGGATGGCGCCCCGGGCGCGCCAGGCCAAGTCCCGGGCGCGCCTCGCCTCGTACGAGGCCCTGCTCGCCGAGAATCCCGAGGATCGCCAGCAGGCGGCCGAGATCATCATCCCGCCCGGGCCGCGGCTCGGCGACGTCGTCGTGCAGGCCGAGGGAGTCGCCAAGGGCTACGGAGACCGCCTGCTGTTCGAGGACCTGACGTTCAACCTCCCGCGCGGGGGCATCGTCGGCGTCATTGGCCCGAACGGGGCGGGGAAGACCACGCTCTTCCGGCTCATCACCGGGCAGGAGAAGCCCGACCGGGGCGCCCTCCGCGTCGGCGAGTCGGTGCGCCTGGCCTACGTCGACCAGAGCCGCGATTCCCTGGCCGCCGACCAGACGGTCTGGCACGAGATCTCGTGCGGCGCCGAGCAGATCCAGCTCGGGACGCGCCAGGTCGCCTCGCGCGCGTACGCCGCGTCGTTCAACTTCAAGGGAGCCGACCAGCAGAAGAGGGTCGGCGACCTCTCCGGTGGCGAGCGAAACCGCGTCCACCTGGCCAAGGTCCTCCAGACCGGCGGCAACCTCCTGCTGCTGGACGAGCCCACCAACGACCTCGACGTCGATACGCTGCGGGCTCTCGAGGATGCGCTTCTGTCGTTCGCAGGATGCGCGGTGGTCATCAGTCACGACCGCTGGTTCCTCGACCGGATCGCCACGCACATGCTCGCCTTCGAAGGCGATAGCACCGTGATCTGGTTCGAGGGCAACTATCAGGACTACGACGCGGACCGGCGCAAGCGGCTGGGCGCCGCCGCCGACCAGCCCCACCGCATCCGCTACAAGCCGCCGACCCGCGGCTGACCCCGGACGCTACCGGCGGTCGGCGAGGAGATCCTGGACCACCTCGAGCATCTCCTGGATCTGGAAGGGCTTGCGCAGGAGAGCCGCGTTGGTCTCGTCGATGAAGGCCTGAAGGTCCGCGAGGACGTTGCCGGTGACGAACACGAATCGCCGGAGCAGCGCGGGGTCACGCCGCTCGATCTCGCGGTAGAGCTGCGGGCCGTCCACGCGGGGCATGTCCACGTCGCTGATGATGGCGTCGTAGCGCGTGCCCGCGTCCAGTCGCGCCAGCGCCTCGGCTCCATCGCTGGCCATGTCCACATGGTGATCGTGAACACTCAGGGTATCCGCGACCAGCCGCCGGATGAGCGGCTCGTCGTCAACCACCAGGATGCGCTTGCCCGTGATCGTGGCCCCGCCGATAGCACCGGATCGTCCTCCTGCGGCGGTGGATCTGATCTGCGTGCCCGCACCGGCCGCGCTGGGCGATTTCGTGTAGAGCCTGTCGTGTCTGCATCGTCCAACGAAATTGCGGGAGCTGGCCGCGGAAGAGCTGTCATCAGGCTCGACGCCAGGAGCGGCGTGCTATCGGGGTTGCATCCGGATGGCGCCGTCCAGGCGGATCGTCTCGCCGTTGAGCATGGCGTTCTCCACGATGTGCTGGGCGAGCGCCGCATACTCGGCGGGCCGCCCGAGACGCGACGGGAACGGCACCTGCTTGCCGAGCGACGCGCGCGCGGCCTCCGGGAGCGTCGCCATCAGCGGGGTGTCGAACAGCCCGGGGGCGATCGTGCAGACGCGGATCCCCAGCTCGGCGAGGTCGCGAGCGATCGGCAGGGTCATGCCGACGATGCCACCCTTTGACGCGGAGTAGGCGGCCTGGCCGATCTGCCCGTCGAAGGCGGCCACGGAGGCGGTGTTGATGATCACGCCGCGCTCGCCGTCGTCGCCGGCGACGTTCTTCGCCATGTGGCCGGCGGCCAGTCGGATGCAGTTGAACGTCCCGATCACATTGACCTGGATCACCCGGGTGAAGGCGGCCAGGTCCGCGGGGCCGCGCTTGCCGAAGGTCTTCTCGGCGATGGCGATGCCCGCGCAGTTGACCACCACGTGGATCGACCCGAATCGCTGCGCGGCGGCGTCGAGGGCGGCGCTCACGTCGTCGGCGCTGGCGACGTCGGCGGGCGCCCACAGGACCTCGCCCCCGATGGCGCGGGCCACCTCGGCTCCGGGCTGTCGGGCCAGGTCGAGGAGGGTCACGCGTCCGCCGGCCGCGGCAAAGCGCTCGGCGGTGGCGCGGCCGAGGCCCGAGGCGCCGCCGGTGACGACGATGCTCGATCCTGCGATCTTCATGCGCGGTGTCCTCCTGGCATGCGCGGCCGTGGCCTGCGCGACGTTCCACTGGCGCCCGCCGCGCACCGTCGGCCGCGCCCTGGCCGCGCGGCTCGCGCCGGACCGACGTTGCCCGCATCGTACCGCGCCGCGGGCCCGCGCCGTCGTCGCGCAGCCGAGTCATGGTCGACGCCGGCCGCATAGTATAACAGAGGGGCCATGACGTCCTGGGTGCGGACTCCGGCGGAGCTCGATGCCCTCGCCCGGAGCCTTCGCGGCGCGGCGGCGGTGGCGGTGGACACCGAGGCCGACAGCCTCCATCACTATCCCGGCAAGCTCTGCCTGGTGCAGATCGCCCCGCCGGATGGTCCCGGCGTCCTGGTCGATCCGCTCGCGGTCGCCGATCTCGGTGCCCTGGGCGATCTGTTTGCCGATCCCGCCACCGTCAAGGTCCTGCACGCTGCGGACAACGACCTGGCTTACTTCAAGCGCCTGTACCGCTTCTCCGTCGGCGCGCTGTTCGACACCGCGATCGCCGCGCGCTTCCTCGGCGTCACCTCGCTGAGCCTCGACGGCCTGCTGCGGCGGTACCTGGGCGTCGAGCCGGGCAAGTCGCGCCAGAAGGACGATTGGTCGCGCCGGCCGCTGACGGCGGATCAGGAGGAGTACGCCGTCAACGACGTGCTCCACCTCATCCCGCTGCGCGAGCGGCTCGTCGCCGATCTCGAGGCGCTGGGCCGGCTCGGGTGGGTCGAGGAGGAGTGCGCGGCCCTGGCCGCCCTCGGCGTGCCCGATCGCGTCGTCGATCAGGACGCCTATCTCTGGCTCAAGGGGACGACCGACCTCGACCCGCGCGGGCTGGCCGCCCTGCGCGAGCTGTACCGGGCCCGGGAGAACCTCGCCCTGTCGCTGGACCGGCCCCCGTTCATGATCGTCGGCAATGACGGGCTGGTTCGCCTGGCCGCGCTCAGGCCCCGCGACGCGGCGCAGGTGCTCGCCGTGCCGGGGTGTAGCCCGTCCGTTGTGCGGCGCTTCGGCGACATGATCCTGGCCGCGGTGGCGCGTGCCGAGAGCCTCCCCGATTCGGACCTTCCCGTGCGGCCCCGCCGGCCGCGTCCGTCCATCCCGGCCGCGGTGCGCCACCGGGCCGAGGCCCTGCGCGAATGGCGCACCGCAGCATGCCAGCAGTTCGGCTTCGAGCCCGGGCTGGTGCTGCCCCAGCGCCTGATCGACCGCCTGGCTGCGGATCCCCCGGGGGACGCCCTGGCCCTCGCCGAGGTGGATGGCTTCCGCCGCTGGCGCGCCGGTCTCTTCGGCGAGGAGGTCCTGAAGGTCCTGGCCCGAACCTGATCACCCTGATCCGGATCAGTTGCTCCGAGGCCGGTTCGGTGATACCGCTAGTGTCCTGAGTCAGGAACGCGCCGACGGAGCGCCGGGCGGGGTGGGGCCCCTCCCCGCGGGACACGCCAGTAACGCGGGAGCGTCGCCGGCACTCAGTTGGGCCACGAGATGGATGGGGCGTGGCTTCGGCAATCCGCAGAAGATACGGCCCCGCGGGGAAGGCCCCCACCCCACCCGGGGCCGCGCATCGACGACCTTCTGACTCGGGACACCAGCGTCAGAGCCGCCCGGGTCCCGTCCTCCGGAAGCGCTCCCGTATCCAGGGAAAGGAGGGCCTCATGACCTCCAGGTTCCGGTACCTCCGCGAGGGGATCATCGCCGGTCTCATCGGCGCGGCGCTGGTCGCGGTGTGGTTCCTCATCTACGACGCCGCTCACGGGCGGCCCTTTCGCACGCCGGCGGTTCTGGGGGCGGCCGCGCTCCAGGGGGTCAGCGATCCGGCCGCAGTGTCCGTCACGCCGGGGATCGTCGTCCAGTACACGGTGCTCCACGGCGTGGCGTTCGCCATGATCGGCATCCTTCTTGCGTTCCTCGTGACGTCCGCCCAGAGTCAGCCCAGTCGCCTGCTCACCCTGTTCATCGGCCTGCTCTGTTTCGAGGTCGCCTTCCTCGCCGTGCTCACGTGGTTCGCCCGGCCCGTGCTCAACGACCTGGCGTGGTGGACCATCCTCGTGGGCAACGCGCTCGCGGCCGGCGGCATGCTCGTCTACTTCTTCGTCGGGCGGCGCGCGCTCGGCCGCGTCCTCCTCGGGCCGTGGATGCGCCCGTTCCGCGAGGGGACGATCGCCGGGCTCGTGGGGGCGAGTGCGGTCGCCATCTGGTTCCTCGTGTACGATCTCGCCGCCGGCCAGCCGTTGCGGACACCGGCGCTGCTGGGCGCCGCGGTGTTCGAGGGCCTGCGCGATCCCAGCGCCCTGGTGATCTCCGTCCCGCTGATCCTCAAGTACACCCTGCTCCACGGGGCGGCGTTCATCCTGTTCGGCTGGCTGATCGCCGCGCTGCTCGCCCTCGCCGATCACGAGCCGCGTCTGCTCATCGCCCTCTTCATGCTGTTCTGCTGCTTCGAGGTCTTCTTCGTCGCCCTTGTGGCCATCCTGGCCGAGTGGTTGTTCGACACGCTGGCGTGGTGGACAATCGTCGCCGCCAACGTGCTGGCCGCCGTCGCCATGCTCGCCTACCTGTTCCGCGAGCACCGGCTCGCCTGGCGGCGGCTCCGGTCGGCCGACCTGTCCTGACCGCCTGATCGCTCTCCGCGGGCCGGGCGTCCGGCCGGACGCCGGGCCCGCAGCCGCACTACCCCATCGCCGGGCTTCCGGGTAGACTCCTCTGAGCACGTGGTGTGTGCGGGTGGAGCCGACGACGGCCGCGGGCGGAACGCCCGGGGCATTGCCGAGGGAGGAGACGCGTTGCATCTGTTCGACCTCAAGGGCCGGGTGGCCGTGGTCACCGGCGGCAACGGGGGTATCGGCCTCGGCATGGCCCGCGGCCTCGCCCGCGCCGGCGCGGCCATCGCGGTCGCGGCGCGCAACCAGGAGAAGAGCCGGCGGGCGGTCGAGGAACTGGCCAAGCTCGGCGTCCAGGCCATGGCGGTGGCCGTCGACGTGGCGCTCGAGTCCTCCGTGACGGACATGGTCAAGGCGGTCGTCGATCGCTTCGGGCGCCTTGACGTCCTGGTCAACAACGCCGGCATCAACATCCGCAAGCCTCCCCAGGATCTGGCGATCGAGGAGTGGCACGAGGTGATGGACACCAACCTGACGAGCGCCTTCCTGGCCAGCCGGCAGGTCTACCCCCTCATGAAAGCCCAGGGCGGAGGCAAGATCATCAACATTGGCTCCATGATGTCCATCTTCGGAGCGCCGTTCGTGACGGCCTACGGGCCCTCCAAGGGCGGGATCGTGCAGCTCACCAAGGTCTGCGCCACGGCGTGGGCGCGCGACAACATCCAGGTCAATGCCGTGCTGCCGGGCTGGATCGAGACGGATCTGACCACGCGCGCGCGCGCGGAGGTCTCGGGGTTGCACGAGCGCGTCCTCGCCCGCACGCCGACGGGCCGGTGGGGCACCATCGAGGACATGGAGGGTGTCGCCGTGTTCCTGGCGAGCCCGGCTTCAGACTTCGTCACGGGCACCGCCATCCCCGTCGACGGAGGGTTCTCGACCCTGGGCTGAACGCGTGGCGTTCCCGATGCCCTCGGGGTCCCGGCTCGCCGGTGACGGCCGTGCCGGGCCGTGAGCCCACGGTCGTGGTGGCCGCGGGTGTGTGCACCGCGGTCGCCCAGGACGTCGACTCGTTCTGGTCGGCGCTCGTCACGGGAGCGGACGGCATCTCGCCGATCGAGCGGTTCCCGGTGTCCGACCTGCGCGTGGGCCGCGGCGGCGAGATCAAGACGCTGACCCGGATCGACGACTGGACCGGGATCCCCGACTGCCGCGCCACGCGGCTGCTCGTCTCGGCGGCCGACGATCTCTGTGGCCAGGTCGGCGGACGCCCGCTCCCTGTCGACCCGCGGCGCGTGGCGGTGGTGGTGGGCACCGCCCTCGGCGGGGTGGAGGAGGGCGAGCGAGCGCTTTCCGGCGATCGCTCCGGCAAGCGCCTGCGCGGGGCGCTCTACGACGCGCCCGCCCGCAACCTGGCGCGCTGGCTCGGGGTGCGGGGGCCCGTGCTCACCGTGGCGACCGCCTGCGCCGCCGGCGGGACCGCCATCGGAGTCGGGGCCGACCTCCTGCGCCATGGCCAGGCCGACGCGGTCATCGCCGGCGGCTACGACATCCTGTGCCGCTTCGTCATGCGCGGGTTCGACGTGTTGCGCGCCCTGACCCGGGACCGGGTGCGCCCCTTCGATCGGCGCCGCAGCGGGCTCCTTCTCGGCGAGGGGGCCGCGCTCGTGATGCTGCGCCGGCGGGCCGAGGCCGGGCCCCGCGTCCTCGGCCATGTGCTGGGCTACGCCACGATCAGCGACGGCAGTCACGTGTCCGCGCCTCACCCCGAGGGCCGGGGTCTCGAGCATGCGATCCACGTCGCCCTCGGCGAGGCCGGGATCGGGCCGGATCGGATCGACTTCGTCAGCGCCCACGGCACCGCCACCGCGCTCAACGATCCCATCGAGAGCGGGGTGCTCATGCGCGTGCTGGGCGCCCGCGCGTCCGCCGTGCCCGTCAACTCCATCAAGCCGGTGATCGGGCACACCATGGGGGCCGCCGCCACCCTGGAGGCTATCATGTGCCTGCTCGCCTCCCGGCACGGGCTGATCCCGCCGACGCTCAATCTCGACGATCCCGACCCGACCTTCGGGATCGACTGCGTGCGCGGAGCGCCGCGAGTGGCGCGGCCCCGCATCAGCCTGAGCACCTGCCTCGGCTTCGGCGGCTGCAACGGGGCCCTCGTCCTGGAGGGTGCGCCCCCGTGAACGCGCCGATCGTGCGCGCTCTTGGCTGGCGCTCCGGCTGGGGGCCCGGGCTCGGCGCGCTGCCCGAGGACGCGCGCCGGGCCGCGGCCGGGCGGCCCGTGGTCTCGCTCGGCCGCCCCGCCCTCGACGAGGAGCGCTTCCGGCGGGCCACCCGCGACTGCCTCTGGGCAGTTGCGGCGGTCGGCGCCATGCTGGAAGATGCAGGGGCCCGCCGAGAGGCGATCGCGGGAGCGCGAACCGCGCTCATCTACGTCACGGCCGCCGCCTACGGCCCGTCCAACCGGGCGTTCATCGAGCGGCCGGGCGCCGTGTACTTCCCCTACACGGCGCCGGCGGCCGCGCCCGCCGAGGTGGCGATCGAGTACGGTCTGACTGGTCCTCTCACCATCTTCATCGGTGGCGGGGTCAGCACGCTGCGGGCCATCTGGCATGCGGCGGGGCTCCTGGCCGGCGCGACGTGCGACCGGGTCCTGGTGCTCGCCGTCGAGATCTTCGACGAGTGCGCGGATCTCTACGCGCGGGTGCGGTCGGGCGAGGATCCGCTCGTCGAGGCGGCGGGCTGCGCGTGGCTCGAGCGCGGCACGGGGACGCTCGCCCTCGAGGAGGGCGTCGCGACCGCGGGACGGGACGATGTGCGACGGCGCGTGGGCGAGACGTTCTCCTGCGAGCCCCTGGCTGCTCTGGGGCTCCGCCGGAGCGTCGTCGCGGGCGCCGGGCCGATCGCGGTGAGCGCGCGCTGGGGCGGGGAGGAGGTCACGCTGATCTGGGGCGGACCGACCTCCGGCGTCGGGGCGGGGATGAGGGAGGGGAGCGAATGACCCAGAAGGAAGTGCTGGACGAGATCAAGACGATCGTGGTCGAGCGCCTGCGGTTCGATCCGCGGCGAGCCGCCGACATGACGCTCGACACCACGCTGCCCAAGGGAGTGGAGGGCTCGCTCGGGCTCGATTCCCTCGACTTCATCGAGCTGTCGGTGGCCCTGGAGGAGCGGTTTGGCGTCGTCATCGAGGAAGGTGAGGATCTGGCGGACGACTTTCTCTCCATGGACACTCTCTCGCGGTTCATCCTGACCCGGGCGGGGCACGCCTGACGGGACCGGAGCGCCATGACCCGCGTTGTCGTGACCGGCCTCGGCGTGGTGAGCCCGTACGGCGTGGGGGTCAAGCCCTTCTGGGCCGGCCTCAGCGCGGGCACCTGCGCCATCCGTCCGGTCACCCTGATCGACACCGAGGGCTTCCGCGCCCGGATCGCCGCCGAGATTCCGGCCGGGGCGATGACCAGCCTCGCCGCCTCGCGCCGCCGGGCCCGTGGCGATCGGCTGGCCCTGGCCGCGGCGCGCGAGGCCATCGCCGACGCGGAGGTGAGCCGCGCCGAGCGAGCCGCCACCGCGCTCGTCGTGGGCGCGGTGGGCGGGGGCATGCTCGAGGCCGAGGCGTGGTACTGGGCACAGGTCCGGGAGCCCGGGCGATCCTCGCCGCGCCCGCGGGCCCTCCTGTCGATCCTCCCCTCCACGCACGCCGAGACCCTCGGCTGGCGCCTCGGCCTGGGTGGACCCAAGGAGACGGTGGTGATGGCGTGCGCCTCCGGGGCGGCCTCGCTCGCGCTCGGGGCGGACCTGATCCGCGCCGGCGTCGTCTCCCGCGCCGTGGCCGGAGGCGTGGACGCCCTGACCCGGATCTGCTTCATGGGCTTCAACGTGCTCAAGCTCCTCGATCCCGAGCCGTGCCGGCCGTTCGACGTCGGCCGGCGCGGCATGTCGATCGGCGAGGCGGCGGCGTTCGTCGTGCTCGAGGACGCGGCGGCAGCCCGCGCCCGGGGCGCGCGCGTCCACGGCGAGCTGCTGGGAACGGCGGTGACCACCGATGCCCACCATGTCACCGCCCCGCATCCAGAGGGCGAGGGCATGGTGCGCGCCATGCGGCTCGCCCTGGCGGCGGCGCGCCGGGAGCCGTCCGCGGTCGGCTACGTCAATGCCCATGGCACCGGCACTGCGCAGAACGACCGCATCGAGGCCGGCGCCCTGCGCCGCGTGTTCGGCGAGGGCGGCGTCCTCATCAGCTCGACCAAGTCCCTCATCGGGCACACGATGGCCGCGGCCGGAGCCGCGGAAGCGGTGGCCACGCTGCTCGCCCTCCAGCACGAGTTGATCCCGCCCACCGCCAACCTCGCCGCCGTCGACCCGGAGGTGCCGTTCGACTGCGTTCCCGCGGCGGCCCGCCCGGCGGCGGTGGAGATCGCCATGTCGAACTCCTTCGGGTTCGGGGGCCAGAACGTGAGTCTCGTGTTCGCCCGATGACGGAGCGGGCGCGGGTGGTCGTCACCGGCGTGGGCACGGTGAACGCGCTCGGCGCCGGCGGTCTCGCCGCGGTCGAGGCCGCGCTCGAGCCCGGGCGGTCGGGCATCGGGCCGGTGCGGGCCTTTGCGCTCGACGACTCTCCGAGCCGCCTGGCCGCCGAGGTGGCCCCCGGCGCCCTCGACGCCCATGTCGATCGCGACGCCGCGCGGCGCCTCTCGCGCATCGGCCAGCTCGCCGTGGCGGCGAGCGGCCTCGCCATGGCCGACAGCGGCGTCGGGGCCGGGCCGCATCTCGGCCTCGTCGTCGGGACGGAGCTCGGCGACTTCCGCTCCAGCGAGGAGTTTGCCGGCGGCTTCCTGCGGCGTGGCCCCGGTGGTCTGTCGCCCATGATCTTTCCCAACACGGTGATGAACTCCATGGCCGCCCAGATCGCGATCGCGGTGGGCGCGCAGGGTCCGGGCGTGACGCTCAACCAGTCGACGGTGGCGGGGGATCTCGCGGTGGCGCGAGCGGCGGCGCTCGTCGCCGGCGGACAGGCGACGGCCGTCCTCGCCGGGGGCGTCGACGAGATCTGGGGATCGGTGTACCGGCAGCTTGCGCGCATGGGCGTGCTGTCGCCCACGGCCGGGACGGGGCCGGAGGGATGCCGGCCCTTTGCCTCCGACCACAACGGGGTCGTGCTCGGGGAGGGCGCGACCTTCCTCGTCCTCGAGGAGCACGGCGCGGCGCGCGGCCGGGGCGCGCGCGTCCTGGGCGAAGTGCTCGGGGCGGCCTGGGGCAATGTTCCGGTGGCTCCGCACACGGCGCGCCCGTCGCGCCGCGATCCGCGATCGCCCGTCGTGGCGCTCCTGACCCGGCTCGGGCTCGGCCCGGGTACCCTCGGCGCCTGTTTCGGCTCCGGCAATGGCGATCCCGCCGCGGATGACTGGGAGGTGGCGCTCCTGTCGGCCGATCTGCGCGCCGCGGGAGCGCTGTGCCCGCCCCGTTCGATCGCGCCGGTCTTCGGCCAGCACGGCGGCCTCGGCGCCCTCCGGGTGATCGCGGCCACGCTCGAGGCCGGGCGGCGTCGGCGGCCCGCGCTCGTTCACGGGGTTGCGCGGGGCGGCTGTCGCACGGCTATCGTGGTCGGGGCGTCGACGTGACCGACCACCTGATCCTGATCCCGGTGTTCGACGAGGCGGCGACCATCGGTGGCATCGCCGCCCGGGCCCGGTGTCACGGGTCCGTGCTTGTGGTCGACGACGGATCGGCGGATGGCAGCGCCAGCGCCGCTCGCGCGGCCGGGGCGGACGTGGTGCGTCTGCCCCGGCGCCGGGGCAAGGGTGCGGCCCTGCAGGCGGGCTTCGCCGAGGCGCGCGCGCGGGGCGTCGAGCGCATCGTGACCCTCGATGGCGACGGCCAGCACGATCCGGACGACGTCCCGCGCCTGCTGGACGCGGCCGAGGCCGCCCCGCGCGCCCTGATCGTCGGGCGCCGCCTGCTCGGGGGCGCCGTCCCCGCTCCCGCCGCGGCGACGATCCCGTCCGATCGGCTCAACGCCATGCGGGTGGCCGGGTTCTTCATCAACGCCCTGACCCGCGTGCCCCTCGTGGACACGCAGTCGGGGTTTCGCGTCTACCCCTCGGCGCTGCTGCGCGACCTCGGCCCCATGCGCGGGGGCTTCGTCCTCGAGACGGAGGTCCTCGTCCGCGCGGCCGCCCTCGGCTGGCCGCTGCGCGACGTCGCCATCCGGGCCCGGCCCGTCTCCGGCCGACGGAGCCGCTTCCGCCCGGTGTCAGACGGAATCGCGGTGGGGCGTTACCTCGCCGGCGCGGTGATGCGGGCGCTCGGGCGGGAGGCCCTGTTGCTGGTCCGTGCCGTCCCGGAGCCGTTCCTGGGCGAGCGCCGGCGCGTGCGACACCGGGAGCTGGTACATTTCGTCGCCCCGTACCGGGGCAATCCCGCCGCGCTGGCGACCGCCGCCGGGCTGTTCATGCTGAACCGGATGAGCGAGAGCGGGTGGGCCTGGTGGCAGAGCGTGGAAACGCGCTGTCTCACACTCCTCGCGGTTGGCGCGGTGGCGTCGCCCGCCCTCCTCGCCCTGCTCCTCGCGCACCGGCCGCTGCGCGGCGTCGGGGTCGATGCCCTCACGCCGTTCATCGCGCGCGTGTACTCGCAGGACCGGATCGCCGCGGTGGTGGGCGCGGCCCCGCCGGTCGGGGGCGAGTCCGGTCCGGTCGCCGGGGCCGAGCGAAGCGGCAGTGGCGCCGGTGGGCCCGGCGCCCCGCCGCTGCGGGGAAGCGCGGGCGAGGTATGAGCGCGGCCCGCGCACCCGCCGGCGACCGATGAGGCGCCTGATTCCGCGCGGCTACCTCTTCACCGTGGTCGGCATCGCCATCGGTGTGGCTGGCCTGGTGGCCCTGGGCGCCATGGCCGAGCGCATCACGCGCTTCATCCAGGGCGGCGACCGCTTCGTCACGGGTCAGATCTCGGTGGCGGGGGCGGGGATCGGGATGGGGGCCGGCTTCACCGGCGGAGGCCTCCTGACCGCGGCGCGGATCGCCGAGCTCCGCCAGGTCCCGGGCGTGGCCGCGGTGCAGGCGCAGGTCATGCTCCCGTTCAATCCGAGCGTGTCCCAGTTCCTCACACTCACCCAGGAGCTGGTGCTCGGGGTGGATGCCGCCGTCCCGTCGCCGAACCGCCACTACCGTCAGATGCCGGTGGACCGGGGCCGCTTTCTGCAGCCGGGCGATCGCCGGGTGGCCGTCCTCGGCGCCGATTTCGCGGCGGCGCGGCGCCTCGACCTGGGAGCGGCGCTCCCCCTCGGCGGCGTCGACTTCACCGTGGTCGGCGTGCTCGACAAGATGCTGACGGCTCCCGACCGATTCGCGATCGTCACCATCGAGGATGCGCGCGACCTGTGGCTCCGGCGCGACCCGCTGCTCGTGCAGGTCTTCGGCAGCGGATCGGGCGGCCTCGTGCGGGCCGACCTCAACTCCGGCGCGGCCGTGGGCTGGCGCGACGGGGAGGACCCCGACGCGGTGGCGAGGCGCATCCGCGACGGGGTCAAGGGCGTCAACGTCACCATCCCGAGCGAGCTCAGCCAGACGCTGCGCGCCTCGACCGTGTTCTTCTCGGCGCTGCTCCTCGGCATCGGCACCCTCGGGCTCGTCATCGGCGGCCTGTCGCTCTCCAACACCGTGGCCGCGTCCGTCTTCGAGCGCATTCGCGACTTCGGCATCAAGCGGGCCCTCGGCGCGACCGACGCCCAGCTTCTCGGCGAGGTCCTCCGCGAGGCGCTCGCCGTGAGCCTCGGCGGTGGGGGCCTCGGCGTGCTCCTGGCCCTCGTCATCGGCACCCTCGTCGACTGGCGCCTCGCGCGCGACGGCCAGCAGCTCTTCTTCTTCTCCCCGCGGCTGCTCGCCTTCACCATGGTTTTCTCGATGCTGCTCGGGACCATGGCTGCCACCTACGCCACCCTGCGCATCGCGCGGCTGTCGCCGGCCGAGGCGGTGCGGCGGGGGACCTGATCGCCGGTGGCCGGCGCGGCGCCGAGGAGTCGCGCTGGCGGTCCCCGCCGGCTCTCCCCCGCGGGGACCTGACGGTGCTCGTCCGCGCGGTGGCCCTGGTGAAGTCGTACCGCGGGGGGGGCGGCGCCCCCGTCTCCGTTCTCATGGGCGTCGACCTGGAGGTCAAGGCGGGCGAGTTCATCTCGATCGTCGGGGCCTCGGGGTCGGGCAAGTCGACCCTGCTGAACCTGCTCGGCCTGCTCGAGCCTGCCGACGCGGGCGAGATCTGGTTCGACGACGAGCGGGTGAGCCATCTCGGGCGCGGGGCCCAGGCCCGCGTGCGCGGGACCCGGATCGGCTACGTCTTCCAGGCCTTCCTGCTCGTCTCGAGCCTGACCGCCCTCGACAACGTCCTGCTCGCCGCCCGCTACCTCGGCCGCGACCGCCGCGCGGCTCACGGCGAGGCGATGCGCCTGATGGAGCGCCTGGGGGTGGCGCACCGGCGGAACCACTACCCGGCGGAGCTCTCCGGCGGAGAGCAGCAGCGCGTGGCCTACTGCCGCGCCGTCCTCAACGCGCCGCCGCTCTTGCTCGCCGACGAGCCCACGGGCAACCTCGACGACGATCACGCCCGCGTCGTCCTGGGCGAGCTCAGGATGCAGGCGCGCGAGCGCGGCACGTCCGTGATCCTCGTCACCCACGGCGGCGGCACCGCCGCCCACACCGACCGGTGCCTGCGCCTGCGCGGCGGCCGGCTCGAGCCCATGAACTCATGATGGAGAGGACGACCATGCGACGATCGATGCGACACCTCACTCTGCTCCTGGTCACGGCGCTCCTGGTGGGCCTCGCGCAGCTCGCGGCGGCCCAGGATGACCGGACCCGCGTGTTCAACACCCCCGTCGACAAGGTCTGGACGGTGACCACCTCGGTGCTCACGAGCCTCGGGTGGAAGGTGGACAAGGAGGACCGCGCCGTCGGCTGGCTCGTGACGAAATCCCGCGGGCTGAACGGCGAGGACTACGGCGTCTACGCCAAGGGGACAAAGCACCGGCTCCGCATCGTGATCAAGAGCGAGGGCCGCGACAGGACTGAAGTCACCGTCGAGCGGCGGGTGTGGAAGGAGGAGCGCATCCTCTGGGTGGACAAGGAGGAGGAGATTCCGACCACCGACCGCACGGTGGAGAAGCAGGTGCTGGCGGAAATCGCCCGGAGCCTGTAAGCGCCGTCGCGGCCGGAGGGGAGCCGGATGGCGCCCCGGACCCAGGGCCAACCGGGCGGAGCCCCGCGATCGGGACGTGAGGCCGCGGCGATCGGCCTGGCGGTGCTCCTGGCCATCGGCCTCCTGGCGCCGGGGCTCGGGGTGACGCCCCTCGACGATCCGGGGGAGGGGCAGCAGGCGGAGATCGCGCGCGAGATGTGGGCGGGGGGCACTCCTCTCGACCTGCGACTCAACGGCGTTCGCTACTTCGACAAGCCTCCGGCCCTCTACTGGATCGCCGCCGCCGCCTTCTCGATCTGGGGTCCGACCGAGTGGGCGGCCCGCCTCGGGCCGGTGATCGGGGCGACGCTGGCCGTGGCCGGCACCACCTGTCTCGGCGCCCGGCTCCTCGGCCCGGGCTGGGGCGTGGCGGCTGGCGCGGCCCTCCTCTCCTCGACCTTTTTCTTCGTCTATGGGAGGTATGTCCGCCCGGAAACGCTCTTTGTGGCCGCCATCCAGTGGGGCTTCGCCGGGCTTCTGCTCGCCGGCGCTGCCCGTGGGCGGCGCGCCTTCGCCGTGCTCGGCGGCGCCGCTCTTGGCCTGGCCAGCCTGACCAAGGACCCCCTCGGGCTCGCCGGACCCCTCTTGGCCGTGGCCGCCGCCCGCGCCCTGGCGGGCCGCCTGCGGCCGGTCACGGACTGGCTCCCGCCGCCGGCCATCGCGGCGATGCTCGGGCTCGGCTTCGGCTGGTACGCCCTCACCGGATTGCGCGAGCCCGGGTACCTCTGGTACACGGTCGTCGACAATCACCTCCTGAACGTCGCTCGCGCCCGGCACTTCCCCGACGAGGACGTGCCGCTGTCCGCGCTCGAGTTCCTGGCTGTCGGCGCGGCCGGGGCCTTGCCCTGGACCATTCCCGCCGTGCTCGCGGTCCTGAGCCTGGTTCGCCGGCGGGCCTGGCGCGATCCGGAGGAGATCCCCTGGACGGCGCTCGGAATATGGGCGGTCGGCGTCTTCGCCGTGTTCACGGCATCGCCCTTCACGCTGCCGCACTACGCCGTGCCCGCCTATCCCGCGCTCGCCCTCCTCGCCGTCCGCTGGTGGCGGGATCGCGCGGCGGCCGCCGCGCGCGGCGCCATCGTGCTTCACGCCGCGATCCTCGGCATCCTCGCCATCGGACTCGGGGCGGTGGCGTGGAGCGGCGGCCTCGCCTTCACGGAGGCCGTGCTGACGGCGTCGGACGTCTCTGCCCGCCAGGAGGGAGGCGTGCGCGAGGCTGCGGCCGGACCGGTGTGGGCCACGCTCGATCCGCTGATCCGCCGCATGGCGGTCGCGTTCGGCGCCGCCGCCATCGTCCTGCTGGTCCTGGCCTGGCGCCGGGCGCCGCGCACGGCCCTCGCCGTCGTCCTCACCGCGATGCTCGCGGCCATGACCGCGGCCGCCACTGCCATGGACGGGTTCGCGGCGTCCCGCTCGGTGGCGGGCATGGCGCGCGAGATTGGCGCCCGCATCGGCTCCGACGAGATCCTCGTGCACGAGGGCCCCATCGAGAATTCGGGCGCCCTCGAGTTCTACTCCGGCCGGCGCCCCATCCTGCTCGAGGCGCGGCGGAGCGTGCTCGGCTTCGGCGGCACGTATCCGGAGGCGGCGGAGTGGTTCTGGGACGGGGCGCGGCTGCGGCGCGAGTGGCTGGCCGACCGGCGCATTCTCCTGCTCAGCCCGCGCGAGCCCGGGGCGAGCGTGATCGTCTCGCTCCCGCCGGACCGGGTGGAGGTCCTCGCGCGAGGCAACGGCCGCACCCTGTACCGGAGCGCTGCTGGTCGGCGCTAAGCACGGCCCGGGAATCTCGTGGCATCCCGGGCCCCGGCGATGCATCGGCACAGCACGCCACGGAAGGGCGACCATGCGGGCAGCGGGTGACCGGCGAGAGATCATGGTGGCGGCACGCTGGTCGCGATCTCGCGGCGGGTCCGTGAGGACCTGCTCCTCCGGATCGAGGCCCCTGCGGTCCTGTCCGGGCCCTGACCCGGAGCGCGACGGCGGGACCGCGCCGCGAGCGACGACGCGCCCCGGGGAGCGCGCCTGGTCCGGAGGGCGGCCCCCCCCGTGCTAGCATGAGCCGGTGAAGGTCCTCGTCATCGACACCGTCGCGCCGGAAGGCATCGCCTTCCTCGAGGCGCGCGGCTTCCGGGTCGACCTGGTGTCGAGCAAGGCGCCCCGGGAGGAGCTCTTCGCCCGGCTCGGGGACTACGAGGCGATCGTCACCCGCTCGTCGACCGCCGTCACCGCGGAGTTCCTTGCCCACGCGCGGCAGCTGCGCATTCTCGGGCGCGCCGGTGCCGGCGTCGACAACATCGACGTTTCTGACTCAGGGCACTGGGCGCAGGCCGGACCGGCGCGGTTCACCTGGGGAGGAGCCAATGAAGACCCGGGCAACGGACGTGCTCCCGCGGGGAGCGACCGCCTTCGAGAAGCGCCCGTGGGGCGGCTTTCAGACCCTGGAGGAGGGCGAGGGGTACAAGGTGAAGCGCCTGGTGGTCGAGCCCGGCCACCGGCTCAGCCTGCAGCGCCATCGCCATCGCGCCGAGCACTGGGTCGTGGTCGAGGGTTCCGCCCACGTGTGTGTGGGCAGCGCTCGCCGGCGATTGCGGTCGCGCCAGTCGGTCAGCGTGCCACGCGGGGCGTGGCATCGCATCGAGAACCCGGGACCCGGCACGGCCGTGATCATCGAGGTGCAATACGGGGGATACCTCGGCGAGGACGACATCGTCCGCCGCGACGACGACTACGGCCGGGCTGCGGCCGGGGGGCCGGCGGCGGGCGCGACCCCGGCCGGCCGGTCCGCTCCGGCCGCCTCCCCGAGGGGCGTCCGTCGCGGCGATTCTCGGCGCCCCCCTCAGCGCCGGACCGGAAGGGCGGCCAGGTACTCCGTGACCCGGCGCGCGTCGGGTCCGTCGGGAGCCACCGCCAGGTAGCGCTCGAAGGCCGCCCGGGCCGCGTCGAGCTGGCCGAGCTCGTAGGCCAGCAACCCGAGCCGATGGAAGGGGTCGGGCCACTCGGGCGCGAGGAGGGCGGCGCGCTCGTAGGCGATCTGCGCCTCCTCCTGCAGCCGCCGGCGGTCGGCGCGTCCGCGGCTCCCCTGCGCCTCCAGGCGATCGAGGTCGCCGGCGTGAAGGTGCGCCACCGGGTCTCCGGGGGCCAGCCGCAGGGCCCGCGCGAGCTGGGCGCGCCCGGCGGCGAACCGGCCGATCCGGCCCTCGAGCATCGCGTTCTCCCGCACTGCGACCCGGAGCGCCTCCGCGAACAGGTCGGGGCCGCCGGGCCCCGGCGCGGCCGGGGCATCTGCCCTGTCCCGGCGCAGTTCCTGGATGCTCGCCTCGCGGTCGTCGAGGAACCGGGCGTTGCCCATGAGGAACGTCTGGGGACCGCGCTCTCCGCCCCGCCCCCCTCGCAAGTCGCCGAAGGTGCGGGCCGCGGCGTCGAGGTGGAAGCCGGCCCGCGCCAGCCGCATCAGCCCCTCGGCGTCGGCCTCGCGCTCGAGCTCCGGCCCGAACCCTGTGACCGCCGCGGCCGAGGCGAGATCGAGGCCGAGACCCTTGAAGCGGTGCGCTGGGGGGTCGATCGCCGGCCGCGCTGCCGCCGCCGCCCGGGCGGCGTGGCCGGCGGCGATGTGGGCGGCCTCGCGGGCGAGGATCAAGGCCAGTTCGTCCTCGCCGCGAAGCGCGGTGAGCAGGCCAGTGGACACGTAGATCCGCCCGTGCGGCAGCGAGAAGGCGTTGAGCGAGGGGTCCCGCAGAACCACCACGGCGACCGCCGCGTCGGTCGCCGTATCGGGGACGAGCCGCGCCACGAGGCCGCCGACATAGGAGTCGAGCGCGGGGTCGGCCAGGGGCGGGATGTACGACAACAGCCGGGTTTCCTCCGCCTCGGCGCGCCGGCGTAGATCCCCGGGATCGGCGGCGCCCACGGGGGAAGGGACAGCCGGCTGGGCGGGGACCGCGGCGGGTGCGGCCAGCGCCCCGGCGAGCAGTCCCGCCAGAATCTTGGAGGATCGACCCCACCAACGGTACGATCTCGAGCAGGAGGTACTACCCATGCGCCGTTTCCTTGTCCTGGCCACCGCCATCGCCATGCTGACCGCGTGCGCCTCGACCACCACGAAGCAGGTCCGCAGCGAGTTCGAGGACATCCCGGTACCCCGGGGTCTTCATCTCGATCAGAACCGCACGGTCATCATCGAGTCCCCCACGGTGAAGGCGGCCAAGCTCGCCTACTCCGGCCGGCTCGAGCCCGACAGCCTCGGCGTTGCTTTCCGCACCACGCTCGAGGCGAACGGCTGGAAGAACCTGTCGAGCATGACCTCCTCGGGCAAAGGGATCACGCAGATCTACGAGAAGTCCGGCAGCTATCTCCAGGTGGACATCTGGGAGAGCTTCTGGTCGTGCTGGTTCGACACGTGCGTCTCCGTCACGGCAACGCGCGTGGTCGGTCCCCCGAACCAGGCCCAGGCCGTCGATCCCGCCTCCGGCACCCCGCTCCGGCAGCAGTAGAGGAACCTGGCCCGCCGCGTCGGCGCGACCCGGCCCCGGGTCGGTGCCGCGCCGATCGCCGGGGCGCTCAGGGCTGGCGCCAGCGACGGCCGGGCCCCTCGATCATGACGTCGGCTTCGGCCGGTCCCCAGGTCCCCGCCTCGTAGCTCGGGATCTGCCGTGGGTCGCCGGCGCTCCAGCGCTCCTGCACGGGCGCCAGGATCTCCCACGCGATGTCCACCCATTCCCTGCGCGCGTAGAGTGTGGCGTCGCCCTTCATGGCGTCGAGCAGCAGGCGCTCGTAGGCTTCGGGGGGCTCGCCGCCGAAGGCCTGGCCGTAGTCGAAGTCCATGTTGACGGAGGCGATGCGCAGCTCCGGGCCGGGCCGCTTTGCCCCGAACGTCAGGGCGATGCCCTCGTCGGGCTGGATCCGGAGGACGAGCCAGTTGGGCGCCGCCACCGCCTCGGGGTTGCGCCGGAACACCAGGTGCGGCGTCCGCTTGAACTGCACGGCGATCTCGCTCGCCCGCTTGGGAAAACGCTTGCCCGTGCGCAGGAAGAAGGGGACCCCTGCCCAGCGCCAGTTATCGAGGCGGAGCCGGAGCGCGGCGTAGGCGTCCGTGATCGACTCCGCGGCCACGCCCTTCTCCTCGCGATAGCCCTTGACGCGCTTGCCCTCCACGAACCCGGGGCCGTATTGGCCGCGCACCGCGATCGCGTCCACCTCGTCCGGGGCGATGGGGCGGATGGAGCGCAGGACCTTTGTCTTCTCGTCGCGCACCGGGTCGGCCTCGAAGGTGACCGGCGGCTCCATGGCCACCAGACACAGAAGCTGAAGGATGTGGTTCTGGATCATGTCCCGGAGGGCGCCCGACTCCTCGTAGTAGGCGCCGCGGTCACCCACCCCCAGCGACTCGCCCACGGTGATCTGCACGTGGTCGATGTGGTGATGGTTCCACACCGGTTCGAAGATGCCGTTCGCGAAGCGGAAGACCAGGATGTTCTGGACCGTCTCTTTGCCGAGGTAGTGATCGATCCGGTAGACCTGGTCCTCGGCGAAGACGGAGGCGACCACGTCGTTGAGGCGACGCGCCGAGGCCAGATCGCGCCCGAACGGCTTCTCGATGACGATGCGCACCCAGTTGCCGCTGCCCTCCGGCGGCTTGTTGAGGCCGGCCTCGCCGAGCCGCGCGACCAGGTGGGGGTAGAGCGACGGCGGCGTCGAGCAGTAGAAGAGCCGGTTGCCCAGGACGCCGCGGTCGATCTCGACGCGCCGGATGTACTCGGAGAGCTCCGGATAGATGTCAGCGCTGGCCGGGTCTCCCGTGTAGTAGAAGAGCGCCTGCGCGAAGCGATCCCAGACCTTCTCGGACGGCGGCTGCACGCGGGCGAAGTCGGCGATGCCCTCCCGCATGCGGGTGCGAAACACCTCGTTCGACATCTCGGAGCGGCCGACGCCGATGACGGCGAAGGGTTCGGGCAAGACCCGCCCCTGGAACAAGGACCACAGCGCCGGCACGAGCTTGCGCTTGGTCAGGTCGCCGGAGGCGCCGAAGATGATGACGGCACAGGATTCTTCTGCCATGCGGTCTCCCTGGTTCGGATGTCACGGGGTGCTGGTCACCGAGCGGATGAGCTCGATCACGCGGGCGAGTCCCTCCGCGGCCGGCCGGCGAACGTGCAGGCGGATGACCCGTCGCCCGCCGTCGCGGAGCGCGTGCAGGTCGGCGAGCGCCTGGGTGGCCTTGAAGGCCGAGAATCCGTAGCTCGACGCCGGGATCGGCATGTCCCGCGGGTCGTCGCACGTGATCTGGATGAACAGCCCGCTCGGGGGGCCACCCTTGTGAAGCTGGCCGGTCGTGTGCAGGTATCGCGGCCCGTAGCCGAGCGTGGTGGCGAGCCGGAGCTGGTCGCGCAGCACCAGCCGGAGGTCCTGGAGCATGGCCGAGGTCTCCGGGGTCGGGGCGAGATACGCGAGGATGGCGAGGTAGTCGGCGCGCAGCATCTGGGCCAGGTGCGCGCAGACGCCGTCGGCGATGGACCCGGCGCAATGGTCGGATCCGGTCATGAGGAGGATCCCGTCCTCCTCGCAGTCGACCGGCCACTCCGGGCGCCGCCGGGTCCGGGCCGAGCCGAGCAGAGCCCGGGTCCGCTCGGCGACCGCGGCGGCCTCCGGATCGTCGAACGGGTTCACGCCGAGCACCGCGGCCGCCGCGGCCGCCGCCACCTCCCAGCGGAAGATCTCGCCTCCGAGGTCCAGTGGGTCCTTCACGGTCAGCCGGATCACGGGCTGGCCGGCCTCGGCCAGGGCGACGAGCGTCGCGTCCAGGCTCCGGTCCGACGCGAGCGAGGTGGCGACGAAGACGCGGTCCTGCCCGTAGCTGGACGGGACTCCTGCCGGCTCGCCGTCGATCGGCACCAGACCCTTGCCGTCCTTGCCGGTGGCGCCGGCCAGAAGCTGCTCGATCCACGCCCCGAGAGGGGCCAGCCGCGGCGAGAAGAGCAGCGTGACCTTGTCGCGCCCGGCCCGGGCCAGCCCCGCGAGGGCTGCGCCCAGGCGCGCCCCGGGGCTCGAGCGCACGTCGACGTCCGCTCCGCAGATATCGATCATGCCCTGCGCCCGCTCGAGCAGGCCGCGCACGTCGACGCCGGCGAGGGCGGCGGGCACGAGCCCGAAGTACGAGAGCGCCGAGAACGGGCCGCCGATGCTGGCCGGGTTCAGGAAGATGCGGCGGAAGTCGCCGTCGCTGGCAAGCTGTTCCAGCGGGCTCTCCGGATCGGTGATGGCCACGAACTGCATGCCCGGCCGCGGGGGCCGCTCCTGCTCGAGCTGGTGACGGAAGAGAGCGTAGAGGGCGAGCGGCTCGGGCGTGGTGCCGGACTGGCTCGCGAGCACGAAGAGCGTGCGCGTCAGTCTGAGGCGCGCGAGCAGGTCGCGTACGGCCGCGGGGTCGGTGGAGTCGAAGACCTCGAGGTCGGGGAACCCCATGCGCGATCCGAAGGCCAGCGCCAGCGCCTCCCCGGCCAGCGCCGAGCCGCCCACCCCGAGCAGCACCACGCGGCTCATCGGCTGTCGGCGCGCTTCGTCGGCGAAGGCCCGGATCTCGTCGACCTGCCCGCGCATCAGGCCGGGGGCGGAGAGCCAGCCCAGGCGCTGGCGAATCTCGCCGGCATCGCCCGGCCACAGGCTGGGGTCGCGCGCCCAGAGCCGCTCGCCGAAGCCGTTGATCTCGAGGGCGTGCAGCGCCTCTTCCACCGGTGCGAGCGTGAAGACATCGGGCAGGGCCGGGGGCTCGGCCGGGGCGCGGCGCACTCGCGGCGGGTGGGCCGCGGCGTCATCCGTGTGCTCGATGGAGATGGCGCCGGGCCGTGGCGCCGGCTCGTCGTCGTCCTCGTCGATCTGGTCGACCTCCGGCATCGACCGGGCAGCGCGCGCCCGCAGGCGTGCGACACCCGGACGGTCCTCCCCGGGCGATGTCTCCGCGGCTTCGGGGCCTGCGCGGCGTCCGTGCCTATCGACATCGGCGACTGATGTCGGGCGCGCCGGGGCGCGCTGGGGCGGCGGCAGTTCGGTCTCGAGCTGCACCACCTTGCCCACCCGCCGCGCGTGCTGGTCGTCACCGGAGAACGAGGTCGCAAGCCATGTGCTCGCCAGCGCGAGGGCCTGGACCTCGTCCACCACGCGAGCCCCGAGACAGAGCACGTTGGCGTCGTCCTCCTCGCGGCTCTCGCGCGCGGTGAAGAGGTCGTGGCACAGGGCAGCACGCACGCCGCGCACCTTGTTGGCGGCCACCGCCAGGCCGGACCCGCTGCTGCCGACGAGGACACCCGCCTCGGCGAAGCCCCGGGCGACCGCCTGGCCCACCGCGCGGGCGAAGTCGGGATAGTCGACCGGGTCGGTCGAGAACGTCCCGAGGTCGAGGACGTCGTGCCCCTCGTCCTCCAAGGCGTGGGCCAGCATCTCCTTCAGCGCGTGCCCGGCGTGGTCGCAGCCGATGGCGAGTCGCATATGGCGTCCAGGTGATCCGGCGCGTTCGCACGCGCTCCGGTATTGTCTCAGGAGGCTCGAGGAGGGACAACGCTCTCGTAGAGCAGCCCCTGGCGGTCGCCGGCGGCCCGGTAGCGCTGATGGCGTGCGGCATCCGGCTCCACCACGGGACCCATGGGTGCCCGGGGCGGCGCCGGGGCGCCCAGTGCCTCGAGAGCGAGCAGGGCGGCCCCCCGGCTCGAGGCCTCGACCTCCTCGGCCAGGATGATCGGAACGCCGAGGGCGTCGGCCATGATCCCCGCCCATGACGGCAGGTGGCGGAAGGCGCCTCCCGAGGCGATGACGGCGTGCCCGGGAGCCGCGCAGGGCGCGAGGCGATCGTAGACGAGGGCGAGGCGGCAGGCCACGGACTCCAGAAGCGCACGCGCGATCTCGGCCGGCCCCGAGGCAAGGGACAACCCCGCGATTGCCCCGCGCGCATCGCCGCGCCAGCCCGGGCTCCGCTCGCCGGCGAGGAACGGGAGCGCGGTGAGGCCGTGTCCGTCGGCGGGGACGGCGGACAGCGCGCGGTCCAGATCGCCGTCGCCCGCCGGGAGCGCGAGCGTCCGCCGGCACCAGGCCAGCACGTTGCCGCCCTCGGACGTGGCCCCACCCACGAGGCGACGGCGGGAATCGACGCGGTATCGCCACAATCCGGGCGGCGGCGGCACGGGCGCGGTGGTGACCAGCCGGATGGCCGCCGACGTCCCCACGTTGAGGGCGACCCGATCCGGTCCGGCGCAGTCCGACCCCAGGTTCGAGCAGGCGCCGTCGCCCCAGCCGGGCAGCCACGGCACGGCGGCGAGCGCCGGCCAGCGCGCGGCGAACCTGGCCGAGAGCCCGGGCTGCGCGGTCTCGTCGATCGCGGGCAGCCGCTCTGCAGTCACGCCGGTCGCCGCCATCATCTCCCGGTCCCACTGCTGCGCGTCCTGGTCGAGGAGGCCGGTGCCCGAGGCCATGGACAGGCTTGACCGCAGGCGCCCCGTGAGAACCATGCCGAGGTACTCGGCGAACCCGCACCAGGTCCGGGCCCGCCGGAAGACGTCCGGCTTCTCCTGGCGGAGCCAGGAGAGCTTGGCCGGCCAGAATGTCGAGTGGATCGGGGCGCCCGTCCGGACGTGCACCGCGCGCGCGTCGAGCTGTTCGTTGAGCGTGCGGGCGGCGCCGGCGCTCCGTGTGTCCGCCCAGGTGATCACGCGCGTCAGCGGCCGATCGTCGGCGTCCAGCGCGAGCAGACTGTGCCAGAACACCGACGCTCCGACGCCGCCGATGTCGCGGGCCCGCGCCCCCGCGCCGGCCAGGCACGCGTCGATGGCGCCGGCGACGGCGTCGACGAGCCCGGCCGGATCGAGCTCGACCGCGCCCGCGGGCGTGATCGCGGCCTCGTAGGCGACCTGCCCCTCGGCGCCGGGCACGGGGTTCCCGGCGGCGTCGCAGCAGCGGGCGCGCGCCGAGCTCGTGCCGACATCGAGGGCCATCACCAGCATGGGCTATATTCGAGCATCGCCGGCGCCGACACGCGCGGCAATCTTTCGTCGGAGGAGCGGGCGAGCCATGGCCGAGGGGGAGTGGGAGCTGCTCACGCTGCGCGGACTGGCGATGACGGACGAGAGCGCTGCGGAGTTCGTCGGGACCCTGGTGATCCACCGCGCCGGCAGCGGCGAGCCGGTCGAGAATGTGACCGTGCGTATCAAGCGCAGTGTCCTCGAGGAAATGGCGGGCTCGCTCCGCAAGCTCCTCGCCCGGTCGACGCGCTTTTCTCGCTGACCACCGGCCCCCGGAGGGCGGTCGCCGCGGACGACCGGTGCCCTCTCGAGCCGCTCGTCCTGGAACACGCGCAGACCGGGTCAGGACCCGGAGAGGAGAAACGCATGACACGGATCGGCTTCATTGGAGTGGGGACCATGGGATTGCCCATGGCGGTGAACCTGGCGAAGAAAGGCTTCGCGGTCGCCGCGTACGACCGGAGCCCGGAGGCCACGGCGGCTGCCGCCGCCGCCGGGCTGCCCACGGTCGCCTCGGCGGCCGAGGCGGTCGCCGGCGCCGATCTGGTGGTGACCGTGCTGCCCTCGTCGCCCCACGTGGAGAGCGTGTACACCGGCGACGGCGGGGTGCTCGCCGCCGCGCGCACGGGCACCCTGTGCGTAGACATGTCGACCATCGACCCCGCGGTGTCGCGGCGGGTGGCGGCGGCCGCCGCCGAGCGCGGGATCCGGTTCGTCGACGCGCCCGTGTCGGGCGGCGTCCCGCGCGCCACGGACGGCACGCTCGCCATCATGATCGGCGGGGCGGCGCCGGACGTCCAGGACGCCCTGCCCGCGCTCCAGGCCATGGGCACCAATGTGATCCACGTCGGCCCCGTCGGCAGCGGGGAGGTCGCCAAGCTCTGCAACAACCTCATCGCCGGCGTGGCTGCCGTCGCCGTGTCCGAGGCCTTCCGGATCGCCGAGGGGTTCGGGGTGGACCCGAAGGTCGTCACCGAGGTGATCTCGAAGTCCTCCGGCAACACCTGGCTCATGGAGCACATGCACCCGGTGCCGGGCCTCGTCGCCCGGTCGGCATCGACCAACGGCTACCGGCCGGGCTTCATGACAGACCTCATGTGCAAGGACCTCGGGCTCGCCGTGGACGCGGCGCGCGGCCTGCGCATCCCGCTCTTCGTGGCGCCCGCCGCCCAGCAGGTGTACCGGCTGGCGTCCTCGCACGGGCTCGGCCGGCAGGACTTCACCAGCGTCTACTCCTTTCTCAGGGCCTCGTCGGACGAGGCTCCCGTGTAGCGAACGCGTCGTCGGCCGCGCCGGCGCCCCGGGGCTCGCGCCGGCGAGGCTCCCGGTGTAGACAGAGGAGGATATGAGGCACCTCGCTCTCGGCATCGTCGTCGCGCTGCTGCTCGGATGCGCTCCCGGGTCGCGCGAGGCCGCCCAGCAGGCGTGGGAGGCGCGCGACCTGGAGCGCGCGCGAGAATGCATGGACAGCGGCGGCCAGTGGGTCGTCGGCAGCTGTAGCTACGGCCGCGCCTTCTGAGCGATCGTGCGCCGGACCGGCCAAGCCGGGGTTCCCGGTGCTGGCGCTGGCCTCGACCTCTCGTGTCGTCGATCCCGGGCCGGTCAGCGCGGGGCCGGCTCGGCGGCGAAGCGGTCGAGGTGGTGCTCGGCGTCTCCGAAGGTCTGGGCGATCATGGTCAGGCGGCGGAAGGTGTGGCTGACCTTGACCTCGTCCGTCATGCCCATGCCGCCGTGGAGCTGCACGGCCTCCTGGCTGACGTGCCGGCACGCGTCCGCGATCTTGATCTTCGCCGCCGACACCACGCGCCGCCGCTCGGCGGCGTCGGCGGAGTCGACCTTGACGCACGCCAGGCACGTCATCGAGCGCGCCTGCTCGTAGCTGATCACCATGTCCACCATGCGGTGCTGGAGCGCCTGGAAGGTGCCGATGGGCACGCCGAACTGCCGGCGGGTCTTCAGATACTCGAGCGTGGCCTCGTTGGCGAAGCGGATGGCGCCGACGGCCTCCGCGCAGAGCAGGGCGGTGGCGTAGTCCGTGACCTCCTCGACGAGGGCGTGCCCGCCGCCCTCGGGCCCGAGGCGGGCCTCCGCGGGCACCGCCACGTCCGAGAGCCAGACGTCGGCGGCGCGCAGCTCGTCGATGGTGCGGTACTCCTTGACGGTCACGCCGGGGGCTGCCCGGTCCACGAGGAAGAGGCTGATCCCCGCGGGTTCGGTGTCGCCGCCGCCCGTGCGGGCCGATACCAACAGCGTGTCCGCGGCGCCCCCACCCACGACCACGCGCTTCTCGCCCTCCAGCACGAACCCCGGGCCGGCCCGGCGGGCCCGGGTGGTCACGTGGTGGAGCGAGTAGCGCGCCCCTCGCTCCGAGTGGGCGAAGGCGAGCCGGCGCTTGCCCTGGATCAGGCCGGCCAGGTAGAGCTTCTGCTGCGCCGCCGATCCCCCGCGGAGCACGAGCTGTCCGGCGAGGCCGACGTTCGGCAGGTAGGGCTCGACCACCAGCGCGTCGCCGAAGGCCTCCATGGCGATCATGACGTCGACCGCGGTCCCGCTGAATCCGCCGTGCTCCTCCGGGAAGGGCAGGCCGAGCAGGCCCATCTCGGCGAACGCCGCCCACGCCGATGGGCTCCAGCCCTCGGGCGAGGCGACGATGCGGGCGCGCGCCTCGAACGAGTAGTCGTTGGCCAGGTAGCGCTTGAGGGTGTCGGCCAGGAGCTGCTGCTCCTCGCTGAGATCGAAGTTCACGATCCCAGCCCGAGGGTCATCTTGGCGATGATGTTGCGCTGTATCTCGTTGGACCCGGCGTAGATGGTGGCCTTGCGCAGGTTGCAGTAGCGGGGGGCCAGCGTGGCCGTGAAGTGATCGAAGTCCATGGCGTCGACGGGGCGGAAGGCCTGGGCGAGCGGCCCGGCCGCCTGCATCATCAGCTCGGAGATCGCCTGCTGGATCTCCGTGCCCTTGATCTTCAGCATGGACACGTCCGCGCCGGGCGGACGGCCGCTCCGCCGCATCTGGTCGAGAAAGCGCAGGTTGGTGATCTCGAGGGCCATCAGCTCCACCTCGACCCGCGTCATCCGGTCGCGGAAGCGCGGGTCCTCGAGGAGGGGCTTGCCGTCCTTGATCTGGTCGGCGGCCAGCTCCCGGAGCCGGGCCAGCTCGCGCTTGGAGTGGCCGATGCGCCCCGTGCCCATGCGCTCGTAGCCCAGGAGGTACTTGGCCACCGTCCACCCCTTGCCTTCCTCGTGGACCAGGTTCTCGACGGGCACGCGGACGTCGTCGAAGAAGACCTCGTTGACCTCGTGGCCGCCGTCCATCAGGGCGATGGGCCGCACGGTGATGCCCGGCGAGCGCATGTCGATGAGCAGGAAGGAGATGCCCTCCTGGCGCTTGTCGCGGCTCGCGTCGGTGCGGACCAGGCAGAAGATCCAGTCGGCATGCTGGGCCATGGTGGTCCAGATCTTCTGGCCGGTGACGACGTAGTGGTCCCCGTCCCGCGTGGCGCGCGTCTTCAGCGAGGCCAGGTCCGAGCCCGAGCCCGGCTCGGAGTAGCCCTGGCACCAGAAGTCCTCGCCCTGGTAGATGCGGGGCAAGAAGCGCTGCTTCTGCGCGTCCGTGCCGAAGCGCAGGAGCACCGGCGCGCACATGCGCAGGCCGAAGGCGACCAGCGGCGGGGTCGCCGCCGCCCCGCACTCCTCCTCGAAGATGTAGCGCTGGACGACGTTCCACCCGGTGCCTCCCCACTCCACCGGCCAGTCCGGCGCCACCCAGCCCTTTCCGGCAAGGATGCGGTGCCAGCGGAGCAGGTCGTCGCGGCCGAGCTCCCGGTAGCTCGAGACCTTCTGCCGGAGGTCGTCGGGGAGATTGGCGCGGAGCCATGAGCGCACCTCGTCGCGAAACGCCAGCTCCTCGGGGGAGTAGTTCAGGTCCATCGCGGATCCTCCTGACGGCAGCGTGGCCGCCCGTCGGCTCGAACGGCGTCGGTCGGGGCGATCCCGCCCCGACGGATACTAGCACTGGACGCCGGCGATCGTCAGCGGGGCGCGGCCGGAGGCCGGTCCGGCGAGCGGTCACGTCTCCGTGCGAGTCGACGGGATTGTCCGGTGGCCGGACATCCGGTTCGTGATTCGACCAGTCCTACGCGTCGCTCCTCGCCCCCGGCTCAGGCGGCGGGCTTTCTCCGGCCGATCCTGGACGGCACGAACAGCCGGAGCGGCGGGGCGCTCAGCACGACGTCACTGTCGTCGGCGCCATGAGAGGAACGCCTGCCGGAGATCGCGATGTGTGCGGGCGACGTCATCGCCCGCAGCAGGAGTCAATCTCCCATTCCTTGGCCTCCTCGAGCGCCGTCGACCGGTCCTCCGCCACGCGCGCATCCTTGGCGATCCGCTGGTAGCCCTGGTACTGCTGGTCCCGCCCGACGTACATGCACTTGCAGCCGTCGGCGTCGGCGAAGAGGTAGTACTTCTGGCCCTGGTGGGTGCGCTGGACAAGCTGGCGCTGCGGCAGGGTCTTGAGGTGTGTCAGCTTCGCCGGGGTATCGGCCGGGATCTGGCGGAACCCGGACTGGGTCAGCATGCTCTCCGTCCGCTGCGCGGCGGCTGCGCAGGCGCTCACCGCGA
>DATKEI010000109.1:0-31672 GCA_035544455.1 Binatia bacterium | reverse complement strand
CACGGGCGCCGCGTGGCCCTGCTCGGCAAGAGCATGGTGGCGAACGTGAGCGTGTCGGCCGAGCTCGGGTACCTGCGGGTGCCCGACGGCGTCCTGTCCGCCCTCGATGACATGGCCGGGCTGCCCCCACGCCGGCAGGTGATCCTGTCCACCGGGAGCCAGGGCGAGCCGAACTCGGCGGTGGCCCTCATGGCTGCCGGCGATCACAAGTACTTCGAGGTCGGCCCCGGGGACCTGGTGATCTTCTCCTCGCGCGTCATTCCCGGCAACGAGCGCCCGGTCAGCCGGATCATCAACGCCTTGCTCCGGCGCGGGGCCGAGGTGCTGTGGGAGGACGTCGCGTTCGTCCATGTCTCCGGCCACGCCAGCCGCGAGGACCTCCTGCGCATGATCGAGCTGACGCGACCGCGCTACTTCGTGCCCGTGCACGGCGAGATCCGCCACCTCCTCCAGCACGCCCGGCTCGCCGAGAGCGCCGGCATCCCCCGCGAGCGCATCTTCCTCCTCGAGGACGGGCTCGGTCTCGAGCTCGGCGGAGCTGGCGCGCGCGTGCTCGGGCCCTATCCGGCCGGCCGCGTCATCGTGGACGGCACCGGTGTGGGCGACGTGGGCGCGGTGGTGCTCCGCGACCGTCAGATGCTGGCCGAGTCCGGCATCGTGGTCGTGGCGTTGACGGTGGATCGCGAGACGGGGTCGGTGGTCGCGGGCCCGGAGATCGCCTCCCGGGGGCTCGTCTACATGCGGGAGTCCGAGGAGCTGATGGCCGAGGTCAAGGCCGCCATCCGGGAGGCGCTCGCTGCCCGCGGGGGCCCCGGGACGATCGATGCCCAGCTCGTCGGAGCCACGGTGCGCAGCGCCGTCCGCCGCTTCATCACGCAGCGGTTCCAGCGCAAGCCCATCGTCATCCCCGTGGTGCTCGAGGTCTGAGGCGAGGGAGGAGGTACAGGTCGTGGCGACCAGGAGCGGGGAAGTGACACCGGCGCCCGCGGCGGACCCGGCCGGGCGGAGGCCGGGCCGCAAGGTGGGGCCGGAGGGGCGCTGGCTGCGCGAGGTCAAGGGCATCCTGGCCATCGCCCTCGCCGGCTTCGGCCTCATGGCGCTCTGGAGCTTCGACCCGCGGCTGCACGCGCTCGACCAGACGAGCCCGGTGGGGCCGGTCGGGGCGTGGCTCGGCTGGGCATCGTTCCGCGCGTTCGGGTACGCGGGGTACCTCCTCCCGATGCTGCTCGCGCTGTACGGGATCGGGGCCTTCGTGCGAACCCGGCTCGCCCGGGGCTGGCCGGCGGTGGCGGGGCTGGGCCTGCTTCTGCTGAGCGCGACCGGCGCCCTGGCCCGGCTGTCCGACACCCTCGGGGAAGTCCGCGTCCACAAGGGGGGTGTCCTCGGCTGGACGGTGTCCGAGGCGCTCGGCCAGAGCGTGGGCGCGGTGGGGGCGTGGATCATCCTGGGCGCGCTCGTGCCCGTCGGCGCCCTGCTCGTCACGCGGGCGTCTCTCGGGGGCCTGGCCGTGGCACTGCGCGAGCGCCTGCCGCGCTGGCGGCTGGCCGTGGTGGCCGCGCCGGCGCCAGCCGTCCGACCCCTGCCTGCGGCGGCGGAGTTTCCGGAGACCCCGCCGCCCCCGCTTGTCGTCAAGGAGCCGTCCCGACCCAAGTCGTCGCTCGTGGACAAGGGCCTGGCCTGGCAGGAGACCTTCGATTTCGGGCAGGGCGGGGCCCAGTCGTTCCAGCTCCCGCCGGTCGGGCTGCTGGCGCCGCCCCCCGCGACCGAGCTCAAACGCACCCGCGAGGAGCTCGAGGCCAACGCCGCCACCCTGAAGCGGAAGCTCCAGGACTTCGGCGTCGACGGCCACATCGTCCAGGTGAGCCCGGGCCCGGTGATCACCGCGTACGAGTTCGAGCCCGCCGCCGGCATCAAGGTGAGCCAGGTGGTGAACCTGACCGACGACCTCGCCCTCGCCATGAAGGTTGCGGCCGTGCGCATCGTCGGGCCCATCCCGGGGCGCGGCACGGTGGCCATCGAGGTGCCGAACCCGGAGATGGCCACCGTGTACCTCCGGGAGATCTTCGTGACGCACGAGTTCGTCGAGACCAAGAGCCGGCTGCCCCTTGCCCTCGGCAAGGACACGACGGGCAATCCGGTGGTGGCCGATCTCGCCGCCATGCCGCACCTGCTGATCGCGGGCTCCACGGGCAGCGGCAAGAGCGTCGGGCTCAACGCCATGATCTGCTCGCTTCTCTACAAGGCCACGCCGGCCGAGGTGCGTTTCCTGCTCATCGACCCCAAGCGCCTCGAGCTCGGGATGTACGAGGGCATCCCTCATCTCCTGGCCCCGGTCGTCACCGATGCCAAGGAAGCGGCGATGCGCCTGAAGTGGATCGTCGGGAAGATGGACGACCGCTACAAGCTGCTTCAGGGCAAGGCGGTCCGGAACATCGAGGGGTTCAATCGCGAGGTCCCGCCGGAGGAGCGGCTGCCGTACTGGGTCGTCGTCGTCGACGAGCTGGCCGATCTCATGATGGTCTCGGCCGGCGAGGTGCAGAATTCCCTGGTGCGCCTCGCCCAGATCGCCCGCGCCGTCGGCATCCATCTGATCGTGGCCACCCAGCGGCCGTCGGTCGACGTGGTCACTGGCCTCATCAAGGCGAACTTCCCGACCCGCATCGCGTACCAGGTGGCCTCCAAGGTAGACTCGCGCACGGTGCTGGACGCCAACGGCGCTGAGCAGCTGCTCGGGCGCGGAGACATGATCTTCATCCCGCCCGGCGCGGGGCGGCCCACGCGGGTGCACGGCTGCTGGGTGTCCGACCCGGAGGTCAAGGCGGTCTGCGACCACCTGCGCACGCAGGGGTCTGCCGTCTACGAGAAGGTCGAGCTGCCCCCGGATCCCGACGACCCGGATGGCCTCGACGCCGACCGCGACAGCGTCTACCGGGACGCCGTGCACCTGGTCGTCGGACAGCGCCAGGCGTCGATCTCGTTCCTCCAGCGGCGGCTCGGGCTGGGTTACCCGAAGGCCGCGAGGTTCATCGACATGATGGAGCAGGATCGCATCATCGGACCCGGGCAGGGGGCGAAGCCGCGCGAGGTGCTGGTCGGCCCCGATTACCTGGCCAAGCGCGGGCAATGAGCAACCGCGTCACGACAGTCCTCCTGGCGGCGCTGCTGGCCCTGGCCGGGGCGCTCCCGCCCGCCGGCGCGTCCGCCCAGTCGCTGGACGAGATCGTCGCGCGGGTCGAGTCGACCTACGCGCGCATGCAGGACCTGCGCGCCGACTTCAGCCAGGTGAGCCACAACCAGAGCCTCGGACAGGACATCAGGGCCGAGGGCACGGTGTTCCTCAAGCGCGGGGGGAAGATGCGCTGGGAGTACAGGTCCCCGTCGCCCCAGCAGATCGTGTCCGACGGCACGTTCCTCTGGGTCTACACTCCGGAGCTGAACCAGGTGAACAAGGGCGACGCGCCCCGGGCCCTGGCCGGCCCCGCCGGGAGCTTCCTCGCCGGGCTCGGCAAGCTCCGGGAGGAGTTCGACGTGCGCTTCCTGAACCCGGCGATCCGCACGGACGCCTCGGGGCGCCCGGTGCTGGACCTGACGCCAAAGGCGCCCACGCCGTTCATGGCGCGCCTCGTTCTCACCGTGGACCCGAAGGACGCTGTGGTCCGCCAGGCCGTGATTCACGACCAGCTTGGCAACACCGTCACCATGACCTTCGACAAGGTCGCCACCAACACCGGGCTCGCCGACAGCGTGTTCGCCTTCACCCCACCCGCGGGGACCGCCGTCGTGCCGCTCGAGATCCGGTAGCGAGGAGCGCCATGGCCGCCGAGAACAGCTTCGACATCGCCTGCAAGATCGACATGCAGGAGGTCGCCAACGCCATCAACCAGGCCCAGCGAGAGATCGAGACGCGCTACGACCTCAAGGGGACGAAGAACGAGATCCTCCAGGAGAAGTCGGACATCGTCATGACCAGCGCCGACGACATGAAGCTGCGCGCGGTCCTGGACATCGTCCAGTCCAAGCTCCACCGGCGCGGCATCGATCTCAAGGCCCTCACCGTCAAGGATCCGGGGCCCGCGGCCGGCGGCGCCGTGCGCCAGCACATCGTGCTCCAGGACGGCATCCCCCAGGAGAAGGCCAAGGAGATCGTGCGCCTGATCAAGGACTCGAAGATCAGGGTCCAGGCGCAGATCCAGGAGAAGCAGGTGCGCGTCACCGGCAAGAACCGGGACGACCTGCAGGCCGTGATCCAGCTCGTGAAAGGCCGGGAGCTCGGGATCGCAGTGCAGTTCACGAACTACCGGTCCACCTGACCGATGCCGCGCGTCCGGGAGCTTATGGCGAGCGTGGCGCGGGTGCTGCTTGGGCTGGCGATGGTCTTGCTCCTCGCCGGGTCGGCGGCGGCCGCCGAGCTTGCACTGGCTGCCGTGCCCGCCCCGGCCGATCCCGTCCCGACGCCGAGCCTGCCTCAGGTGCCACCGGAGCTCGCCGCGGCCGTCGAGGCCCTCAGGAAGGGCGATGCGGCGGCGGCTCTGAGCAGCGCGACGGCGTTCGTCAGGAACCACCCCCTCTCGGCGGTGGGCCATGAGGTCCTGGGGGCCGCCGCGCTCATGGCCTATGACTACAAGGGGGCCGAGATCGCCCTCACCGAATCGCTCCGCCTGGAGCCGGGCCGGGTGACGGCCATGCTCCGGCTCGGACAGGTCGCGCTCCGCAGCGGTGACTTGAAGCAGGCCGAGGACTGGTTCCGCAAGGCGGTCGCGGCCGCGCCCGACCAGGGCGGTTCGCGCCGCGCACTCGCGATCGCCCTCTTCCGCCAGGGCAAGGTGCGCGAGGCGATCGACGAGGCGCGCGAGGGCGTGAGCCGCTCGACGGACAAGGACTTGGATGCCGTGATTTTCCTGGCCGCGCTCTACCTCGACCTCGGACAGCCCGGCGAGGTGGAGGGCCTCCTGGACGACCTCGTGGGCGAGGCCTCGCCGCCGCAGGCCCAGCTCCTGCTGGGCCTGGCCCGGCTCGAGCTGAGGAAGGTGGACGAGGCGGCGCCGCTGATCCAGAGGGCCTACGACGCCGATCCGAGCTCTCGCTGGGCCCGGCTGGGGCACGCCGTGGTCCGCCGGGAGCGGGGCCAGATCGAGCCGGCCCGGCAGGAGTTCGAGAAGCTCGCCGCCGAGAACCCGGAGTGGTCGCTGGCCCACTTCGAGCTCGGGCGGACGCTCCTCGCCGAGCGACGCAGTGACCTCGCGCTCCAGGCCTTCGCCAGGGCCGAGCGGACATCGCCGAATCCGGCCCTGGCGAGGCTGCGCGCGAGCCAGCTCCTGCTCTCCGTCGGCGAGATTGACCAGGCCATTGCCTCGGCGAAGGCCGCCCTGTCGATGCCCGCGGTGGCGCCGTATGCCCGCGCCATCCTGGTCCAGGCCCAGCTGGCGCGCCAGCGCCCCGACCTCGCCCGGCAGGAGCTCCAGGCGGCAGTCGACGCTTCCCCGGACGACGTCATCGCCCGGATCCAGCTCGGTCGGTTCGACCTGCAGCAGGGCAAGCCGGCGGACGCACTCGTCGAGTTCGAGAAGGCGGCGGTGATCCGCCCCGACAGTGCGGACGCGTACGTGGGCCAGGCCCAGGCCCGCCTGGCCCTCAAGCAGCCCGACGAGGCAGTCCGAGCGGCCGAGCGGGCGGCGACGATCCAGGGACCCCGGGCGGCCGCCCTCGTCTTCCTCGGCGCCGTTCAGGAACGCGCAGGTCGATTGCCCGATGCCATCGGCTCCTTCCAGGAGGCCCTGCGCCTCGCGCCGAACAGCCTGCCCGCTGCGCGGCGCCTGGCCGGCGCCCTCGAGCGCGACCGCCGTCCGGCCGAGGCCCTGCGCGTTCTCGACACGGCGTCGAAGGCCCACCCGGAATCGGTGGCGCTGCTCCTGGACGTGGCGGCCGCGCAGGAGCGCGCGGGAGATGTCCCGGCCGCCGAGACCGCGTACCGGGAGATCCTCCGGCGCGCCCCCGACAACCCGGTCGCCCTCAACAATCTCGCCTACATGCTCTCGGAGAGGCCCGCCGCCCTCGACGAGGCCCTCGCCCTTGCCGAGCGCGCCTACCAGCGCGCGCCGACCAGCCCCGCGATCGCGGACACCCTGGGCTGGGTCCTGTACCGCAAGGGCGCGCTCGATCGCGCGGCGACCCTGCTCGCGCAGGCGGCCCAGGCGGCGCCGGACTCGGCCGCCATCCGCTACCACCTCGGCATGACGTACGCTCGGCAGGGCCGGAGGGAAGAGGCGAGGGCCGCTCTCGAGAAGGCCCTGCCCGGCCTGTCGCCTGCGGACGCGGCCGAGGCCAGCCGGGCCCTCGAGGCCCTCCGCTAGCCTGGTGTGCTGAGTCAGAAACGTGCCGACAAAGCGCCAGGCGGGGTGGGGGTCCTCCCCGCTGGACACGCCTGTAACGCGGGAGCGCTGCCGGCGCTCAATGGGGCCACGAGATGGGTGCGCCGCGAGTCCGCGAATTTCTGGCTCGGGACACCGGTTCGGTCGCCGAGATCCGGCGAGGCGGCGACTGGGCCTCGATCGGCCCGGTGCACGGCGCACCTGACCTGCCTCCCCCCCGCCGGGGTCTGATCCCCCGGGGGCGGTTTGACGGGTTCGGCCGCCGTGTGGGACCATGAGTGCTCGCCATGAAGGTCCACCTGACGACCCTCGGCTGCCCCAAGAACCAGGTCGATTCCGAGCTGATGCTCGGCATGCTCGCCGCGGCCGGCCACGAGGTGACCGAAGACGCTGCGGCCGCCGGGTGCCTGATCGTCAACACGTGCGCCTTCATCGATCGGGCCCGCGAGGAGTCCGTCAACACCATCCTCGAGCTGGCCGAGCTCAAGGGCCGGGGGCTGGCCCGCGCCCTCGTCGTCACGGGATGCCTCGTCCAGCGCCACGGAGCCGAGTTGCGTCAGGAGATCCCGGAGATTGACGCGCTGCTCGGCACCTCCGACCTCCACCGCATCGTCGAGCTTGTCGGGCAGGCCGCGGGCCGGCAGGAGTGGGTGACGAGCGCGCCGCCAGGGTACCTCTACGACGCGGCAACCCCTCGTCTCCTCGCCGCGCGCGTGCCATACGCCTACGTGAAGATCGCCGAGGGGTGCGACATGGGCTGTACCTTCTGCGCGATCCCTCAGTTCCGCGGCCGCCACCGCAGCCGCCCGCGCGCCGACATCGTGGCTGAGGTCGAGGGGCTCGCCAGGAGGGGCATCCAGGAGGCGATCCTGGTCTCGCAGGACACACTTGCCTACGGCCGCGACCTGCCGGGTAACGGGGACGTCGGCGACCTGCTCCTCGCCCTGTCCGACACGGCGATGCCGTGGATCCGACCCATGTACCTGCACCCCGCCCACGTCACCGAGCGCCTCGTGGACAAGTGGGCGCGCGCCCGTGTGGTTCCGTATCTCGACATGCCCGTGCAGCACGGCGACGACGGCGTCCTCCGCGCCATGCGGCGCGCGGTGACGGCCCGGCGGATGAAGGACGTGGTGGCGCGCTTCCGGGACGCCATCCCGGGTATCTCCGTCCGCACGACGGTGCTGGTGGGCTTCCCTGGCGAGACCGAGGCGGCCTTCGACAACCTGCTGGGCTTCGTGGAGGAGATGGGCTTCGACCGGCTGGGGGTTTTCACCTATTCGCGGGAGGACGGCACGCCCGCCGCGAGCTTGCCCCACCCCGTGCCCGGAGATGTCATGGCCGAGCGCGCCGCCCTGGTGCAGGAGACCCAGGACCGGCTGGCGTGGGAGCGGCTGCGGACGCTCCACGGGACGCGCCAGACGGTACTCGTCGACGGGCGCAGTCCCGACCCGGCTTTCCCCTTCGAGGGGCGGATGGCCGGGCAGGCGCCGGAGATCGACGGGGTCGTCTCCCTGCGGAGCCGCCGCCTGCGGCCGGGCCGTTTCGCGGAGGTCGAGATCGTCGAGGTCGACGGATACGATCTCGTCGGACAGTAGCCCGGTGGCCCCCGCGACTCGCGCAGGGAACAGCGGGGCGCGAGCGCGCGCGATGAGTGCAGCGGATCGGGTGGCGGTGGCCATCGCCACCGCAGCCGGCACGGGCTATGCGCCGGTTGCCCCGGGCACGGTAGTGAGCCTGCTGACAGCCGTCGCTCTCTGGCTCCTGCCGTTCACGCTGGTGACGCTGGTCGTGACACTGGTCGCCGTGATTGCGGCCGGGGTGTGGTCGGGCCATCGCGCCGAGCGAGTCCTCGGACGCAAGGACCCGAGCGCGGTGGTGGTCGACGAGGTAGCGGGCATGATGCTCTCGGTGCTGCTGGTGCCGCGCACCCCCGCTGTGCTGCTCTCGGCCTTCGTGCTCTTCCGGATCTTCGACGTCTGGAAGCCCTTTCCCGCCTACCAGAGCCAGGCTCTGCCCGGGGGCTGGGGGGTGATGGCCGACGACGTGGTCGCCGGCCTGTACGCCCTGCTCGCGATCCTGCTGAGCCGCGCCCTCACCGGGCTGCCCGCGTGAGCGCGGCCCGCATCGTCACGGTGGGTCCGGCGCAGGTCGCCGGCGGAGACGACCCGGGGGGCCGGCTCGTGGTCCGGGCCCTGCTCGCCGAAGGCGTCCCCGTGGCCTCGCGGCAGATGGTCGACGACGACGAGGCCGCGCTCGAGTCGGCGCTGACCTGGGCGGTGTCTCGACCCGGCCTGGTCGTCGTCCTGGCCGCTCCCGCCGGGTCGGGCGGCGAGCTCCTCCGGCGGACCATCGCCCGGCTCGCGGGTGCCCGCCTGGTCCTGAGCGAGCGCTTCCTCGAGGTCATGGAACGCGGGTTCGCGGAGCAGGGCCAGGCCATGCCGCGCCGCATGGACCGCCTGGCGCTGCTCCCCCAGGGCGCCCAGATCTGGTCTCCCACCCCCGGGGGTGAGGCGGGCTGGATGGTGGAGGCTGGCCATGCGGCGATCGCGGTGCTCCCGGCCGAGTCGGCTCACCTCGGGGCCCTGGTCGACCGGTATCTCAGACCCCTGGCTCGCCAGAGCCTCGGCATCGGGGAGATCCGGGTGGTGCGCACGCTCCGCGCCACCGGCATCATCGCGGCCGACGCGGAGGAGCGGCTGGCGCCGTGGCTCGGCCGGGAGGCCGACGTCGCCGTGTCCTGCGCCCCCGTCGAGGGGGACATCTGGGTCCGGCTCGTGGCCCGGGGCGCCTCGCCGGCCCTGGCCATCGCGGCACTGACGCGCACCGCGGCCGAGGTGGAGGCCGCGCTGGGCGAGGACTGCTATGGCCGTGACGAGGAGACGATCGAGGGTGTGGTCGGACGCCTGCTCCGAGAGCGCGGCCTCATGGTGTCGGTGGCGGAGTCGTGCACGGGCGGCCTGCTGGGGCACCGTTTCACCTCCGTCCCCGGCGCGTCCCGCTACTTCGAGCGGGGCGTGCTCGTCTACTCGAACGAGGCCAAGCACGAGCTGATCGGCGTGCCCGAAGCCCTCCTGCGTGCGCACGGCGCCGTCAGCGCGCCCGTGGTCGAGGCCATGGTCACCGGGGTGGCGCGGGTGGGGCACTGCGGCTGCGGCCTGGCCATCACCGGCGTGGCCGGCCCGGACGGCGGATCCCCGGATAAGCCCGTGGGAACCGTCTTCATCGGTGCCCTCTGGCCGGGTGGCGTCGCGGTCCGCCGCTTCCGGTTCCCGGGCGACCGCGAGGCCGTCAAGTGGCAGTCGACCCAGGCCGCGCTCGACATGCTCCGCCGGGGCCTGCTTGCCCTGCCGGCCCCGGCCGCCACGGCGTGAGCGCCCGCACATGGGCGTGGGCCGCGAATGCCGCGTGCAGTACCATGGAGACACGAAGCGGTGCCCTCGCCGGCAGGGCGGTGAAGGCGTCCGGTGGGCCCGCGGAGGAAACGCCCCCCACATGATTGCCCGGCGATGAACTTCTACAAGGCCGACCTCGACGCCATCCGCTTCACCCTGTACGAGCACCTGGAGGTGCAGCAGCTCTTCAAGCTCGACCGCTTCTCCCATCTCTCGCGCGAGGACTGCGACGCGGTGATCGGCGAGTGCCTGCGCTTCGCCACGGAGGTCACCGGTCCCCTCAACGGCCCGGCCGACCGCGCCGGCTGCCGCCTCGAGGATGGTCGGGTGGTGACGCCCCCGGGCTTTCGCGAGGCGTGGCGCCGGCTCTTCGAGCTCGGGCTGATGTCGTTCTCGGTGCCCGTCGCCGACGGCGGCTTCGGCGGACCCCACGCCATCGCGGCGATCGTCGACGAGATCCAGAGCGGCGCCAACACGGCCTTCAACATGTACCAGGGCCTCACCCACGGGGCGTCCGACGTCATTGCCCACTTCGCCCGGCCCGAGGAGCGCGAGCGCTACTTGCCGGCGATGCTCAAGGGCCGCTTCTCGGGGACGATGTGTCTGTCCGAGCCCCACGCCGGATCGGACGTGGGAGCGACGCGCACCCGGGCGCGGCGCCTCGAGGGCAGCGTCTACGAGATCTCGGGGACCAAGTGCTGGATCTCCGCGGGTGATCACGACCTGACCGCGAACATCATCCACCTCGTGCTCGCCCGGATCGAGGGGGCGCCGGCCGGCACCAAGGGGCTCTCGCTCTTCATCGTGCCGAAAGTGTGGGTGCGGGAGGACGGCAGCCTGGGTGAGGCGAACCACGTCGTCACCGCCTCCATCGAGCACAAGCTCGGCATCCGGGCCTCGGCGACCGCCGTGCTCAACTTCGGCGAGAGCGGCCTGTGCCGCGGAGTGCTGGTGGGCGCCGAACCGCACCAGGGCATGCGCCAGATGTTCCGGATGATGAACGGCGCGCGCATCGCGGTGGGCGTGCAAGGCGTGGCCGTCGCCTCCACGGCGTATCTGAACGCGCTCGCCTACGCGCGCGAGCGCCGGCAGGGGTCGTCGGTGCACCGGTTCAGGGACCCGACGGCGCCGCGGGTGCCGATCATCGAGCACTCCGACGTGCGGCGTATGCTCATCGAGATGAAGGCCAAGGTGGAGGGCATGCGCGCGCTCGCGGTCAAGCTTGCGCTCCACGCGGACCTGGCCTCCGCCCTGACGGAGGGCGAGGGAGCGCTGGCGCGGTACCACGAGGGCCAGGTGGACCTGCTCACGCCGGTGTTCAAGGCCTATGCCTCGGACCAGGCCTTCCGCATCGCCGAGATGGCCGTCCAGGTCCACGGTGGCGCCGGCTACGTCGAGGACAGCCCGGTCGAGCAGTACCTGCGCGACGCGAAGATCTTCTCCATCTACGAGGGCACCAACCACATCCAGGCCCTTGACCTGGTGGCGCGCAAGCTCGGGGCGCAGGGCGGCGAGCCCTTCCGTCTCTTCCGCCGCGACATCGCCGCCTTCGTGGAGGCGCACGGAAACCACCCCGCTCTGGCCGCCGAGGTGGGCGTGCTGGGCGAGGCGGGGCGGGTCCTGGAGCAGGCGGCCGGGGCGCTGCTCGAGTTCTTCACGGATGGCCGGCTGGACCAGCTGACCCTGGTCGCCAACTGGTTCCTTGAGATCCTGGCCGAGGTGGCGATCGCCCATCTCCTGATCGAGGCCGCCATCGTCGCGGAGGCCCGGCGCTCCGGCCCCGGAGGCGAGGGGCCCGAGCGCCTCGACTTCTACCGGGGGAAGGTGGCAGCGGCCCGGTACTTCGTCCACGCCGTCTTGCCCGGCACGCGCACCCGCCTCTCCGCAATCCTGAGCGGCGACCGGAGCGCACTGGAGATTCCCGACGCCGGCTTCTCCACCGCCCGGTAGCCCGGTGTCCCCCACTTCCGGATCGGGTGGCGCGCGCGCCCCGCTCCCGCCGCGGACATGCGATCGTTCGTGGCGCTCCTGCTGAGCGACCCGGTCCGCGAGGCGGTGGAGGCCGAGATCGGGCGCCTGCGTCCCCTGAGCCGGGCCGTGGCCTGGGTGCCTGCCGCGAACCTGCACCTGACGCTCCGGTTCCTCGGGGATCAGACGTCGGAGCGGCTCCAGGACGTCGCCCGGGCCCTCGTGGAACCCGCGGCGGCGAGCACGCCATTCTCCATGGGGCTGGGCGGCCTCGGAGCCTTTCCGAGCCTGGATCGGCCGCGCATCCTGTGGCTGGGCGTGACCGAGGGGGCCGCGGAGGTCCGGGGCCTGCAGGCCCGGGTCGAGGCTGCCCTCGAGACGTGCGGCGTCGGCCGGGAGGCGCGCTCCTGGCACCCGCACCTGACCCTCGGGCGGATCCTCGACCAGCGCCGCTGGCGCGCGGCCGGGGCCGCCCTCGGCGCGGCGATCGCGAGCGCGGCCGTCCGACCCCTGGGCGTGGTGCCGGTGCGGGCGGTCTCGCTCATGCGGAGCGACCTCTCGCCGGCCGGGGCGCGCTACCGGGAGATCGGATGCATTCCGATCGGGGGACCGGGATTCCCGGAGCCGTGACGGCCGCCTCCGGATCCGGCGCGCGGGCGTCCGTTGTGCTGAAATGGCTGGGGGTCCGGGCCTGGCCCGGAGAGACGGACCGGAGGAGACGATGGCCGAGCCGGTGAAGCCGCAGGACGCGCCGCGCGCGATCCGCGTGCCGCTCAAGCTGAAGCTGAGCCTCCTGATCACCGCGCTCGTCGTGCTCGCCGTGCTCGCCGTCGGCATCTTCCTGCTGCGCGAGCAGGAGCGGAGCCTCACCGTCGAGATGACGAAGCGCGGCCGGACGATGGCCGAGAACCTGGCCGCTGGCGCCAAGACCGCGCTCGCCGCCAACGACGAGCTCTCCCTGAACCTCCTCGTCCGCGACGCCATGAAGGACCCCGACCTCGCCTACGTCGTGATCGTGGACCAGGACGGGACGGTGCTGGGCCATCCCGACGTCGCGCAGGTCGGGCAGCGGCACGTCCGGCCTTCCGGGCTCGAGGTCGTCGGCACCGAGCCCGCGGTGCGGAGCTACCCGTCGCCCACCCTCGGCCGCGTGATCGACTTCGCCGAGCCCCTGGTATTCAGCGGCGTGCGCCTCGGCGCGTTGTACCTCGGGTTCAGCGAGAAGCCCATCGCTGCCGCGGTCGGCCACGCCCGCCAGCGGGCGCTGTTCATCACCGCCCTCATGGTGGCGGTGGGGATCGGGGGAGCGGTGCTGCTCGCCACCCTGCTCTCCCGGCCGATCTTCCGGCTGGTGCAGGGCACGCGCGCCGTCGCCGGCGGCAACTTCGGGGTGGCCCTCACGGTGACCTCGCGGGACGAGCTGGGCCTGCTCACCGCGTCGTTCAACGACATGGCGCGGAGCCTGCGCGAGAAGGAGATGATCAAGCGCGCCTTCACCCGCTACGTCGCTCGCGAGGTCGTCGAGGAGATCCTCAAGGACCCGGAGCACCTCGCCCTCATCGGCGAGCGCCGCCAGGTCACCGTGCTCTTCTGCGACCTTCGGGGCTTCACCCCGCTGTCCGAGCGGCTGAACCCGGAGCAGGTCGTCAGCCTGCTGAACGAGTTCTACACCCTCGCCATCGAGAGCACGTTCCTGCACGATGGTACGCTGGATAAGTTCATGGGCGACGCGGTCATGGCCGTGTTCGGCGCGCCCATCCCGCACCCCGACCATGCGCTCCGGGCCGTCAAGACGGCCCTGGTCATGCGCCAGCGCCTCGAGGCCTTCAACGCCGACCGCGCGCGACGCGGGGAAGAGACCATCGGCGCCGGCATCGGGGTGAGCGTGGGCGAGGTGGTGGCGGGGACGGTCGGGACCGAGGATCGCATGGAGTACACGGTGATCGGCGACAGCGTCAACCTCGCGGCCCGCCTGGAGGCGAACGCCAAGGCCGGCCAGATCCTCATCAGCGACCGGACGTGGGAGCTGGTGCGGGATCACGTTGAGGCGCGACCGCTCGGTGCGATTCGGGTCAAGGGCAAGGAGGAAGAGGTGGAGGTCTACGAGCTCGTCGATCTCGTGGAGGAACTGTGATGGCCATGACTGCCGCTCGTCTCGTGCTCGTCCTGGTGGTGTCGGTCGCGCTCGCCGCGGCCGGATGCGCCACGGCGCCGCCCGCCCCGACCGCGGCGCCTGCGCCCGAGCCGCCACGGGTGGCCGCGCCCTCGCTTCCGGCGCCGGCCCCGGCGGCTCCGGCCCCCGCGCCCGAGCCGCTGCCAGAGCGCTTCGAGTCCGACGACTTCATCGTGGTCTTCGCGCGAGAGGGCGACACCGCGTCCACCCTCGCCGCGCGCGTCCTCGGGGACGAGAGCCGGGCGTGGATGATCGAGGACTACAACGGCCGGGCAGCCTTCTCGCGCGGGCAGCAGGTGGTCGTCCCCAAGGGGGACTGGAACCCCTCGGGCGTCGATACGAACGGCTACCAGATCGTGCCCGTCCTCGTCTATCACAACCTTGGCCCGGAATCGAAGGGCCGCCTGGTGCTGGGCGCCCGGGCCTTCGAGCAGCAGATGCGCCACCTGAAGGCCGAGGGCTACCGGGTCATCAGCCTGCGCGACTTCGTCGACTTCATGGAGCAGGGGCGCCAGATCCCCCGGCGCTCGGTGATCGTGACCTTCGACGACGGCTACCGGTCCTTCAAGGACATCGCCTATCCCATCTTGAAAGAGCTCGGCTTCACGGCGACCCTGTTCGTCTACACCGACTACGTGGGCGCCGGGCGCAACGCGCTCACGTGGGCCGAGCTCGGGCAGTTCGCCAAGGAGGGGTTCGAGATCCAGGCTCATACCAAGACCCATGGCGATCTGCGGCGCGAGAGCGGGGAGCCCGACGCCCAGTACAACCGCCGCATGAAGGCCGAGCTGTCGGATCCCCAGGCGCTCTTCCGCCGGCACCTCGGCCGGCCGGCCGACATCCTGGCCTTTCCCTACGGCCGGTGGGACGAGGATCTCCTGAAGAAGGTGACGGAGTACGGGTACATCGCGGCGTTCACGGTGCGGCGGCAGGGCAACCCGTCGTTCGTGTACCCCCTGCGCGGGCACCGGGCCCAGGTCTACTCCGAGATGAGCCTCGAGGACTTCGCGCGCAACCTCGCCGTCTACCAGCAGGAGGATCTGCGGTGAGATTCCGCCTCACCCGGCGGCCCTGGGCGCTCGCCGCTCTTGGGGCGGCCCTCGCCCTGGGGGCGTGCGCGACCATCCCCGCACCACCTCCCGCGCCCGCGACGCCTCCGCCCACCGCCGAGGCGACGCCCCCGGCCGCCCCGGCGCCAGCGCCGATCCCGGTCCCACCGCCCCCATCGCCGCGCGAGAAGCTGGCCGCCGAGCGCCGGCAGCAGGCGCGCACGCTCGAGACCCAGGGGCAGCTGCGCCGGGCCCGCGACGAGTGGAAGATCGCCCTCACCATCGCCCCCGACGACGCCGAGGCCCGCGCCGGGTTGCGCGCCCTCGACGCTCGCATCGAGCGCGAGGTGACCGCCCGGATCCAGGAGGGGCGCGCCGCGCTGAGCCGTGGCGTGACGGCCGAGGCCCGCCGGAAGTTTCTCGCCGCCCTGGCGCTCGACCCCGGCAACAAGGCCGCGTTCGACGCCCTGCAGAACGAGGTGCGCGAGCCCGAGTTCATCATGTACACCGTCCGCGCCGGGGATACGCTGCCCGCGCTCGCCCAGCGCTACTATGGCGACCGCGGGCGCGGCGAGGTCATCGCCGAGACGAACCAGATCATGCCCAACGCGCGCCTGGCCGCCGGCACGCGGCTGAAGATCCCCGAGATCCCCGGCGTGCCGTTCGTCCACCCGGAGGCGAAGGCGCCGGCGCCCCCGCCGCCGGCGCCCCCGCCGCCGGCGGCGATCCCGGCGCCCGACCCGGAGCGCCCGGAGGCGCCGCCGCCGCCCGCGGTGGTCGAGACCCCGGAGATCAACCCCATCCTGCAGGAGGCGCGGGAGTCCTTCGACAAGGGCGATCTCGTCGCCGCGCTCGGCGACGTCGATCGCTACCTGGCCGACAACCCCCGGAGTCGGGACGGGCTCGATCTGAAGAAAGCCGTGTTGTACCGCCAGGGCAAGAGCCAGCTCACCCAGCGCAAGTACGATGACTCGTACCGGACGCTCACCCAGCTCGCCAAGCTGCAGCCCGACTACGAGGACAGCCCGACCCTGCTGCGCCAGGCGCGGGCGCGCCTGGTCGACCAGCACTACTCGGACGGGATCCGCCTGTATCGCGAGGAAAAGCTGAAGGACGCCATCGCCGAGTGGCAAACGGTTCTCGTGCTCGATCCGGAGCACGCCGGCGCCAAGCGGAACATCGAGCAGGCCGAGCGCTTGCTCCGCGGCCTCGAGGAACGGCAGAAGCGCTAGTGTGCTGAGTCAGAAATGTGCCGACAAAGCGCCGGGCGGGGTGGGGGCCCTCCCCGCGGGACACGCTGTGTCGCGGAGCGCTACCGGCACTCAATGGGGCCACGAGAGGGGTGGTGGGGTGTGCCGCGAGTCCACGAGCTTCTGACTCGGGGCGCTAGTGTCCTGTATCTCGGTGTGGACATTGACAATGCCGAGCGCGCCTGGCGACACTCGGCCGGGTCCTCAGGTGGGCCGCGAGCGTCCAGGATGGCTCGAGGCTGAACGCGGGCTGATGCGAGATCGAGACTCCAGGTTGACCGCCGACACCGGGGCGATGCGCCCGGGAGGAAGAGACGACATGGCTGACGTAAAAGCGGACCGGCGCCAGGCCCTCGAGCTGGCCATCGCCTCCATCGACCGGCAGTTCGGCAAGGGCGCCATCATGCGGCTCGGCCAGGGGGGCGCCTTCGACGAGATCTCCGTCATTCCGACGGGGGCGCTGTCGCTGGACGTGGCGCTCGGGATCGGGGGCATCCCCCGGGGGCGCGTCACCGAGATCTACGGCCCCGAGTCGTCGGGCAAGACCACTCTCGCGCTCCACGTGATCGCCGAGGCCCAGCGCGCGGGCGGCATCGCCGCGTTCATCGACGCGGAGCACGCGCTGGACCCCATCTACGCGAAGAACCTGGGCGTCAACACGGACGAGCTCCTCATCTCGCAGCCCGACACGGGCGAGCAGGCCCTCGAGATCGCGGAGACACTCGTCCGGTCCAACGCGGTCGACGTGATCGTCATCGACTCCGTGGCCGCCCTCGTCCCGCGGGCGGAGCTCGACGGCGACATGGGCGACTCCCTGCCCGGGCTCCAGGCCCGGCTCATGTCGCAGGCGCTGCGCAAGCTCACCGCGGCCATCTCGCGCTCCGGGTGCTCGGTGGTCTTCATCAACCAGATCCGCGAAAAGATAGGTGTCATGTTCGGGTCGCCGGAGACCACCACGGGCGGACGGGCGCTCAAGTTCTACGCCTCGATCCGGCTCGACATCCGCCGGCAGGACACGATCAAGAACGGCACCGAGATCGTGGGTGTCCGCACCAAGGTCAAGGTCGTGAAGAACAAGCTGGCCCCGCCGTTCCGCGAGGCCGAGTTCGACGTGATCTACGGGGAGGGCGTGTCCCGAGAGGGCAGCATCCTGGACGCGGCGGTGGAGCAAAATGTCGTGGAGAAGTCGGGCACCTGGTTCACCTACCGGAGCGAGCGGGTGGGCCAGGGGCGGGAGAACGCCAAGCGCTACCTCCGGGAAAACCCCAAGGTCTTGACCGACGTGGAGGCCCGGGTGCGGGCCGCCCTCGGGCTCAAGGGCACGGGGGCCTCCGACAAGGCCGCGCCCGCCGACAAGGCGGCGCCAACCGAGAAGGCCGCGTCCGCCGAGAAGGCCGCGGCCCCATCGAGCGCTGGACGGTAGGAGACCGCCCATGAGCCTTGACGACCTGCTGCTCGAGGTGGTGAAACGCGGAGCGTCAGACCTTCACCTCAAGGCCGGCCAGCGGCCGATCCTTCGCATCCACGGCCATCTGGAGGCCCAGGACGACCAGCCCGTCCCGACCCCCGAGTTCATGCGCCGCATGGCCCTCCGGCTCCTCGGCGACCAGCGCTACAACCAGCTCCTGGCCGCGAATGAGATGGACCTCGCCTACACCGTGCCTGACGCCGGCCGCTTCCGCGTCAATCTCTTCCTGTCCATGGGCGAGGTGCGCGCGGTGATGCGCCACATCCCGCAGAGCATCCCCTCGTTCGAGCACCTGTACTTGCCGAAGGTGCTGGAGCGGCTGTCCATGGAGCGGCGGGGCTTGCTGCTCGTCACCGGCATCACCGGGTCCGGCAAGAGCACGACGCTGGCCTCCATGCTCGATTTCATGAATCGCGGCCGCAACGACCACATCGTCACCATCGAGGATCCCATCGAGTTCACCCACGAGGACCGCAAGTGCGTCATCAGCCAGCGCGAGATCGGTCAGGACTCGACCACCTTCGCCCAGGCCCTGCGCGCGGCCCTCCGCCAGGATCCCGACATCATCCTCGTCGGCGAGATGCGCGACCCCGCGACGATGGAAGTCTCCTTGCACGCGGCGGAGACCGGCCACCTGGTGCTGTCGACGCTCCACACCATGAACGCGACGGAGACGGTCAACCGGATCATCTCGACGTTCCCCCCGCACCAGGAGGACCAGATCCGCTCCCAGCTCTCGGCGGTGATCACCGGGATCATCTCCCAGCGATTGGTCATCCGCGCCGACGGCACGGGCCGGGTGCCCGCGGTGGAGGTGATGGTCGCCACCGGGCTGATCCGCGACTGCATCAAGGAGGCGTCGAAGACATCGCAGATTCCCGCCGTGATCGGGGCGGGTCAGTCCCAGTACGGGATGCAGACGTTCGACCAGTCGCTGCTGAACCTCTACCGCGAGGAGATGGTCAGCTACGAGACGGCCCGCGAGGCCGCGACCAACCCGGATGACTTCGACCTGAAGGTCAAAGGCATCTTCTCCACCGGCGAGATGACCTGGGAAGCGTCCCCGGCTCCGGGAGCCAGCAAGCCCGGGACGCCGCCGCCGGCGCCGGGTCCGGCGGTGCGCCCCGTGGCGAGCAGCCCGTTCGGGCGGAGGCCCTGAGCCTCCCGGGCCGACCGCGGCCGCGTCGCGCGGGTCCTCCGACCAGGCCACGCGAGCTTGACGAGGCCGGGGCGCGGGCGGCGGCCCTGGCCCTTCTCGCCCGGAAAGCGTGGACCGAGCGGGAGCTGATTGCGCGCCTGCGCCGGCGGGGCGCGTCCGAGGACGTGGCGCGGGTGGTGGTCGCCGGCCTGGTGGCCCGCGGCTACGTGGACGACGCCGCGTTCGCGCGGGCCTGGGCCGAGGCTCGCGCGCGGGGGCGCAAGATCGGTCGCGTGAGGCTTGGCCGGGAGCTTGCGGCAAGGGGCGTCGCGCCCTCCCTGGTGACGGCTGCCATCGACGCGGCGTTCGGGGAGGTCGGCGAGCGCGCGCGGGCTCGCGAGGCCGCGGCGCGCCGGCTCCCCGCCCTCGAGCGCGCGCGCCCGGAGCGAGTGCCCGCGCGCCTGCGCGATTTTCTGCTCCGGCGCGGCTATCCGCCCGCGATCGTGGCGGAAACTGTCCGCGCCCTGGTCGGCCCCGTCGGTCCCACGGGGGACGCCGTCTCCGACGACAGCGTATAATTGCCCAAACCCCGGGGGGGCGGCGTTTCATGACGGGCAATGACCTTCGGCAGCGCTTTCTCGACTACTTCGCGCGGAACGGCCACGCGGTCGTCCGCTCGTCCTCGCTGATCCCTGCCCAGGATCCGACGCTGCTCTTCACCAACGCGGGCATGGTCCAGTTCAAGGCCGTGTTCCTCGGGGAGGAGCGGCGGGAGTACGTCCGGGCGACCACGGCCCAGAAGTGCGTGCGGGCCGGTGGCAAGCACAACGACCTCGAGAACGTCGGCCGGACCGCCCGGCACCACACCTTCTTCGAGATGCTGGGCAACTTCTCGTTCGGCGACTACTTCAAGACCGAAGCCGTCGGCCTGGCCTGGGAACTCCTCACCCGGGAGCTGGCGCTGCCCAAGGACCGGCTCAAGGCCACGGTCTTCACCGACGATGACCAGGCCTTCGATATCTGGAAGAAGGTCGCCGGCCTCGGTGACGATCGCATCCTGCGCCTCGGGGACAAGGACAACTTCTGGGCCATGGGAGACACGGGGCCCTGCGGGCCGTGCTCCGAGATCCACTTTCACCAGGGCGACCACCTGCCCTGCGCGGAGGAGGCGGCGGGCCGGCGCTGCCTGGGGCCAGCGTGCGAGTGCGACCGCTGGCTCGAGATCTGGAACCTGGTCTTCATGCAGTTCAACCGCGACCAGGGCGGGGTCATGACCCCGCTGCCCCGGCCGTCCATCGATACCGGCATGGGCCTGGAGCGCATCGCCGCCGTCATCCAGGGGAAGGACTCCAACTTCCGGACCGATCTGATCTGGCCGCTCATCGGGCACGTCGAGCGCCTGGCCCGCAAGTCCTATGGGGCGGGCGAGGCGGATGACGTGTCGATGCGCGTCATCGCGGATCACGCGCGGGCCGCCATCTTCCTGATCGCCGACGGTGTGACCCCCTCCAACGAGTGGCGGGGTTACGTGCTCCGGCGCATCATGCGCCGGGCCATGCGCCACGGCCGCCTCCTCGGCCTGACCGGGCCGTTTCTGTGGGACGTGACCAGCACGGTGGTCCGCATCCTCGGGGACGCCTACCCGGAGATCCGTGAGCATCACCCGCGCGTGGCCGAGGCGGTGCGCCTGGAGGAGGAGCGCTTCGCCGAGACCCTCGATACGGGCATGGCGAGGATCCGCGAGTACCTGGAGGGGCACCGGACGGCCGGGCGCCGGGTCGTCGACGGAAAGTTCCTCTTCACCCTGTACGACACGCACGGCTTCCCGATGGATCTGGCCCAGGAGGTATTCGAGGATGCCGGGTGGGCGGTGCCCCCCGAGAGCCTGGAGGCCTTCGAGTCCGAGATGGACGCCCAGCGGGGGCGTGCCCGCGCCGGTGCCTCCTTCGGCGCCGCCGCCGACGGCGGGACCTCCGTGTACCAGGAGCTCTCCGCCACCCTTCCCAGGCCGGAGTTCGTGGGCTTCGTGGCGCTGGCCGCACCCGGGCGCATTGTCGCCATGATCCGCGACGGCCAGCGGGTGCGGGAGGCGCCGCCGGGCGAGGCGGTCGAGGTGGTGCTCGACCGGACGCCGGGCTACGCGGAGTCGGGCGGCCAGCAGGGCGACACGGGGGAGATCGTGGGCCGCGATGGGCGAGGGGACATCGTCGACACCTACTACCGCGGAGCCCAGATGATCGTGCACCGCGTTCGCGTCGCGAGCGGCCTCCTGCGCGAGGGCGACGAGGTCGCGGTGGCCATCGATCCGCACCGGCGCCAGGGGCTTCGCCTCCACCACACGGGGACCCATCTCCTTCACGCCGGCCTTCGCCGCGTCCTCGGGACCCACGTGACGCAGGCCGGGTCCCTGGTGGCGCCGGACCATCTGCGCTTCGACTTCTCGCATCCGGCCGCGGTCAAGGACCGGGAGATCGAGACGGTCGAGGGGCTCGTCAACGAGCAGGTGCAGGCCAACCTGGCCGTGAGCCCGCGGGAGATGGAGCTCGACGAGGCGCTCAGGAGCGGGGCCATGGCCCTGTTCGGCGAGAAGTACGGCGACCGGGTGCGCGTGATCAAGATCGGGGACTTCTCCACGGAGCTCTGCGGCGGGACGCACCTCGATGCCACCGGGCAGATCGGGCTGATGAAGGTCGTCTCCGAGGGGGCAGTGGCCTCCGGGGTGCGCCGCATCGAGGCAGTGACCGGTGATGCGGCGCTCCGGCACGTCGCGCGCGAGGAGGCGGCTCTCCGGGAGGCGGCCGGCCTCCTCAAGATCCCCCCGCTGGAGCTGCCGCGGCGGCTGCAGAAGCTGCTCGATGAGCAGCGCCAGCTCGAGAAGCAGCTCGCGCAGCTCGAGGCGCGCCTGGCCCGCACGCGCGCCGAGGAGCTGGTGGCCAGCGCGCGCGAGGTGGCGGGCGTGCCCGTTCTGGTCGCCCGGATCGACGGCCTCGACCCGGAGGGCCTCCGGTCCGTCGTGGACATGCTGCGCGACCGGCTCGGGGGCGGGGTGATCTTCCTCGGCGGCGTGGTGGATGGCAAGGTCGGCCTGATCGCGTCGGTGTCCAGGGACCTCATGGCCCGCCTGCCCGCCAACAAGCTCATCCAGGAGGTGGCCAAGCGCGTTGGCGGCGGGGGGGGAGGACGACCGGACCTGGCACAGGCGGGCGGGAAGGACCCGGGGGCCCTTGACGGCGCGCTGGCTCACGTCACGGACTGGGTCCGCCGGGTGGCGAGCTAGGGTCCCGAGTCGAACGTTCGTGGACTCACGGCGCCGGGTGGGGTGGGGGCCCTCCCCGGGGGACCGTATCTTCTGCGGATCGCCGAAGCCACCCACCACCCATCTCGTGGCCCCATTGCGCCGGTAGCGCTCCGCGACACAGCGTGTCCCGCGGGGAGGGCCCCCACCCCACACGGCGCTTTGTCGGCACATCGCCGACTCAGGACACTTGCCGGGTAGGGTTCCGGAGCGTCGCCGAGAGCGACCAGGGAGGCTGGACAGATCGTGGACAAGCGGGGCAAGATTCTCGTGGTCGATGACGATCAGGCCATTTGCGACATCCTCGGCGAGTTTCTCGGGGAGCTCGGCTTCGAGGTGAAGGACGCGCGCGGCGGGCTCGAGGCCCTGGCCCAGATCGAGCGCGACCCGCCGGACGTCGTCCTCCTGGACATCCGCATGCCGGGCATGGATGGTGTCGAGACCCTGCGGCGGATTCGCCAGGTCAAAACGACCATGCCCGTGCTGATGATCACCGGCAACGATGACGTCGAGACCGCGAAGGACACCGTCCGGCTGGGCGCGTTCGACTGCTTGGCCAAGCCTTTCGACTTCGGCTACCTCGAGCGGGCCGTGCACAAGATGTTCGCCAGTACCAGGGCGGCGGCCGGGCCCGTGCCCGGGATCGTGATCGAGCCGTCGTCGCGCGAGCTCACCTACGACCTCGCCCTCGAGGTCTTCCGGGCGACGTCCGGCATGTCGGCGCGCAGCCACGCCGGCCTGGGCAGCGCCCTGGAATTGGCCGCGCTCGGGCTCGCCCAGAACGCCGGCGACAAGGGTGAGACCGTCCGCGCGCTCAACCAGATCCGCATCTTCATTCGCTTCGCCCGCGACCTCGGGGAGCTCACTGACGACGCTCATCGTCAGCTGGAGAGCCACGTGGTGCGGGCCCGGCGCTCGCTCGGCCTTTCCTAGGCCAGGCCATCTCCCCGGGGCCGCCGCGCCCGGACAGGAGGGAGGACCTTCATGCGCAACTTCCATTTCGAGCCGGGCGCCCTCCCGCCGGAGGTCGAGACGCTCCGCACGGAGGTCCGGGACTTCCTCGCCGCGGAGATGCAGGGGCGCATGCCCGACGAACGCGTCGAGTCGTGGAGCGGCTTCGACCCCGAGTTCAGCACGAAGGTCGGGGCGCGCGGCTGGATCGCCATGACCTGGCCGCGGAAGTACGGCGGGCACGAGCGGACGGCCTTCGAGCGCTACGTCGTGCTGGAGGAGATGCTGGCGGCCGGGGCGCCCGTCGGGGCGCACTGGGTGGCCGATCGGCAGAGCGGGCCCCTCCTGCTGCGGTGCGGGACGGAGGCGCAGCGCCAGCAGTTCCTGCCGCGGATCGCGCGCGGGGAGCTGTACTTCGCGATCGGCATGAGCGAGCCCGACTCCGGTTCCGACCTCGCCTCCGTGCGCACCCGCGCCGAGCGAGACGGCAACGGCTTCCGCGTGAACGGGCGCAAGGTGTGGACGAGCAACGCCCACCGCTGCCAGTGGATGATCGCCCTCGTCCGCACGCACCACGATCCCGAGAACAAGCATGCCGGGCTGAGCCAGATGCTGATCGACACGGCGTCGCCGGGGATGTCGATCCGACCCATCCTGGACCTCACCGGGCGCCACCACTTCAACGAGATCCTGTTCGAGGACGTGTTCGTGCCGCGGGACATGCTGGTGGGCGACGAGGGGGCGGGCTGGGGTCAGGTGGTATCCGAGCTGGCCTTCGAGCGCAGTGGCCCGGAGCGGTACCTGTCGAGCTTCGAGCTGCTCCTGGCGTTCATGCGGGAGATCGGAGAGGTGCCGGGCGAGCGGGCGGCGGTGGCCCTCGGGAGGCTGGTCGCCCATCTGGTCACCCTCCGGCAGATGTCGCTGTCCGTGGCCGGCATGCTCCAGGCCGGGCAGAACCCCGGGCTGGAGGCAGCGCTTGTGAAGGACCTGGGCACCGCGTTCGAGCAGGAGCTCCCGGAAGTCGTCCGGCTTGTGCTGGACGTCGAGCCGCATCCGGAGGGCACGGCGTTCGAGCGCGTGCTCGCCCATCTGACCCAGGTTGCGCCCAGCTTCTCGCTGCGCGGCGGCACCCGCGAGATCCTCCGCGGGATGATCGCCCGGGGGCTCGGCCTGCGATGAGCGAGCTGGGCGCGCTGCTCAGCGACACCGTGACCCGGCTCTTCGGCGACCTTGTGACGGATGAGGTGTTGCAGACGGCGGAGCAAGGAGCCTGGCCCGACCGCCTGTGGCGCGCGCTCGCCGAGCAGGGTCTGACGCTGGCCCTCGTGCCGGAGCCGGCGGGCGGCGCGGGGGCCTCCTGGGCCGACGCCTACGTGGTCGCCCGGGCCGCCGGCTATCACACCGCGCCCGTTCCCCTGGTGGAGACCATGCTCGCGGCCTGGCTCGCGGCCGGCGCCGGGCTGCCCGTGCCGCCGGGGCCGCTCAGCGTGGCGCCGGTCCGCGGCGAGGCGCTCCGGCTCGCCCGCGCCGGGGCCGCGGTGGTGGTGCACGGCGTGGCGGCACGCGTACCGTGGGCGAGGACGGCATCTCACGTCGTCGTGGTCGGGGATCTCGATGGCCGGTCGACGGTGGCGCTCGTGCCCACCGCCTCCGCGGCGGTGGCGAGCGGCGAGAACCTCGCCCGCGAGCCCCGTGACACCGTGACCTTCGACGGGGCCCGCGCCGAGCAGGCCGGGCCGGCGGGGTCCGGCCTGCTCGCGGATGCGGTCCTGCGGTACGGAGCGCTGGTCCGCTCCGCACAGATGGCCGGCGCCCTGGCCCGGGCGCTCGACGAGGCGGTCAAGCACGTCGGTGTGCGCATCCAGTTCGGGCGGCCGCTGGCCCGCTTCCAGGCCATCCAGCAGCAGCTCGCGGTTCTCGGCGAGCACGTGGCGGCCGCTGGCGTTGCCGCGGAGTGCGCGTTCCGGGCGGCCGACCGGGGAGACGCCGGTTTCGAGGTCGCGGTGGCCAAGGTTCGCGCGGGGGAGGCGGCCGGCATCGGCGCCGGCATCGCGCATCAGGTCCACGGCGCCATCGGGTTCACCTACGAGCACCACCTGCACTTTGCCACGCGCCGCCTCTGGTCCTGGCGGAGCGAGTTCGGCTCGGAGGCGCGGTGGTCGGAGGAGCTCGGACGCGCCGCGGCGAGGATCGGCGCCGACGGGCTCTGGTCCCACGTCACCTCCCGCTGACGCCCGGCGGCAGGGGCGTGCCCCTCCCACCGCCGCCCGCGGCGTCAGAGGACCTCGAGGAGCAAGCCCGTGAGGTAGCGCGTCTCGGGAACGTTCAGCAGGACGGGATGGTCCCCGCTCTGGCCGAGGACGGCGCGGATGCGGGTTGCCACGCCGGCGTCGCCGGCGGCGGCACGGCAGATCTCCTCGAAGAGCGCGGGCGTGACGTGATGGGAGCAGGAGAACGTGGCCAGGAGACCGCCGCGCTCGACGAGCCGGAGCGCCCGAAGGTTGATGTCCTTGTACCCGCGCGCGGCGGCCTCGATCGCGTCCTTCCGGCGGGTGAACGGCGGGGGGTCCACCACGGCGAGCCCGAAGCGCTCCCCGCCGCTGTGAAGGGCCCGGAGCACGTCGAAGGCGTTGCCCTCGCGGAGCTCGGCCCGGCCGGCGCTGCCGTTCAGGTCGAGGTTCTCGCGGGCGAGCATCAAGGCCTCGGCGGAACTATCGACCAGGAGGGCCCGGTCGGCCCCCGCCCGGAGCGCCTGGCAGGCGAACGCGCCCGTGTAGCAGAAGGCATCGAGGACACGCCGGCCCGCCGCGTGCGCGGCCACGAGCAGGCGGTTCTCGCGCTGGTCGAGGTAGAAGCCGGTCTTCTGGCCTCCTCCGACCCGGACACGGAAGCGGCATCCGCCCTCGGCGATCTCCCTCTCGATCACGGGCGGGGGCGAGGCGTCCGGTGCCGTCGAGCCGCGCGCCTCCGGCGGGGTCGGCCCCGGCGGAAGCTCTGCCGGGCCCGGGGCGGCCGGCGCCTCCGGGCGCGGGGCCCTCAGCCAGGCGCGCTCGGGCTCGAATCCCTCGATCCGCGCGGCCGTCGCGTCGTCGCTGCGCAGGACGGCACCGCCGGGGAACAGCGCGTCCAGCGCCTCGGCGGCCCAGCCGGCACGGCGCGCCATGCCGAGTGTGCCGCACTGGAGCACCGTGGTATCCGCGTACCGGTCCAGCACGAGGCCGGGAAGTCCATCCGCCTCGCTCCAGCACAGGCGATAGGCTCCGGCGAGCAGGCCGGCCGAGCGGCGGAAGGAGAGGGCGGCCTCGAGCCGGCGCCGGAAGAGCGCGACGTCCACGACCTCGTCGCCGCGGGCGAGGATGCGGCAGGCCAGGGACGTGCGCGGGTTGTAGAAGCCTCGCCCCAGGCGCCGCCCGCCCGCGTCCAGGACGTCGACGGCGTGCTCCGGCGCAAGGTGCCCGCGCAGCCCGGCGATCTCCCCCCGATACACCCAGGGATGGCCGGCGCGGAGTCGGCGCTCCGCCCCTGGCTTCAGGACCAGCGCGGCCGCGGCGGGCCTCCGGGGGCGCCGGACGCGCGCCTCACGTCCGGCGCAGGACGACCACCATCAGGAGTGGATGGTGGGCGCGGTCCAGCCTGAGATGGGGCTTGAAGCCGTAGAACCACTCGACGACCTCGAAGCCTCCGGCCAGCGCGACGAGGGAGCGGAGCTCCTGGGGGAAGACCATGCGCGAGGCGTGGCGCTGGCGGTAAACGTGGTGCGCGTCGCCGTCGACGATGTCGAGCTCCATGTCCTCGAAGAACGTCTGGGTGACGGGGTTGAGGTCCCGGAGCGTCTCGAAGGTCGCCCGCACGGTGGCCCGGCCACGGCGGCGCGTCCAGGACCACCGGCGCGCCGGGTCGACCCACGATGAGCACATGTACCGGTCGAAGACGTACAGCCCGCCCGGTCGGAGAGCGCCGGCCACGCAGCGGAGGTGGGCGGTGATGGCCTCGTTGGTCAGGAGATGGCCCTGGGAGTCCTGCATGCAGATGGCGGCGTCGACGGGCCGGGCGAGGCGGAAGCGGGTCATGTCGCCCACGACCAGGTTCACGGCGAGGCCGTGCGCGCGCGCGCGGCCTCGCAGGAAGTCGATGTTCTCGTGCGACAGGTCGAGACCGGTCATGCGGTACCCGAGCCGGGCGAGCCGGATCAGGTGAGGGCCGGTCCCGCAGGCGATGTCCAGCACGGTCCGGACCGGCTTGCGCGCGTAGGTCCGGAAGCAGTGGGCGAGAAAGTCGACCTCCTGCTTCCGGTTCATGTCGAAGGCGATCTCGTAGTAGCGCGGTGCCGAGTACTGCGCGGCGCTGGCCCCGGACCCCGCTCCGGCCCTCTCCGCTGCCGGCGCCCGCCGCGCCCGTTCCTTCACGCGCCCCACCAGGTCAGGATGGCCTCGCGCAGGATCCAGGAGGCCGTGATTCCCGTCCGCCCGCTCGGGTCGTGGGCGTGGGCGACCTCGACGAGATCGGTGCCCACGATGCGGCAGGGCTCGAGGAGGCGGATGATCTCGACCAGCTCGCTCGCGCGGAGCCCGCAGGGCTCGGGAGATCCCGTGCCCGGCGCCTCCGCGGGGTCGAGCACGTCCACGTCGATGGTGACGTAGAGGGGCCGGTCCAGGAGCCGCGGCACGAGCTGGCGAACCGCCGTCACCGGGTGCACGGCGTGGGCGGGGTAGACGTTCGGGGCCCGGTGGCGGTACTCCTCGCGCGCCCCCGTGCGCATGCCGACCTGGAACACGCGGGCGGGGTCCACCACGTCCATGACCCGCGCCATGGCCGAGGCGTAGTTGTACCGCTCTCCGAGAAACTCCTCGCGCAAGTCGGGGTGGGCGTCGAGCTGGAGAATCGCGAGACCCGGCAGGGCCGGAGCCAGGACCTCGATGACGGGCAGGGTCGAGGTATGGTCGCCCCCCAGCATGACGGGGAGCAGGCCTGGGCGCCAGAACCTGGCGATCTCGTCGCGGGCGCGCACCAGCCGCTCGCGGGGCGAGCCGGATCCGAGCTCGCAGTCGCCCAGGTCGGCGAGGGCGTGGTCTTCCAGGTCGCGGTCGAGGGCGGGTGAGTACGTCTCGATCGAGTCGGAGGCGATCCGGATCTCCCGGGGGCCGTGGTCGGCCCCCGTCCGCAGGTTGACGGTTCCCTCGAAGGGGATGCCGAAGACGGCAATCCGAGCCTCCTCGAGCGAGGCCCGGCACGCGATGAACATCGGCTCTACCGGAATCACGCCAGGGTCTCTTCCCTCGTGCCGTCAGATCGCTCAGGTCGCCCGGGCCGGGGTGTCCCGGCGGCGCTCGGCCGCCGTCGACCAAGCCGGTGGGCCGATGCCGGCGACCGCTCGGGCGGGGCGGCCACCCGGCTCGCCAGGCTAGTGTCCCGAGTCAGCAGTTCGTGGACTCGCGGCGCCGGGTGGGGTGGGGGTCCTCCCCGCGGGACCGTATCTTCTGCGGATGGGGCCATCACGGCGCCGGCGCGAGCGCGTTCGCCAGCGTGCGAAGCGCCTGGGCGAGCGATGCTGCCGACGGGCCGCCGGCCCCGGTGCCCGCCGCCATCGGGCCACCGCGCCCGTCGGCCCCGGCGGGCGGCGGAACGGCGCCGGCAGCGAGCGGCGCAAGCAGCACGTGCACCCCGGCGCCCGGGGCGCAGTCCAGCTCGGGATGCTGGCGCGCGCCCGCACCGAACGCCGCGTTCACGCGCTCCTGGAACGCCTCGTGGGTGACGCCCGCGATGCCGCCGTCGAGGATCCGGGTGGCGCGCACGGTGAAGTCGCCGTGCCCGGATGTCTCGAAGGCCACCTCGTAGTCGCGGCACGCCGAGAACACGACCTGTCGCATCGCCGCCGCCGACCGGGGCGGGGCCGTGCGGGTGCCGCCGATGCGCTCGCGGAAGCGGTGGTGGGCCGCCTCCATCTCGGGCGTGGCAGGCAGGAAGCGCGCGCGGCGGTCGTGGCCGTCCCCATCGCCGGCCGGGCCCACCATGACGCGCGTGACGGTCCCGGAATGGCAGCAATCGATGAAGCACGTGAGGTTGACACCGTCGGGCAGGGCGGCAAACACGTCCGCGAGATCGTCGTCGATGACGAACGCGCCCTGCGCGATGTCGTACGGGCAGAGCGCCTCGTCCTTCGAGCCATTGCTGCCGTCGACCTCGTCGCCGTCCAGATCAGGCAGCTCGGTGCCATGCCCGGCGAACTGGAAGGCGAGCACATCGCCCGGCCGGCTGCCCGCGAGCAGCGCGCGCAGGTCGTCGAGGATGCGGGTGCGCGTGGCCGCCTCGTCGAGGAGCAGCGCCGTCTCGAAGCCGAGGGCGTCGAGGCTCTGCGCCCAGTCCCGGGCGTCGGCCACGCAGCCCGCCAGCGGCATGGTGAGATAGCGGTCGATGCCGACACAGAGCGCGCGCCGCCGACCACCGGGCGCGGCCGGTCCCGGCGCCACCGGGGAGCCCGCGGCGGGCGTCCGGGCGGGCGGGGCCCCTGCGGGCGCTCCCCATGCGCCAGGCGACACCGCCCAGGGCGCGGTCCCGGGCGCGGGCGCGTCCCCGGCGCCGGGCGAAGTGAAGAACGGCGCCAGGGCGTGCGGCAGGACCGGCGGTCCGCTCCAGAGGTCGAGACCGCGCCCGACGGCCTCGTCGGGGAACGTGACGGCCGGGGGCGCGCCGAGTATGCGGGTGGCGACCGCATCCATGGTCGCGCGGTCGTTGTCGAAGCCGCCGTGGCTCCTCGCGGTGCTGGCGCTCGGCCCCGTCGTGGCCTCGCTGACCGACCACACCACCTCGTGGGGCGACCGCGGCCCGCCCAGGCCAAAGAGGGCCACGAGCTCCCGGTCGTCCCGCAGCGACGCCTCGAGACCGAGGATGGGCGTGGTGCGGTCGCGCTCGAGCGCGTGATGAACGAGATAGAGGAGCGACTTCCGGTAGACCTGCGCGACGTGGTCGCCCTCCTCCCAGTCGCGCTTCATGGTGAACATGGTGAGCGACTGGACGGCGGCTCCGACGTGGCTCAGGAGCTGGCTCTTGAACGTATCCACGCGGATCGCCGGCGCCAGGAGCTGGAGCGTCTTGACAGACGGCGCGCCGAGCCGGAGCGCCACGGGCAGGAAGTGGGCGTGGAAGATCGACCCGGCGCTGTGGCCGACCGCGTGCAGTTCCACCGGGCAGGGCGGCGCCTGGCAGAACGTCCGGAGCCGCTCGGCCACGTAGGTGGCGCCCCCGTCGTCGGCGGCGGCCAGCTCGGCACTGCGCTTCATGGCAGACCAGATCTTGCCGCCGCCCAGCGTGCGCGCAATGGCCTCGACGGCCAGGTCGGTCGTGTGGTCCCAGATGTCGCGCGCCACCCCGCGCGGCCCCGGGCGCCGCGCGCCCGACAGGATCTGCTTCAGCGCGTCGACGAAGCCGGTCTCCCAGACGAAGTGGATCGGATAGACGCCGTTCCGCTTCCACCAGGACACCTGCAGGTGTGCGATGCGAAGCCCACTGGCCTCGTCGATCAGGCCGCCGTGCGCCCAGAACAGGATGCGCAGCGGCTGGCCGCCGGCGGCCGCCTCGGCCGCGGCCCGCGCCAGGTGATCCTCGAAGATGGCGTCCACGTCGGCCGGCGACGTCGAGAACAGGCCGCCCTCCGACAGCTGACCCTGGTTGAGGTTCACGATGTGCGGCCGCAGCGCGGCGAGGATCTCGGGCGTGAGGCCCACGTCGCGCGCGCCGCGATGGCCGTCGGGCGCGGCGCGGGTGGTGCCGGTGACGCCGGCGACGAGGAGCGCGCGCTCCTCGGACATCTCCGACTCGGCGGGCTCTGCGTCCATCGGATCCATGGCACGAGCCCCGCCGCCGCTGGCGCCGGCGTGGCGCCAGATGCGGAGCGCCTCGTCGGCCCGCTCGCGCCCACGGAGACTCTCCGGACCCGTCCACGCGTCGATGACGCGCGCCGCGGGCCCCCCTCGGCCCAGCTCGGTCCTCGCGTGCCCCACCGCAACCTTCATCTCGTCGAGGTCGACACCCGTGCCGGGGCACGACTTGAGATTTGTCATCGATCGGTGGAAGCGCAGCGAATCGGCGCCGAGGCCGAAGCGCTGCTGCATGCGCGCGATCACCCCCACGACCGCGGCCAGCTGGACGCCCTCGAGGCGGTCCTGGCCCCGGTCGAAGTCCCCGATGGTCTCGAACATGAACGGGCCCGCCATGCTGTTCCCGTTGAAGCCGGCCGCACTCGCGGGAGGCAGGTTCCAGTCGCGCCCCGTCCAGATGCTCCCATCTGGCCCGATACTCACGTGCTGCGCGATGTCGCGCCACCCGTTCGTCTGCGTGTGGAAGCGCCACATCGCCTCGATGGTCGCCTCGCCCCGGTACTGCGCGTGGCTGGGGCGCCAGGTGTGGTGCATGTGGACGGCGTCAACCCGCCGCGTGAACTCGAAGCGCTGGAGCAGGTCGGTGAACTCGTCGAGCGTCAGGCTCACGAACCGTGGCGACATGGGTTCCCTCCCGTTCTCGCTCGAACGTCACCACTCGCACCGCCTTTCGCGATCGGGCTCGGCCGCGCGCCTGGAGCTACCGCTCCGCGCGCACCAGGCGCGCGCCGGCGGCGAGGGCT
>DATKEI010000108.1:0-3112 GCA_035544455.1 Binatia bacterium | reverse complement strand
GCCCTGATGCTATACTCGGCCGCGCATGTCGGACCTGCCGTCCTCGGGTGTCGCCGCCACGCCCCCGGCACCACCCACTCCCCCCGGCGGCCCGCTCTTTTCCATCTACCTGAGCTTCATCTACGCGCTGGTCATCCTCGCCCTCACGGTCCCGGGCCTGCTGGCGGCCCCCAGCCGGAGCCCGATCGAGTTTCTCCGGCAGCCCGAGGACTCGCTCGAGCGCCTGGTGACCCGCCAGATGGAGCTGCGCGAGGCGGTCCGCGCCGCACCTCCGTGGCAGCGCGCGCTCACGGCTCTGTTCGCGAGCCCCGATCCGGGGAGCGAGGCCGCGGACTGGTTCGACGAGGCCGCCGGCGCCTTCGGCTCGCCGATTGCCCAGCTCTACCGCGAGGTCCTGACCCGCGAGGCCGACCGCGCCGCGCGCGGCGACGATCCACCTGCGGCTCCTGAAGCGCCGGCAGACGCCGAGGCCGAGCCCCTGGCCGGCCACATGGGGGAGTGGCTGCGGGCCGCCTACCCGCCGCCGGGGGAGGCGCCGCTCGACGTGGAACGCGCGGCGGCGATCCTGCGCGAGATCCGGGAGCTCGCCCCGCCGGGATGGCTCGCGGACACGCTCGTGGCCCGGGTGGCCGAGGGGGCCGGCAACGCCGCCGCCCGCGCCGAGGCGGAAGGGGCGATCGCCGCTCGGGGGCGCGTCCTGCTCGGGCGGGCAATGGCCCTCGCCGCCAGCAACGTGCTGTTCGCCCTGGTCGGCATCGCGCTCCTCGTGGCCAGCCGGGGGCGGCTCCAGGCGATCGGAGCCGCACCGATCCCTCCGCCGTGGCTGGTGCGCGACGGGCTGGGGCTGTTCGTGCGCGGGGCGGCGGCATATCTCATCCTGGCCAGCCTGACAGGGCTGTTCATCCCCTCGGACACGCTGGCGGAGCCCTTCACCGCGATGGCCGCGGGCGTGCCCATGCTCCTACTCACCCAGAGATGCCTCGCCACGTATGGCATCTCGCTTCCCCGCGCCTTCGGCCTGCGGATCTCGCCGGGACGCGCGGGCACTCTGGCCGCAACGGCCATTGTCCTGGTCGCCCTCTCCGTCGCCGCCGCCGTGCTGATCGCCCTGGGCGCCAGTGCTCTCGGGGTCTCGAGCCACTGGGCGGACGGATTCCCGGAGGAGATCCTGTGGGCGCCGCCGGGCGTCGCCGCCCTGCACATCGCGGACACGGTGATCTGGACCCCCTTCATCGAGGAGCTCGCATTCCGGGGAGTCCTCTACGGCACCTTGCGGCGGCGCCTGCCCGTGTGGCCGGCGGCGCTGGTGAGCGCGGGCGTCTTCGCGGCCGCCCACGGCTACGGGGTGATCGGGTTCGCCTCGGTGCTGGTGAGCGGCCTCTTGTGGACGCTCGCCTACGAAGGGACGCGGAGCCTCCTGCCCGGGATCGTCGCCCACGGCGTGAACAACCTGATCGTCGCCGCCGACATGCTGGCTCTCCTCCGCCTGTAGCCGCCTGGCCGACGTCCGGCCGCGCCTCAGCGCGCGTGGTTCAGCGCGACATCGAAGGCGTCGAAGTTCCTCAGGCGGGCGCCGGGCGACAGGGTCGGGGTCGGCCGGTTGAGGATCAGTGGGACGCGTTGCTCGGTGAGCCCTCCGTGCGAGCGCAGCGGGACGTCGAGACCGGACAGGTCGTGGCGCGCCCGGCTCGTGCCGATGACGACGTGCCGGGCGCTCACGACCCCGAGATCGCCAATCCGCTCCCCCGGTAGCTCGAAGCGCCGCACCGCCTCCTCCCGTGTCAACACCGCGTCGATGCCGGGAACCCCGGCCACCCGCGCGGCGATGTCGGCCCGATCGGCCCCGTCGGGGAGATAGGCGGTGGCGAATGAGCCGAGTGCGCCGTGATGCACCACGTAGGGATCGGTGATGGGCAGGATGACGCGGGCCCGGGCCGCCCCCAGCCAGCCGTCGAGGAGGTCCTGGAGGTAGACGACCTGGGCAACACCGTCCGCGTCCGTCTTCGCGTTCATTCCGTGGTCGGCGGTCAGCGCGATGGTGGCGCCCCGGCCGTCGATGGCGGCGAGGTATCCGTCCATCATGCGGTAGAAGGCGTTGGCCTCCGGCGTGCCGGGGGCGTGCTTGTGCTGGACGTAGTCGGTGGTGGACAGGTACATGATGTCGGGGCGCGCCGAGGCCAGGAGCTTCGTCCCCGCCGCGAACACGAACTCGCTCAGCGCCGCACTGTACACCGAGGGCAGCGGCTGTCCCACCAGCCCGAGGGCGTCGGCGATGCCGTGCTCGGCCTCGATCGTCTCGTTGGCCCTCTCCGACGAGAAGCAGATACCGGTCATGCCGTGGCCGAGGAGCCGCCGGAGCTTGTCCTTGGCCGTCACCACGGCCAGCCGGGCGCCTGCGGCAGCGAACGCGGCGAGGATGGTCTCCGCCCGCAGGTACTTCGGGTCGTTCATCATGACCTCGGCGTCGGCGTCGCGGTCGTAGAAGTAGTTGCCGCAGATGCCGTGCACCGCGGGCGGGGCGCCGGTCACGATGGACAGGTTGTTCGGATTGGTGAAGGTCGGCACCACGGCGTCCACAACGCGGGACGTCCCGGTGGCGAGGACGCCGGCCAGGTACGGCATGGCCCCGGCCTGCACCGCCCGCTCCACGTAGTCGGGCTCGCACCCGTCCACACACACGACGACCAGCGGGCGGTCGGGCCATCGATACGTCCGCCCGTTGACCGCGATCGGCGCGCGCTCGGTCATCGGTGCTCCTTCCGGGACGGGGGTGCGCGATTCAACGCGATTCAAAATGGTGAGCCGTGGTGGGATCGAACCACCGACACCCTGCTTAAAAGGCAGGTGCTCTGCCAACTGAGCTAACGGCTCACGGCGAGCATTCTAGCCGAGTTGCGCGGCACCTGCCACCGCCAGTCGCGGGGCCGTGGCGAGAGGCGCTGTGAAATGGCGATGCGTTCCGGGGAAAACAGCGCGGGATCCAGCCCGGAACCTGCGTCGCCGATGCATCTCCTCCTCGCCGGCCGCCGTGTCGCGTTGATGGAACTGGCCGGCGCACCGGTCGGCGTCGATTGCGGTCGAGATCCGTGCTAGTCTGCGATGCAGTTCGCGG
>DATKEI010000107.1:0-5928 GCA_035544455.1 Binatia bacterium | reverse complement strand
GGGACACGCTGTGTTGCGGAGCGCTCCCGGCACTCAATGGGGCCACGAGATGGGTCGTGGGTGGCTTCGGCCATCCGCAGAAGATACGGTCCCGCGGGGAGGGCCCTCACCCCGCCCGGCGCCGCGAGTCCACGAACTTCTGACTCGGGACACGAGCCGGACCTCTTCAACGAACGTGCCCTTCAGCGCCTGCGCTTGCCTCACCCTGTCCCGCTTTCCCCTCCGGGGAGCGAGGGAGCCGCGCCGATGCTTTCGCCCTCGACAGGGAGAGGGTGGGCGTCCGTTCACGAGTCGCCCGGGCGAGCCGGGCGCCGGGCATCGCCCGGCGCCCGCGTCGTTGTGCCGAGGAGCGGTCGCGCTCACGGAGAGGCCAGCCGTACCTGTCCCCGGACGAGGATCTCCGGCTCAAGGGCCGGCGGAGGAGATGACATGGCGCGCATCGACTGGAGCTATCACCGCCAGGGCTGACAGACCTGTGCCAGGACGCAAGGGTTCCTTGCGCGCAAGAAGGCAGAGGTAACCACGCGGGTCGACGCGCGGAAGGCGCCCATTAGGGGCGACCAGGCGCTCGCGCTGCTGGACGGCATCGACGATCTCTACGCGATCCGGGGGAAGAAGATCGTACACGTCGACCTCCGGGCGAAGAGGCCGGGGCGCGGTGAGCTGCTCGGCCTCCTGCTCGGACCCACGGGGAACCTGCGCGCTCCCACCGCGCGGAAGGGGCGCACGCTTGTGGTCGGCTTCGACGAGGCCACCTACGCGAAGCTCGTCGGGTAGCCGGAAAGATCGCTGGCCGGAGACGTCCGGCGCGATCATGCCGGGGGATCCGCGCGAAGGCTCGCGGCCGGGATCGGGTTCCCCGGGGCGCGAGCCCCCGCGGCGGTCGGGCGAGGCGCCGGAGGGCCTCGCCCGGTGGTCAGCGGGTGGTGGGAGGGCCGGGGCTCAGGCCTCCAACCACGGCGTCCAGAGCTGGAACCACTCCTCGGGCGGGTTGACGAAGCCCTTCACCTTCGGGCTCAGAATCACCAGGTTGAGGTCGTTGCAGATCGGCAGGTACGCCGCGTCCTCCTCCATGATGATCCGGTCGATCTGGCGGTAGAGCGCGATCCGCTTCTGATCGTCGAGCTCGCCGCGCGCGCTGTCGAGGAGGGCGTCGACCTTGGGGTTCGCGTACCAGCCGACGTTGACGCCCTTGTCGGGCTGGCGAGTGGAGCGGGCCACGATGTCGATCCAGAAGTTGGTGGTCATGCCCCACGACAGCTGGTACGCGCCATGGCCGGGGCGCAGACCCTGGAACATCTTGGCGAGGTAGGTGATCCAGTCGAAGGTCTCGAGCTTCACCTTGATACCGACCTTGGCGAGGTCCCGCTGGATCCACTCCGCCATCGCCACCGGGATCATCTGGCCCGAGCCCGAGGTCGATGTCCAGAAGACCGTCTCGAACCCGTTGCCGTGGCCGGCTTCCTTGAGGAGCTGCTTGGCCCGGTCGGGATCGTAGGAGTAGGGCTTGTATTTCGGGTCGTAGGCGATGGTGGCGGGCGAGATCATGGTCCACGCCGGGCGCGCCGTCCCGCGCAGCAGGTCCTTGCACATCTTGTCCTTGTCGATGGCCATCTGGACGGCCCGGCGCACGCGCACGTCCTTGAAGTGCGCGTCCTTCATGTTGAGGTGCCAGTACCAGATGTGGGGGGCGTTGCTCTGGAGCACCTGGAACTTGTCCTTCCGGAGGGCCTCGACCTCGTCGGGCGGCGGGGCCAGGATGAAGTCGACCTCGCCGGTGCGGAGCGCGGCCACCCGCGACGCCGGGTCGTCGAGGCGCCGGAAGACGAGCTTGTCGACATTGGCGCCCGGCCCCCAGTAGTCCTTGAAGCGCTCGAGGACGATGCGGTCGCCCGGTATGTTCTCGACGAACTTGAACGGGCCCGTCCCCACCGGGCTGTCCGCGAACTTCTCGTTGCCGACCTTCTTCAGCTGGGCCGGGCTCAGCATCATGGGCTCGCCCCAGCTCTGCAGGGTCATGCGCTCCCACTCCGCGTACGGCTTGCTGAAGGTGAGCTTGAGCGTGTACTCGTCGACGGCCTCCGCCCCCGTGATGTACTCGACGACGTAGGAGGTATAGCTGTTGGCCCGCGGGTAGAAGTGGGGCGAGTCCTTCTTGAACATGCGCTCCCAGCTCACGACCGCGGCCTGGGCGTTGAACGGGGTGCCATCGTGGAACTTGACCCCCTTGCGGAGCTTGAACGTCCGGGTCAGCCCGTCGTTCGAGAGCTGCCAGGACTCGGCCAGCTTGGGGACCATCGGGGGGACGGCGACGTCGGCCCGGGTCAGGTCCTCGGCGAGCAGGCCCTCGAACATCTGGTACGTCACCCGGTAGGTGAGCCAGCAGCCGGTGGCCTGCGGATCGAGGATGTCCGAGGGGCCCTCCATCCCGTAGACAAGGGTGCCGCCCTTCTTCGGCGTGGCCTGGGCGCGGGCCCGGCGGGGTGCGGCCATGGTGCCGGCGGCCCCGGCGGCCGTGGTCAGCATGAACTCCCGGCGGCTCACGCCGGGCTTCAGCATGCGCATCATTCGGTTGATCTTGTCAGCGTCCATGGGACCCTCCTTGTCGTGTCCGTTCACTGGCGCGCGCGAGGGTTGAGCGCCTCGCGGATGCCGTCGCCGACGAAGTTGAAGGCGAGCGCGGCGACGACGATGACGATGCCGGGGATGGTGGCCACGTGGGCGGCGCGGTAGAGCACGAGCCGGCCGCTGCCGACCATCACGCCCCAGTCCGGCGTGGGTGGCTGGACGCCGAGGCCGAGGAAGCTCAGCCCGGCCGAGGCCACGATCATCATGCCGACCAGCGTGCTCGTGTACACGAGGAGCGGGGGCAGGACGTTTGGCAGCAGGTGCCGGAGGACGACGCGGCGGCGGCCGGCGCCGAGGGCGCGGGCGCCCTCGACAAACTCCAGGGGCTTGACGGACAGGGTGGCCGTCCGCACCACCCGCGTGCTGTAGGGGATGAGCACGACGGTGAGGGCGAACATCTGGTTGCCGACGCCGGGGCCGATCACGCCCACGATGGCGATGGCGAGGAGCACGAGCGGGAAGGCGAAGAACACGTCGAGCGCGCGCATGATGACCTGATCGAGCAGGCCCTCGCCGTAGCCGGCGGCGAGCCCGAGCAGCAGCGCGATCGCCCCCGCCGCCAGCGAGGGCACGATGCCGACGAGGAGGGAGATGCGGCCGCCCCAGATGAGCCGGCTGAGGATGTCCCGCCCCTGCTCGTCTGTGCCGAGCAGGTGGCCCGGCGTGCCGATTGGCGAGAGGCGATCGACCTCGGCGGCTCCGATCGGATCCCCGGGGCTGACGAGCGGCGCCGCCACCGCCGCCCCGGCGAGGAGGACGACGATGGCGAGGCCGAGCAGGGCCTGGCGGTCCCGCGCGAACCCGCGCGCGAACGCAGCGAGGGCGCCCCCGCCGCGCCGAGGGCGCGTCCGCGGTCGCTCGGCGGCCAGGATGGTGGCCACCCCGGGGCCCTCAGGCCGGCCGCGAGCGCGGATCGAGGTAGAGGTTGAGCACGTCGACCACGAGGTTCACGACCACGAAGGTGAGCGCGATGAACAGAGCGGCGCCCTGGACCACCTGCACGTCGCGGGCGAGGACCGAGCTGACGAGCTGGCGGCCGAGTCCTGGCCACCCGAAGACCTCCTCGGTGAAGACGGCGCCGCCGAGCAGGTAGCCGAGCTGCAGGCCGGCGATGGTGAGGATCGCAGGCCAGGCCACACGCAGGGCGTGGACGCAGACGACGGCGCGTTCGGCCATGCCCTTGGCGCGCGCCACCGTGATGTACTCCTGTCCGAGGATCTCGAGCACGGAGGCCCGCGTCATCCGCGCGATGATCGCCCCCGGCGCGGCGGCGGTGGCGACGGCGGGCAGGATCAGGTGGGCGAGGAGGTCGGCGAGACCCCCGTCGCCCCGCGAGGAGTACATGCCGAGACTCGGCAGCCACCGGAGGTTGATGGCGAAGATGACGATGAGCACCAGCCCCAGCCAGAACGGCGGCATGTTGCCCACGACGAGCGAGGTGCCCATGGCCACGCGGTCGAGCGCGGTGTGCTGCCGCGCCGCGGCGACAACGCCGACAGCAATGCCGATCCCCGCGGCCAGAGCGAAGCTCGCGCCGGCCAGCACGAGCGTGTTCCAGAACTTCGGCAGGAGCAGGTCGACCACCGGCTTGTGCACGATGGGCGACAGCCCGAGGTCGCCCTGCAGGGCGCGCCAGAGCCACTTGGCGTACTGCACGTGAAGGGGCTGGTCGAGCCCGAGAGCGTGGCGGAGCTGGGCGAGCGTCTGGTCGGTTGCCATGGGGCCGAGCAGGGCGCGGGCGACGTCGCCCGGGATGAGCTTCATGGCGAGGAAGATCACCACGGTGATGCCGAACAGGACGGGCACGAGCCCGACGAGGCGCCGGCCGACGTAGCCGATCACGAGGGGCGGGGCCCGTCCAGGCGTGCGCGCACGCGCTCGCAGTACGCGGCAGCGTCCTCGGCGAAGCGGATCTCGAAGAAGTCGTCGACGGCGCGACCCAGGATGGCGTCGGCGTCGGTCCGGATGGGCAGCGGACTGCGGCTCCGGAGCTCGTTCACCGCTCGCTCCTTGAGCGGCCCGGATATCTCGTAATCGAGGGTGAGGCCGAGGTGGACCACCCCTGCGGCGGCCGGCTGGAGCTGCCACCGCCCGGCGATGGACACGAGGGGGCCGCGCATCGCGAAGCGGCGCTCGGCGCGCCCCGAGCCGGGTCCGGAGCGGCCGACGGAGAGGAGCGCCATCTGCCGCTCCCGGCCGATGAACGGCAAGTCGAGGTCGTGGGCGAGGGCGCCCTGGCGCTCACCCTCGCTCGGCGGGGCCGGGGAGATGCCGGGAAAGCACAGGTAGCACGCCCGCCGTCCAAGCGCCGTCCAGGTGTCCTCCAGCGAGCCCGACAGCGAGGTCTGCGCGGAAACGGTGACCATGCCTCTCCCGAGTGTCGCGATTCGCGTTGGAGCGCGCCGTCGCATGCGCGTGCGCGCACCGTGCTCGCATCCCGAGCACGCACCCGCCACGAGGTCAAGCCACTATAGTCCACGCCCTCGCGCGCTCGCAACCGACCCGCCCGCCCGGCGCGCGCGGAGGCCGATCGCCAGGCCCCCGTGCCCGGCGGGCCGGGAGCGAAGCGGCGCGGTGCTGTCCCGGCGCCCAGCCCCCGGCCCCGGGCGCGGCGCCGATGCGGTGCCCGCGCGGGCGCGGATGGTGCGGCGCTCCGCCCCGGGTGCGGATCGCCCACGCGCGTCAGTGCGAGAAGAACTCGAGCATCAGCCGGTTGACCTCGCGGGCGTTCTCGTACGCCGACCAGTGGCCGGCCCGCGGGATGCGATGCAGGTCCAGCGCTCGCACGGCGGTGCGGAGCTGGGCGATGAGGACGTCGGCCGGCCGGAAGGGGGCATCGTCGCGCTCGCCCCACAGCACCCGGATCTGACCCTTGGTGCCGGCGAGATCGCCGACAAGTGTCCCGCCGCCACTCACCTTGCGGCTGTTGAAGCGCGCTCGCCGCACGCCGTAGGCCTGGATGTCGACGGCCTCCTCGGTCACGGCCGCGGGGTCGCTCAGCATGTTGACGAGCAGGTTGTGGCGGCAGATCTCCCGGAAGAGGGCGTCGTCGTCCCCGGCCTCGCGGTAGCTGCGCGTGGGCCGGTCGGCATGGCCGCGAGGGGCGAACCCCGCGGGGGAGACGAGACAGAGATGGCGCACGCGCGGGCCGAGGCGCCGCGCCAGATGAGCGGCGATGGCTCCCCCGAACGAGAACCCGGCCAGACGCAGCGGGGCGTCGCCGGGGAACATCTGCACGAACAGCGTGTGGACGAGGTCGAGGTACTCGGGGCCCGTCATCTCCCGGGGAACGGCGGCGGA
>DATKEI010000106.1:0-8158 GCA_035544455.1 Binatia bacterium | reverse complement strand
CCAAGGCGTGGGCCATGCAGTTCATCGAGGACCACGAGCGGTCGGCGCGCGGCTGGTACGGCGGCGCGGTCGGGCTCGTCGGCTTCGACGGCCGCCTGAACACCGGCCTCACCCTGCGCACCATCCGGATCAAGGACGGCGTGGCCCAGATCCGCGCCGGGGCGACCCTGCTCTACGACTCCGATCCCGCCGCGGAGGAAGACGAGACGCTCCTCAAGGCCTCGGCCTTCCTCGACGCCATCCGCCGGCCCTCGCGCGGTGCGCCGGCCCGCTCCACGGCCCCGGCCGCGGCGGGGTCGGGCGCCCGCGTCCTGCTCGTGGACCACCAGGACTCCTTCGTGCACACGCTCGCCGACTACTTCCGCCAGACGGGTGCGGAGGTGGTCACCCTGCGGTCGGGGTTCCCGCACGAGGTGCTCGACGAGGTGAAGCCCGATCTGGTGGTCCTGTCCCCGGGGCCGGGAACGCCCAAGGACTTCGGGGTCTCCGAGCAGCTCGGCGCGCTGCGGGAGCGAGGCTTTCCCGTGTTCGGCGTCTGCCTGGGCCTCCAGGGAATGGTGGAGCACTTCGGCGGCGAGCTGGGCGTGCTCGAGGCGCCGGTCCACGGCAAGCCCTCGCTCGTACGGGTGGTCGGGGGGGCGATCTTCGAGGGGCTCCCGCGCGAGTTCACCGCCGGGCGCTACCACTCGCTGTTCGCCATCCGCGACAAGCTTCCCGACGCGCTGCGCGTCACGGCCGAGACGGAGGATGGTGTGGTGATGGCCATCGAGCACCGGACGCTGCCCATGGCCGCCGTCCAGTTCCATCCGGAGTCGATCATGACGCTCGACCAGGAGGTCGGCCTGCGCCTCGTCGCCAACGTCATGACGGTCCTCCGGGGGGCGAGGGAGGGCGAGCGGCGGAGCACCTGAAGTCGCCGGGCCGCGCGACGACTCGTTCGCCGCCCCGGGCCGCCGCGACATGGCGCTACCATAGCCGCGTGGCGCCGGCGGCCGCGGTGGCCGTCCGGTCGCCTCGCCCCCCGGCGGCGCGCCAGGCTGCCGGGGGGCGACCTCGAAAGCGAGGAGGGCTCATCGTGAAGATCCTGTTTGCCCCGACCATGATCCTGCCGTCCCTCACCGCCGAGCAGCGGGCGGCCATCCTGGAGGCCGCCGGCGGCACGGCGCGGCTGGTGGAGTCGGGTGATCCCGCGCGCCAGCGCGAGGAGATCGTCGACGCCGACGTGCTCTTTGGGCGCGTGCCCGCGGAGGTCTTCGCCCTCCGGAAGAAGCTCTCCTACTACCACTCCGTGGGGGCCGGGGTCGACGCCATCCTGACGGACGACCTGGTGAAGAGCGACGTCGTGCTGGCCAGCGAGAAGGGCGATGTCGGCATCCATCTCGCCGAGCACGCGTTCGCCCTGCTCCTCGGGCTGACGCGCGGCCTGCACACCGCCCTGCGCCGGCCGGACTTCGCCCTGCGCGAGCCGATCCGGCGCGAGCAGTGGGAGCTGTACGAGCTGACCATGGGCATCGTCGGTTTCGGCGGCACGGGCCGCGCGGTGGCCCGCCGCGCCCTCGGCTTCGGCATGCGCGTCCTCGCCGTGGACATCGAGGACGTGCCCCCGGAGCCGGGCGTGGAGGCGGTGTGGAAGCCGGACCGCATGTTCGACCTTCTCGGCGAATCCCACGTGGTGGTGATCGCCCTGCCCCTGACCAAGGCCACCCATCATCTCTTCACCCGCGACCTCTTCCGCCGCATGCGGCGGGGGGCCATCCTGATCAACGTCACCCGGGGGCACATCGTCTACGGAGAGGACCTGCTGGCCGCCCTGGAGGAGGGGCATCTCGGCGGGGCCGGCCTGGACGTGACGGATCCCGAGCCGCTCCCGGCCGGCCATCCGCTGTGGACTCACCCCCGCGCCATCGTCACCCCGCACACCGCGGGCGGCTCGCCGCGCCGAGGGGGCCGGGTGGTGGTGACGTTCTGCGAGAACCTGCGGCGCCGCCGCAACGGCCAGCCCCTTCTCGCCCTCATCGACAAGCAGAAGGGCTACTGAGCCGCCTGCCCGCCAGGCGGCCGCGCTGGACTCGCCAGCCGGCCGCCCCGCGCTGCCGCCGGCCACCGGCCGGACGCGCCCAGCCGGCCTCCTCGGGCGTCGGCATGGCGTTCTCTCCTGGGAGGGGATCCCGCACGGCCGATGCCTCACAGGCGGTCGGCAATCGGGACTACTCGACTTGTGGGTTCGGGGCCAGAAGTCGCCCTGGTGCCGCGCCACTGTATCGATCATTGGACATTGACCGGCCGCGAGGGCGCTCCTAGGATGCGCGGACTTCAGTCCAAGACGGGCGAGCCGCCCGCGCGCAGGAGGTCCTCGCATGAGACATCTCGTCGGTCCGCCAGTGTCCGTCAGAAGGTCGCCGCTCGGTCGCGTCATCTCGCCGCGTTCGCATTGGGGCGCCGCGCGGCGAGAGGTGAACAGGCCCCGCCCTTGGCGATCGGGGTGGCTGGCTCCCGCGCTGATCGCGGTCGCCCTCGCGCTTGGCCTTCCGTCGCCGGCCGAGGCCGGCATCGTGTCGCGCGAGGAGGTCACGCCCTGGTTGACCCGGTACGTGATCGAGGGCACGTCGTCCGACTTTTCCACCGACCCGCACATGATCCGGATCGACGCCCGGGACGCTGTCACGGTGACAGTGACGCTCCACCCCTCGCCGCTCTCCCCGCACGGGCCCGCCTCGGTGCGCCTGTCCGGTGGCTGCATTTTCATCCCCCACCCCTTCACGCCCTACCATCCGTGCACGGATCCTCCGGCGTACCCGTCGGCCGGGGCGACGACGACCTTCGGGCCCCCGCTCATGGTGACCGACCCCTACGTGCCGCGGGTGCTCGGCTACCAGGGGCTCGGAACCAGCAGCCGGCTCGCGTACACCGTGTCTCCGGGCGCGACCGCCGTCATCGAGGTGGGCGTGAACGCCCCGCTGCCTCCCTTCTTCACGACCAGGGAGAAGGAACAAGCCAGCGAGAATCGCACGACGAGCGGGCTCGTCGGGCTGGCCCTCGGGGCGTGTGCGCTGTTCCCAAACTGCAAGAAGGTGGCGGGCATCGTCGGGTTCGCCCTGGGCTCCTACGGATTGTCGCAGCACATGATCGCGCGCGACCCCGTCGACACGAACTTCACGGTGATCGCGCAGCCGATCCTTCCCGTGGCCCAGCCTCCAACCGGCCTCCAGCCAGATGACGCCGCTCAGGCCCTGGCGAGCGGACTGCATCGGGCCCGGGCGTTTGCCGACGCGGCCGTGACCAGCGCCTACCGCGCCCTGGGCGCGTATCTCGCCGGCAGCGCCTTCTGGTATCAGGAGCAGCTCGACGCCCTGAATGTTTACAAGGCCGAGATGCGGGCGGCGCAGGCTGCGCTGCCCGGCCTGCTCGGGGCGGTCAGCGCCGCCGTGGCGGGAGAGCCCGTGATCACGACGGCCCAGCTGGAGGCCGCGCGTCAGACGCTCATCACGCATGGGTTCTCGGCGGACGAGCTTCTCGAGTTCGCACAGGAGGGGATAAGTCCCGCCGACGTGGACGACATCCGGCTCCTCATCGGCACCCGCTCGCCGGCGGCCATCGCCGGAACCACCCTGGCCGGGCTCCTGGTGCGGCCGGACATCGTGGCCGGCCTCACCGGGGCAGCGGTACGGCAGGTGTGCTTCCTGTTCGACGTGACCCCGGGGCGCTCGGCTGCCGTCCCGAAGTTTGGCCTCACGACGTGTCCCGTCGACCCGCCGCTGGCTCGCCCGGTCCTGCCGGTGGCGACCCTGATCGCGACCCCGGCGATCACCCCGATCCTGGTGCCGGCGTGGGAGGCCGCACCCACCGTCGACTGTCAGCTTGACGTCACCGGTCGCTCGGTCTGTGACGTCTACCCGAGCCGATAGGGCGGAGAGCGCATCGCCGGGGACAGACCCGAAGAGGAATGGGGCGGCTTCGGCACTCGCGAGGAGGAGCGATGGACTGGGATGCGGTTCAAGACATCGCGTGGATCGGCGTGATGCTCGGGTTTGGCCTGAGCATCCAGGATCCACACAACCCGTACGCCACGTGGTTCATCGGGGTCGGGCTCGCGGTCTTCGCCCTGTCCGTCATGGTGCCGAGACGGCAGCTCCAGGGTGCGCCCGTCGGGGGGTGGCGGAGCCGTGCCGGGGCGATCTACATCGCGATGGCGATCGTCTTCACGGCGGCGCTGTGCTGGATGTTCTTCCGACCGACGGGGCTCAGCATTGCAGTTCTCCTTGCCGCGACGGTCGCGCAGATCCTCCTGCGGCGCGCGCTCTTCAGGCCCAAGGGGGAGGGGTGACGCGCGCGAGCGGCGCCGTCCCGCCACACGTGGCGCGGCGAGACGAGATCCGATATCGTCGTACGGGCGTCCCCCGCCGCCTCGCCCGATCTGGCGAAGCGTCGAATCGGCGGAACGGTGGCGGATGTTTGCCGGAGCCCAGGGGAGGAGCTGACCGTGCCCAGGACCGTGGTGACGTCTCCGCGCGTGCGCACCCCGCGGCGGCCGTTCGCGAACCTTGTGCGCGCGGCCAGCTCGATCTCCGTCGGCCAGCGTCCTGTCGATGCCGAGGGCAACACGGCCGGGGCCGGGGGTGCGAGAGGGCGGTGAGCACGGGCGTGGCGCGCGGGCGCTACCGGTCGATCTTCACGCCCAGCACCCGTCGGGAACGGGCCGCCAACTTCGAGGCGTACTGGGCGTACACGGAAGCGCGCGACGGCGTCATCCTCGAGGCCGAGCGGGACCTGAGCGCCAAGCGAGAGCGGCTTGCCTTCTACCAGGCGCACCCCGTCCGCTCTCGCCGCCCCCTGCCGGATCCCGGGCGCTTCTACCGGAACGCGCTCGTGCTGCGCGACGACCCCCGGACGTTCGACCCGGCCACGCTCCTGTTCACGTTCCTCTACAAGTTCGCGCGGCACGAGTGGATCGGCATCTCCGCGGCGTGGGACGTGCTGCCGTACAACCACGAGCCCGATCCGACCATCGAGCGGATCAGCCGCTACCATCTCTGCGAGGAGTTCTGTCACATGCGGCTCTTCAACGAGATGTTCCGGACCTTCCACCTGGACCGCGTCGAGCTGGCCCCGGCCGGCAAGTGGATGGCCCGGCTGTACCGGGGGTTCGCCCGGATGCCGGGCACGCTGGTGGCGCCCCCGGCCTTCGTCTCCGAGCTGATGGGGCTCACGGTGTACCGGCACCTCGACCGGGCCCTGGACCGGATCTTGCCCGACGAGCCCGAGGCCCGGGAGCGCATTCGCGACCTGCTCCTCGAGATCATGGTCGACGAGATGGCCCACGTCGGCCAGCGCCGGAACTTCCTCGGGCCCGTCGGCCTGCGCGCCGCGCGCGCCATGGTGGGGCCGATGTACCGGCTGTTCTTCCGCGACCTGCCGGAGACCGGCCTGCTGTTCGAGTTCCGGCGGATGGTGGCGGACGGCAAGGCGTTCGACTACAGCGCGATCCCGGACGACATCATTCGCCGGAGCTGGGTGCCCTCGTACTGCCGGGCGTAGCCGCCGCCCGCTCTACGGCTTGCGCCAGGCGTCCAGCTTGGCCTGCAGGCGGGGGAGGCGCTGGGCGGCGTCCACGATGAAGCGCTGGTGGACACCCTCGCCGGCCTTTTCCACCTCGTCCCGCACCTCGAAGCGGAAGGTGAGGCGCCGGCGGTCCACCGCCGTCAGCTCGACGGCAACGGTCACCGTCATGCCCTCCGGGGTGCCGGCGAGGTGAGCGATATCCACCCGGGTGCCGACCGTGGTCTGGCCAGGCGCGAGCAGGGGCTGGACCGCCCGGATGGCCGTCTGCTCGACGAGGCGCACCATCTCCGGCGTGGCGAGGACGCGGATGGACTCGCCGCGCAGGTGGGAGGGGGTCATCTCCTCGGTCACCTTGAACGCCTGCGAGTGGGTGAGGCCGGGGGCGAGCGGCGCCGGTCGCGATTCCATGAGATCTCCTTCGCGCGGTCTCGTGTGACCAGCCCGGCCGACGGCGGCACCGGCCGGGCGGGTGCCCGCCCCGAGCTTATCGTATCCTTGGCCTGCCAGGAGGGGCGGGATGCCGGGCAATAGCTTCGGGCAGAGCTTCCGGGTGACCACGTGGGGGGAGTCGCACGGCGGCGCCATCGGCGCCGTGGTGGACGGCTGCCCGCCGCTGCTCGCCCTGTGCGAGGCCGACATCCAGCCCGACCTCGACCGCCGCGCCCCCGGGCAAAGCGCTCTCGTCACCCAGCGCAAGGAGTCCGATGCGGTCCGCATCCTGAGCGGTGTCTTCGAGGGGCGAACGCTCGGGACCCCGATCAGCCTGATCATCCCGAACGAGGACATGCGGCCGGGCGACTACCGCGAGGTGCAGGAAAAGTACCGGCCGAGCCACGCGGACTACACGTACGAGGCCAAGTACGGGATCCGCGACTGGCGCGGGGGCGGGCGCACCAGCGCCCGGGAGACGGCGGGCCGGGTCGCCGCGGGCGCCATCGCGCGCAAGCTCCTGGCCGAGCGCCACGGCGTCGAGATCGTGGCCTGGGTGTCGAAGGTCGGGCGGCTCGTCGCCCCCGCCGACCTGGAGCGCGTGACGCGGGCCGAGGTCGACCGGACGCCCATCCGGTGTCCGGAGCCCGCCGTGGCGGAGGCGATGATTGCCGCCATCGAGGCGGCCCGGAAGGACGGCAACTCGCTCGGCGGCGTGGTCACCTGCGTGGCGCGGGGCTGCCCGCCGGGCTGGGGCGAGCCGGTGTTCGACCGCCTCGAGGCCGACCTGGCCCGGGCGGTGATGAGCCTGCCCGCGAGCAAGGGCTTCGAGGTCGGCTCCGGATTCGCGGGCACCGACCTCACCGGGCGGGAGCACAACGACGAGTTCTACATGGAGGGAGACCGCGTCCGCACCCGGACCAACCGGAGCGGCGGGGTCCAGGGGGGCATCAGCAACGGGGAGGCGATCTACTTCCGCGTGGCCTTCAAGCCCACCGCCACCATCATGCAGGAGCAGGGGACGGTGAGCGTCCTTCACGAGGACACGACCATCCGCGGCCGCGGGCGCCACGATCCCTGCGTGCTGCCGCGCGCGGTGCCGATGGTCGAGGCCATGACCGCGCTGGTGCTGGCCGATCACGCCCTGCGCCACGGCGCGGGGCGCGCGATGAAGGACCACCCGTGATCGCCGCGGCCCGGTGTCTCGCCGTCGGACTCGCCAGACCCCGCCGCGCTCGGTGGACGTCGGCACCGAGCCCCCTCTCTCCACGACCTCCTCGACCCATCCCCCGACCCGACTCCCCCGTCGCTGGCGACGGACACGGGGGAGGCACTTCGATGCGGGAGGCCGGAGCGGGACGCGGGGCGGGGTCGGCGGCGGCGAGGGCTGGTCAGCGGCGGCGGTCGTGGCCGAAGAAGCCGCCGGCGGGCCGGGCGTGAGCGTGGTAGTGGTCGGGGATGTTGCGCATGTGGTCGTCCACGTAGTGCTCGCCCACCTCGCGCGCGGCCACCTCGCCGAGCCGCTCGCGCATGTGCGCGAGGTGGTCTGCGGGCGGCTCGACTCCGTGATAGCGCCAGACCACCATGGGCACCTCGCAGATCTCGCACTCGGCGATCCAGCAGATTTCGTCCTCGTGGAACCACGGGGAGATGCGGGCGGCACGGCAGAGATCGCAGTCGGGGGCGCGGACGAAGCGGGGATCGCCAGCGTGGGCGGGTGGCGTGGTCACCGCCCGATGATGCCATGAACGGCGCCTGGTCGAGGCCGGCGCGCCCCGCACCACCTCGGCGGCTGCCAGCCGGTCCACGGATCGGCTGGAATCGAGCCTGCCGCCCCGCGACCCCCGCCTCCGCCCGCGGAGCGCTCCTGGCGAGCCCGGCCTGAGGCGAGGGAATGGACTTCGGGCGGGGTGCCGACGAGACGGCCTTTGCCGCGGAGGTGCGCGAGTTCCTCCGCGAGAACCCACCCGAGCGCTTTCCCGAGGACGGCATGGACGCGGGCTACGGCTCGGGTGCCGCCTCGCGCGCCTTCCTCCGGGCCCTGGCCGGCCGCGGCTGGCTGTCGATGACCTGGCCCCGCGAGCTTGGCGGCCAGGACCGCCCCATGTCCTACCGGCTGATCCTGCTCGAGGAGCTGGCGGCGGCGGGGGCGCCGTTCGGGCCCCTGGCC
>DATKEI010000105.1:0-8117 GCA_035544455.1 Binatia bacterium | reverse complement strand
CGAGGCGCTGAGCGATCTGATCCAGCTGCTGCACCTGGTAGTCGGGCTCGACCCCGAGCGCCTCCATCGGAGCGCCAAGGCGGTTGCACCAGCACGTGGCGTAGCCGAACGCCTTTGCTCCCGCAACGTCCCAGGCGTTCGAGGACACGAACAGGATCTCCCGGGCCGGCAACCCCAGGGCGCGCGGCCCGAGGGCGTAGACCTCGGGCGAAGGCTTGTACGTGCGGACCGTATCAACCGACAGCACGTGCTGGAGCACCCTGTCGAGCCCTCCCGAGCGCACGGCGGCGCCCAGCATGCGGGGCGAGCCATTGGACAGGATCCCCAGAGGCCCCCGCTGGGCCAGCGCCCCGAGGGCGGGGGCGACTTCCGGGAACGTCGCCAGCTCCAGGTAGGCGTCCATCAGGGTCCGGATGTCGGCGGCGCTTGCCCGGAGACCCAGGCGCAGGATAGCGTGGCGCAGCGCCGCCTCGGTGACGGCCCAGAAGTCCTCGTAGCGCCGCATCAGCGAGCGAAGCCACGTGTATTCGAGCTGTTTCTGGCGCCACAGGCTCGAGAGCGCGAGGGGATCGTCGGTGATGGCCCGGCCCGCGTCGACCACGGAATGGACGTCGAACAGCGTGCCGTACGCGTCGAACAGAAGGGCGGAAGGACCGTTCACGACATCCCTCCGAGCCGAGCCCTCCAGGCAGGGAGGGCTCGCCGCTCAGCGCGAGCTGCGGACCGGAATCGGCGCCTTGGCCTTGGCGCGGTGGGCCGCGCGCCCGCGCCGCGGTGGAGCCTTGGCTGTCCGCGGCCTGATCTCGGGCTCCTCGGTCGCGATCTCGCCGAACGCGAACCGGAGCAGCTGCCGGGCATCTCGGAACGACAGGCTCCGGGTCCGGGCCCCGAGAACGATCAGCAGATAGCTCTCACCTGCTCGCCACGCCGACACCGCCAGGTTGTAGCCCGCCTCGCGGGTGAATCCAGTCTTGAGCGCCTGCACGCCCCCGGGGTTGTCGAACAGGGGGATGGACCGGCTGTGCACACGGCCCCGGAAGAGGAAGCTCTGACTGCCCAGCAGGCCGCCCGCGGCGGGATAGTCCCGGACCAGCCGCCCCGTCAGCATGGCCATGTCCGCCGCCGTGGTGCGCTGGAGCGGCCCGGTCAAGCCGTGCGGGTTGGCGAACCGCGTGTGCCGCAGGCCCAGGGTCTTGGCCTTGGCGTTCATTCGCGCCACGAAGGCCGGCTCGCTGCCGCCGAGGTGCTCGGCCACCGCCACTGCGGCGTCATTGGCGGAGGCGACGGCGACGCCCTCGAGAAGGACGTGGAACGGCACGACCTCGCCCTCCCGCAGCTGGAGCCGGAAACGCGGGGTCCGTGCGGCATAGGCGCTGACCGTGACGTCCTCGTCCCAGCGCGCCCGGCCGGCCTCGAGGTCCTCGAAGGCGAGGTAGAGGGTCATCATCTTGACGAGGCTTGCCGGGGCGTGGTCCTCGGCCGGGTTCTTGGCGTAGAGCACCTTGCCGCGGGTGTCGAGGAGAAGAACCGATTCGGCGCTCAGGCGGGCGGGCGGAGCCGGCTGGGCGCAAACCGGGACGGCGGTCAGGCCCACGAGGAGTACGGCACCGATGAGCGTACGCACTGCGCGCCATTGTAAGCAGTGGGACGCCGAGAACCAAGAGAAAGTCGCGACGAACTACCGGAGAGAGCGCTTGAGGTCTCGCGAGGGCTTGAAGTGGGGCGTGCGGCCGGCCGTCACCTGCATGGGCCGGCCGGTCCGGGGGTTCTTTCCTCGCCGGGGCCGCCGCCGCGGCGCCGAGAAGGTTCCGAACCCGACCAGGGTGACAAACTGCCCCCTCCGCAGCGCCCCCCGGATCGAGGCGAGGAGCGCGCGCAGGGCGCGGTCGGCGGCGACCTTGGTCCATCCGCCGGCCGCCGCCATGGACGCCACGATCTCGGCCCGGGTCACGCTTCGCTGAGTCATGAATGTCCCGCGCGCGCGGCCGGACATTAGCAGACCGGTCCGGCGAGGGCAAGGGGCCGGTGCTATCCTCTGCCGCATGGGTCGCACTGCCGTCCTCGCGAGCCTGGTCGTCGCCGCTCTCGCCCTCGTCGCGGCGCCGTCGACCGGTCACGAAGAGATCCCGGCCGGCCCGCCCGCCGGATCCGCGGTCGAGAGTGTCCTCGCCCCGACGGTCCCCCCGCCGGCGTTCGGCGCCGGTCTCGACATCAGCCTCAAGGAGGGAAGCCAGGGGCGCGGCATCCCGTGGGACGCCATGGACCGGACGAGCTACCTCCGGGTGCGCGACGTCGTGGCGGGCGCCTTCGCCGCGCGCGAGGTGCGGGACATCACGTTCCGGAGCCGCCACGAGATCCTCGACTTCCTGCTCGACAACCCCGACTTCGCGTCCGAGGTCGGCGTGGCCCTGCGCCGCGGAAAGTACCGGCTGCGCCGGGCCGGCGACGCCTACGAGGCGGAGGACGGGGAGGGGGCCCGGGGGCGAATGTGGCAGCTGCTCCACGAGGGCAACCGGCGCGTCTTCTACATCGAGGGCCGTTACGACGGGCCCATCCTGCCCACCTTCTCCGGCCGCCTCGTGGTCATCCTCGATACCGATCATCTCGAAGGTCTGGACGGCTTGAGCTACTGCGAGGCCAGGTTTGCCGGTTTCATCAAGTTCGACACGGGCCTCACCGAGCTCCTGGCCCGCCTCACACGCGGCCTGTCCGAGGCCCGGGTCGACCGCAACGTGCGCCGGTTCTTCCGCCACGTGGCCGCGGTGAGCCGCCGGGCATACGACGACCCCGAGGGCCTGGCCGACGAGCTGGACGGCCGCCCGGGTCTGTCGCCGGAGATGCTCGCACGCTTCCGAGGCGTCCTGACCGCGCACCTGCCGCCGCGCTGGGCGAAGGTCGAGGTGTTCCAGCTCGGCGGGGCCTTGCCCGTCGGCACCGGGTCCGTCGAGGAGCTGGTGATCGAACCCCCGCGCTCAGGCGCCGCGCCGTAGCCCGGACCATGCGCGAACAGACGCCCTCCCTCGGCCCGACCCTCGCCCCCGCCGTGAGTCGACAGACGTTCGACTCAGCCACCAGGCTCGTGCCGTCACCCCCGTGAGAGGAGAATCGCGATGAGTGCCCGTATCCCCATGCTCCGGATCGGCTCGCTGCTGGCCGGGATCGACGATCTGAAGAAGCGCAGGGGCGATCCTCCGTGGTCGGAGACGGTCGTCATGAGCGACGACGTCCAGGCGTTCCTGATTTGCCACGCGCCCGGGCATTCGAACGACACCCACTACCATCTGCACGACGAGTGGTGGATCGTCTTCCAGGGCGAGATCGACTGGTCCATCGAGGGCCAGGCCGAGCCGATCCGCGCCCGAGCCGGCGATCTCGTCTTCGGCCCGAAGAACCTGTGGCATCACATCGAGCCGGTGGGCGTCGAGCCGACGATCCGCATCGCCATCAACGCGCGCGGCGAGTTTCACCGCTACGACCGGCCCGGGTGCAAGCCGCTTCCGTGATGGCGACGGCCGGGCCCGGGCGCACCCACGGCCCTTCTCCCTGGATCGCTCGAGCTCGACGATGACCGGGCGCGCCCGCCGCCCTGTGAGGTGGCCGCCTGCGATGGAGGCAGACTGCGCCCGGCGGGGTCCCGGGCGTTGACCTCTCCGGGGCGTGGGCGGCAATGGCGGGCGATCCAGTGACCTCACGCGTTCGGAACCCCCGGGCAACCGACAGGCATGTGGCGCGTCGGCGTTGATTCCGGAGGGACATTCACCGATGTCTGCCTCGTGGAGGAGTCGACCGGCGAGGTGCGGGTCTGGAAGGTGCCGAGCACCCCGGACGACCCCTCGCGCGCGATCGCGCAGGGCGTGCGGGAGGGCCGGGGCGAGGCGGGAGGACAGAGCGGGGCTCACGTCAGCTACTTCGGCCACGGCACGACCGTCGCCACCAACGCCCTGATCCAGCATCGCGGGGCGGTCACCGGCCTCCTCACGACCGCGGGCTTCCGCGACCTTCTCGAGATCGGACGCCAGCGCCGGCCCCACCTCTATGACCTGCAGGCCGACAAGCCGCTCCTGCTCGTCCCGCGCGCGCGCCGGGCCGAGGTGGCCGAGCGGATCCGGCACGACGGGCGCGTCGAGACGCCCCTCGACGAGGATCAGGTGCGCGCCGCCGCCCGCGCGCTCGGCAGCGCCGGCGCCGAGGCGGTGGCGGTCTGTCTGCTCTACTGCTACGTCGACTCCGGCCACGAGCGCCGCGTCCGGCGCATCGTCGAGGAGGAGCTGCCCGGGGTGTTCGTGACGTGCTCGCACGAGGTGGCGCCCGAGTTCCGGGAGTACGAGCGACTGTCCACTGTCGTGGTGAACGCCTATCTGGGTCCCGTGATGGCGAGCTACCTGGCCCGGGTGGGCCCGCGCCTGGCCGAGGCCGGGATCGGCGTGCCGCCGCACATCACGCAGAGCAACGGCGGCGTGATGTCGTTCGAGGCTGCGCGTCTTCAGCCCGTGCGCACCGTCCTCTCGGGCCCGGCCACCGGCGTGGTCGGGGGCCTCGAGGTCGGGCTCCGCGCCGGCTTCCGCGACCTGATCACGTTCGACATGGGCGGCACGTCCACCGATGTGTCGCTGATCGAGGGCGCGCGGCCGAAGCTCGCCGGCGAGCTGGAGGTTCACGGCTATCCGCTCAAGACGCCGGCCCTCGACATCCAGACGGTGGGCGCCGGGGGTGGTTCGATCGCCCGGATCGACGCGGGAGGGCTCCTCAAGGTGGGCCCGCGGTCGGCCGGCGCCGTGCCCGGCCCGGTGTGCTACGGGCTGGGCAACGAGGAGCCCACCGTCAGCGACGCCAACGTGGTGCTCCAGACGCTGAACCCCACGCACCTCCTCGGGGGCCGGATGCCCGTCGACCGCGCGCGGGCGGAGCGGGCCATCGAGCGGCTGGCGGATCACCTGGGTCTCGACGCGATGACGACCGCCCAGGGGATCGTCAGCGTGGTCACCGCGAACATGGCCAGGGCCATCCGGGTCATCTCGGTCCAGCGCGGCCACGACCCGCGCGACTACACGCTGGTCGCGTTCGGCGGCGCCGGCCCGTTGCACGCCGCGCGGCTGGCTCGCGAGCTGGAGATCCCGCGGATCCTGGTGCCACGCAACCCGGGCATCCTCTGCGCCCTCGGCCTGCTCCTCAGCGACCTCAAGACCAACTACGGCCAGACCCGTCTGATGCCGGTGACGCCGGAGGCGCTGCCCGGCATGCTGGAGGTCTTCGCCGCGATCGAGGCGCGGGCGGCCGCCTGGTTCGAGCGGGAGGGCGTCCCGGCTGCCGGCCGGACCCTCCGCCGCACGGTGGACATGCGCTACGCCGGCCAGAACTACGAACTCCCCGTGCCCTTCCCGGACGGGCCGCCCCTTCCAGGCCTCGTGAAGGATCTCACCGCGGGCTTCGAGCGCGCCCACGAGCAGCTGTACGGCTACGTCTCCCCGGAGGAGCCGGTCCAGGCCGTCACCTTCCGCCTGGAGGCGGTCGCGGCCGTCAGCCGCGCGGAGATCCGCGCCCATCCGCCCGCCCGGGCGGGTATTCCCGCCCCCGTCGGGCGCCGCGCGGTGTGGCTGGCGGAGGCCGGCGGGTTCGTGGACTGCCCGGTCCACGACCGGGAGGGGCTCGAGCCCGGCCACCGCCTCGCCGGTCCGGCCGTGGTCGAGCAGATGGACGCGACAACCCTGCTGCTGCCGGGGCAGGTCGCCGTGGTGGACCCGTATCTCAACCTCGTCATCGAGGGTTGATGCCATGAGCGCGACCCCACGCCCGTCCTCGCCCGCCGTCGATCCGATCGCGGTGGAGGTGATCGGCAACGCCCTGTCCTCGATCGTGGAGGAGATGGGCGAGACGCTGGTGCGCGCCGCCTACTCGACCAACGTCAAGGAGCGCCGCGACAGCTCCACCTGCCTCTTCGACGTGCGCGGCCGCACGCTGTGCCAGGCCATGCACATCCCCATGCATCTGGGATCCCTGATCGGCGTGGTCGAGCATGTGACGGCCCGGCATCCTCTCGCCGAGATCCGGGCGGGCGACGTCTTCATCGGCAACGACGCGTACACCGGCGGCGGCACCCACCTGCCGGACATCGTCATGGTCGAGCCCATCGTCGTCGAGGGCGCCGTGGTCGCCTGGGCGACGAACATCGCGCACCACGCCGACTTCGTCGACCGCGGCCACGCCCACATCTACCAGGAGGGGCTGCGGATCCCGCCGGTGCGGCTCTACCGCGAGGGCCGCCTGCAGCAGGACGTGCTCGACCTCGTCCTTCTCAACTGCCAGGTCCCCCGGGAGCGGGTGAACGACCTGCGCGCCCAGATGGCGGCCAACCGCCAGGGCATCCGGCGCTTTGCGTCCCTGTGCGGCAAGTACGGTACCGCCACGGTGCTGGCCGCGGGCGAGGCCCTGCTCGACTACACGGAGCGGATGACCCGGTCCGGCATCGCCACCATCCCGCCCGGCCGCTACGAGTTCGAGGACCGCTTCGACACCGACGAGATCGCGGACGAGAAGATCTTCCGGGTCCGCATCGACGTGGCCGCCGACGCGATCTCGCTGCACTTCGACAGCCCGCCCCAGGTGCGGGCGGGGCTGAACCTCGTGTGGACGGGCCTCCTCGCCACCGTGTACTACGCGGTGAAGACGCTGGTAGGGCCGGACATCCCCGCCAACGCCGGCCTGTTCCGGGCCATCCACGTCTCGGCGCCGCCCGGCACGATGCTGAACTGCGTGGCCCCCGCCGCTGTCAACTCGCGGACCCAGACCTGCCAGCGGGTCGTCGACCTGATCCACGGCGCCCTCGCCCCCGCCATGCCCGACCGGGTCATCGCCGCCTGCAACGGGGCCTGCGTCTCGTCGACCTTCAGCGGGGTCCACCCGCGCACCGGCCAGTTCTACGTCTACCTGGAGACGATCGGCGGCGGTTCCGGCGCGCGCGCCACCAAGGATGGGCTGGACGGGGTGCACGTGCACATCACCAACACCTCGAATCTGCCGGTGGAGGCCCTGGAGGCGGAGTATCCCCTCGTCGTCGAGCGCTATGCCCTCGTGGACGACTCGGGCGGAGCGGGGACGTGGCGCGGGGGTCTCGGCATCGTCCGGCGGATCCGCGCCGAGGACCACGAGTGCCACGCGTTCGTCCACGGCACCCGCCGCCTCTCCGCGCCGTGGGGCCTCTTCGGCGGCGGCGAGGGCGGCCGGTGCCGGTTCGAGTACAGCCCCGGTGTCGAACCCCCGGTGAAGGCGCAGGGCTTCCTCCGCCCGGGGCAGTCGGTGGCGATCATCACGCCGGGCGCGGGCGGCTACGGCGATCCGCGCGCGCGCGACCGCGCGCTCGTGCTCCGCGACCTCGCCGAGGGGGCGATCTCGGAGCAGGTGGCCCGCGAGGTGTACGGCCTGGACCGGACGGCCCGGGGAGAGCCATGAGCGACGCCGCGCAGACCGGTCAGCCCTCTCGCCGTGATGTCAGGGCGCCTCGGCCGGGCCGCGGAGACCCGAGTCGGGCCAGATCCCCTCGGCCATCAGCCGGCTGCGGTCCGATGCGACCACGCCGGCCACGGTGATGCCGTCTCCGCTCTTGAGGCTCTGGTAGGCCCGCTGGTCGATGCGATTGAGATCAACCGCGAGGCTCAGGCCGTCGTCGGTCGTCACCTGCATTCTCGTTCCGGAGATCCACTGGACCCAGCCGTGGACGTTCATCCGCTGCTGGGCAATCGTCGCGCCGGGCGCGGCCACGACCATCAGGAGCATCGCCGTGGCCGCGGCTGCCCGGAAGCGCGGTGGGGCCCACCTGGACCAGGTCATATGGCAAGTCTAGCGCAACCGACTCCCCGCGCGACACACTGTGTCGCGGGAGCCCCGCGCGGAGAAGCCCCCGGGCGCCGGCGGCCGATCAGCCCGCGGCGGCGCGCCCGCTCGCCAGACTGACCTCCATCGCCTTCGCCACCGCCACCAGGGCGGCGTCGCTGCCGCGCGCGCCGAGGACGGAGAGGCCGACGGGCCGCCCGGCGACGGCCGCCCCCGGCAGGCTCACCTGCGGCACACCGGTCAGACCGCCCACGGCGGCCTGACACAGGATGCGGCCCCGCAGGGGATCG
>DATKEI010000104.1:0-10048 GCA_035544455.1 Binatia bacterium | reverse complement strand
AGGGCCTCGATGGCGGCCGGATCGGTCGGGGCAGCCACGGTGATCTCGATGGCCGCCGGATCGCGCCCCGCCGCCTCGGCGGCGCGCCGCATCTCGTCGAGAAGCTCGGCGGACGCAGGGCGGGCCGGAAAGTAGCCGTCTCCGAGGCGTCCGGCACGCCGGGCCGCCGCCGCGGTGTCGCCGCCGACGATGATGGGAATCCGGCGCCCGGGCGGCCTCGGGCGGCAGAAGACCTTGTCGAAGGAGACGAACCGCCCCGTGAAGCTCGCGCACTCCTCGCTCCACAGGACGCGCATGGCCGCCACGTACTCGTCGGTGCGCGGCCCACGGTCGGCGAAGGGCACGCCCAGGGTGGCAAACTCCTCGGCGAGCCAGCCCACGCCGATTCCGAGCAAGACGCGCCCGCCGCCGGCCAGGTGATCGAGGGTGGCCACCTCCTTCGCCGTGACCACCGGATTGCGCTGGGGCAGGATCAGGATGGCGGTGCCGAGCTTGATCGTCCGGGTGGCCGAGGCCACGTAGGCCAGCCAGATCAGTGGATCCGGGATGGGGTAGTCCTCGAGGCCCGTCCCCATGCGCCCGGTGGGAGAGTACGGATAGCGGGATTGGTAGCCATGCGGGACCACCACGTGCTCCACGGTCCAGATCGAGTCGAAGCCGGCCGCCTCGGCGGCCTGGGCCAGCTCCACCGCCGCCGGACCGTTCGCATGGCGACCGAGGCTTGCGTAGCGGAGTCCAAACTTCATCGCCGTCCTCCTGTGGGGGATGCGGGGCCCGGGGGCCCACCACCGGGCCGGCGCCCGGGAGTCACGACCCGGCCGCCTCGGTGCGCGCCGCGCTCAGGTAGTCGCGGGTGAGCGGGAGGTTGTTGTTCTCGCCGCGGGTGAACTGGATCTGCCAGACCGTCAAGTTGCCGACGCGGAAGGCCGCCGCGCTCGACCGCAGGTAGAGCCGCCACATCCGCACGAATCGCTCGCCGTACTGCCCGGCGACGGCCGGCGCGTGCTCCTCGAACGCCTCGCTCCAGCGGTCGAGGGTGAGCGCGTAGTGCAGGCGCCACGCCTCGACGTCGGCGATCGCGAGGTCGCGGTCGCCCATGGCCTCGGCCAGCTCGCCGAGGGACGGGAAGTAGGCGCCGGGGAACACGTGGGTCCCGATCCACGGGTCGATGGGGGCGGGCGCCATGCGGCCGATGGTGTGGAGCACGCCAACGCCGCCATCGGCGAGGAGGCGCGCCGTCGCGGCCATGTACGCCGGGATCAGCGCCTGCCCGACGTGCTCGAACATGCCGACGCTGACGATGCGGTCGAATGGCCGCCGCGGGCGGAGCTCCCGGTAGTCGGCGAGGCGGATCTCGACCTGGCCCCCGAGCCCGCGCGCGGCGATCATCGCCTCGGCGTGGCGCTTCTGGGCCTCGCTGAGGGTGATGCCGACCACGTTGACTCCGTGGTGGGCAGCGGCGTGGGCAGCGAGACCGCCCCAGCCGCAGCCGACGTCCAGCAGCGTCTGCCCCGGCTCGAGGCGTAGCTTCTCGCAGAGGTGGCGGAACTTCTGCTCCTGGGCGGTGTCGAGGTCGTCGGACGGGTGGCGGAAGTAGGCGCAGGAGTAGGCCATCGTCTCGCCCAGCCAGAGGGCGAAGAAGTCGTTCCCCAGATCGTAGTGGTGGGCCACGTGCCGCCGCGACCGGCGAGGCGAGTTCCGCCGGGCCCACCGCGTCACCGCGGCGAGGCCGCGGTGGAGCAGGCCGGGGGCGAGGTCGCCCCGGGCGACGCGGAGCAGCAGCTCCATCAGCGCGCCGAGGTCGCCCTCGACCTCGATGTCACCGGCGACGTAGGCCTCCCCGAAGCGGAGGCTGGGGTTGGCCAGCAGGCCGAGGGCGGTCCGCCGGTCCTTGAGCCGGACGGCGACGTCCTCGGGGCCGGTGCCGTAGGTCCGGCGCTCGCCGTTCCAGAGCCGGACGCTGAACGCCATGTCGCCGCGCTGGGCGGCGACCCGGTCGATCACCCCGATCAGCGCCTTCACGCCGCCGCCCCCATGGACTGGTCGCCGGCGCGCAGCCGGTGCTCCACCGCCGCGAGGGAGACGCGCTCGCCGCTCCGCGGATCGATCAGCGTGTCGTAGTCCGCGTAGTGGCGCGGGGTCCGGTAGATGGTCAGGAGGGCGCGCCAGTGCGCGGGCGCGGTGTAGCCCGGGCCGGCGTGGGCTTCGAGGCCTCGCCGCACGAGCGGATAGTAGCGGTGGCTCATCGAGGGGAACAGATGGTGCTCGAGGTGGTGGCTGAAGTGCAGGTGCAGCGCGTCGATCGAGCGCAGGGTGGTGACGCCGAGGGTGGTGGACAGCGAGTCGCCCGAGTTGCTCAGGGGGCGGAGCATGTGGTTTGTCGTGATGTACGCCATCACGATGGCGTTGGCGAGGAGCATGGGCATGGCGATCACATCGAAGGCGCCCCGGGGTCCGGCCAGTATCGCCATCGCGATCCAGAACGCCGCGGCGAGGGCGGTCTCGGCGAGGGCGCGGCGGAATCGATAGCGCCCGTGCGGTTGCCGGCGGCTGTAGTGCCAGAGCACGGACTGGGCGTGGGCGGTGAACGCCACGAAGAGGTAGACGGCGCTCAGCCAGTGGCCGGAGCCCGGGGCGAGCCGGATGGTGAGCCAGCGCAGCGGGCGCGGGCTCGCGCCGAGCTCGTCGAGCAGGTCGTAGCGGTCGGGGTCGATGCCGGGCACGTTGGTGTGGCCATGGTGCAGCCGGTTGTGCCAGTGCCGCCACAGGTGCGGGGAGACCACGAAGATGGCCAGGCTGAAGGTGAGCACGGCGTTCTGCAGGCGCTCGGACCGCACCACGGCGCCGTGGGCGACCTCGTGACCGAAGAACATGAGGGCCACGTAGGCGTTGCCGAGCACGGCCCAGGCGAGCAGCGTGGCGTACCATGGGAGCGGCGTGGCCACCAGCACGGCGCTGATGCCGACGATGACCCCGATGAGCGGGACGGCGAGCAGGATCCGGAGCGGCCGTCGGACGAAGGCGTCCGGAGGCAGTTCGGCGCGGATCCTCGCCCGCAGCGTGCTCTCGGCCGTGCTCATCATGCCGCCGGATTCTAGCCGATCGCGGGAATCCACGGCAATCGGCGCGTCATTCTTGACCGGGGCTGCCGTGTACGCTATCGTCCGGGCGTCGTCGCCCCGGGCGGCGATGGGTCGAGCCGCGTCGGAGGCTTCCAGATGAAATGCCCGCGGTGCGGGGAGGAGAACCGAGATCCCCGTCGGTTCTGTGTCGCCTGCGGCGCGCCGGTCCCTGCCCTCTGCCCGTCCTGCGGCTTCCTGAACGAGGCCCATGCCCAGTTCTGCGGGGGCTGCGGCCGTGGCCTCGAATCGGGGCGCGACGCGGGCGCGCGAGCGCCCCAGGCCTACACGCCCAGGCATCTCGCCGAGCGCATCCTCACCTCGCGCCACGCCATGGAGGGCGAGCGCAAGCAGGTCAGCGTGCTGTTCTGCGATCTGGTCGACTCCTCCCGCCTCGCCGCTCAGCTCGAGCCGGAGGCGATGCACGAGATCATGGACAGCGTCCTGCGCCTCATGGCGGAGGCGGTGCATCGCTACGAGGGGACGGTCAACCAGTTCCTGGGCGACGGGCTCATGGCCCTGTTCGGAGCGCCGATCGCGCTGGAGGACCACGCGCTCCGGGCGGTCCAGGCCGCGCTCGCCATCCAGGAGACCGTCACCGGGTACGGGGTGCGCGTGCAGCGCGAGCGGGGCGTCGATCTGCGCTTGCGCATCGGCGTGCACACCGGCCCCGTGGTCGTCGGGCGCATCGGCGACGACCTGCGCATGGACTACACGGCCGTGGGCGACACGACTCACCTGGCCTCGCGCCTGCAAGCGCTCGCCGACCCGGGCACGGTCCTGGTCTCCGAGTCCACGCACCGCTCGGTGGAGGGCTACGTCCGGAGCGAGCCCCTGGGGCCGGTCGAGGTCAAGGGCCGAGACGAGCCCGTCGCCGTCTTCCGGATCACGGGCCGCCGCCTCCGGCGGAGCCGGCTCGAGGTGCGGATCGAGCGCGGGCTGACCCCACTGGTCGGGCGCGCCCAGCCTCTCGAGCGGCTGCGCGGCTGCTGGGAGCGCGCCCGGACCGGCCACGGCCAGTTCCTCGGCATCGTCGGCGAGGCGGGGGTCGGCAAGTCGCGCCTGCTGTTCGAGCTCCGCGAGTCGCTGAAGAGCGAGCCGTTCACGTGGCGCGAGGGCCAGTGCTCCGCGTACGGCCAGGGCACGCCGTATCTGCCGCTCGTCGAGATCATGCGGGCGAGCTTCCAGATCGAGGACGGCGATCACCCCTTGCAGATGGAGGAGAAGGTCCGCCGGGGCATCGTCGAGCTCGACATGAACCCGGACGACATCCTGCCCCACCTCCAGGACGTGCTCCAGCTACCGGGCGCCGACCACCCCGTCAAGCACCTGGACCCGCAGACAAAGCGGCGGCGGACGTTCGAGGCGATGCGGGCGCTGACGATCGGCGCCGCCCGCAAGAGGCCACTGGTCCTGGCCATCGAGGACCTGCACTGGGCGGACCGGACGACCCAGGACTACCTCTCGTCCTTCGTGCCGGTCATCCCCTCGGCGCCGATCCTCGTCATCACCACGCTCCGGCCGGGGCACGTGGTGCCCTGGGCGGTCCAGAGCTGGTACACCCAGCTCGCCCTCGACACGCTCGGCGACCGCGAGGTGGAGGAGATGCTGGCCATCCTGCTGGGGGCGGATGAGCTGCCGCCCGGGCTCGTGCGGGGCGTGGTGGACAAGGCCGAGGGCAACCCGCTCTCGGTGGAGGAGATCGCGACGTCGCTCCGGGAGCGCGGACTCGTCGTGCGCGCCGGGGGCGGCGTCCGCTGGAGCAGCGACGTCACCATTCACTTCCCGGGCACGATCCAGGACATCGTGCGGGCGCGCATCGACCGCCTGGACGCCCCCGTCAAGGACACCGTCCAGAGCGCGTCCGCCATCGGCCGGCGGTTCAGCCCCCGTCTGCTCGCCGCCATCGCCGACCGCGCCGACGACGTCGACCGGCATCTCGCGACGCTCAAGCAGATCGAGCTCGTCTACGAGACCCGGCTCTTGCCGGAGCCGGAGCTCGCGTTCAAGCACGCCGTGATCCAGGACGTCGCCTACCAGGGCATGCTGGCCAGGCGCCGCAGCGATCTGCACGCCTCCATCGGCGAGGCGATCGAGACGCTCTACGCCGACCAGATCGAGGAGCAGGCAGCGGTGCTCGTCCACCATTACCGGGGGGCGGGGCGCCACGAGAAGATCGTCCAGCACGGCCTGGCCGCCGGGGATCGCGCGGCCCGCCTGCACGCGACGGCCGAGGCCAAGGGTCACTACGAGGAGGCCCTGTCGGCGGTGCGGGCCCTGCCCGTCTCCCCGGAGCGCCAGCGCATCGAGATCGACGCCATCCTGAAGCTCGCCGCCGTCGGCGGGACGCGGCAGGACATCGACCGGGACCGCGCCAACCTCACGCGCGCCCTTGCCCTCGCCGAGACCCTGCGCGACGAGCCGCGGCGGGCCCGCGTCCTCTACTGGCTGGGGCGGCTCGAGTACGTGCTGTGGAACCCGCGGGCGGCCATCGAGTACGCGAGCCAGAGCCTCGAGATCGGCGAACGCCTGGGCGACGACGCCATCCTGGCCCCGCCCGTCAACCTCATGGGCCGCATCTACTGGATCCAGTCGGACTACGTCCGCGCGGCGCAGATGCTCGAGCGCAACGTCGAGCAGATGCGCCGGCTCGGCAACAAGGGCGAGGAGTCCACCGCGGCGGCCACCGCGGGCTGCGTGTTCGGGCTGATGGGCGACTTCGCCCGGGCCCTGCCCTTCGCCGACCAGGGGGTCCGCATCGCCGAGGAGATCAGGAACCCGTTCGCCGAGGCGGCGGCGTACCAGCAGCGCGGGATCATCTTTGATCAGCGCGGCGACTGGGCGAAGGCCCTCGCCGACTACGAGGCGGGGCGGGCGATGGCCGAGCGCGCCGGCGACCTGTTCCGGGTATTCGTGCTCAAGTCCTGGGAGGGACGCGCCCGGGGCATGATCGGCGACCTCGCCGCCGGGCGCGTGCTCATCGAGGACGGGCTGGCCCTCTCCGACCGGATCGGCACGCGGTTGATCCTGGGCTGGCAGAAGACATTCCTGGCCGCGTGTCATCTGGCGCAGGGAGACGGCGCGGCCGCGGCGGCTTTGGCGGAGGAGGCGATCCAGGCCGCCAGGGACACCGGCGACCTCGTGCCCCTCGCCCTCGCCCAGCGCACCCTGGCCGAGGCCATCTGGCTCGGCGGGGGGGCGGATCGGGAGCGCGCCGAGAGCCTGATGACCGAGGCGATCCGGGTGCTCGAGGAAGTGCGCGCCCGGCCGGAGCTGGCGCGGACCTACACCAGCTACGCCGTGCTCCTGGCGGGGTCCGGGCGCGACGACCTCGCCGCGCCGTTCCTCGGCAAGGGCCTCGAGATGCTCGAAGGGATGGGCATGAGCTGGGACGCGCAGCGGGCCCGGGGGCCGGCGGGCCGATAGGGCGGGCTCGCCTCTCCGACGAAGGCCCGTCGTGGAGGCCCAGGCTCTCGACGCGCAAGACGCTCGCCACGGGGCGGCGCCTCTCTACTGAGGACCTCGATCTTTCCCGCCGTGGCGTCGAGCACGCGGAACGGTGATTGGGTTCCTGCCCGTAGGCGCGAAGTTCACGTCCCCGAGGATGGTGCCCGGGATGGACTTGCCGCGGATCCGCCTCGGCCACCGTCCTCGGTCCAGGCCCATGGTGGTCTCGACGGCCCTCGCCCATACCCCCGGCGCCAGCTGGGTTCGGGGGCGCCCGCTAGGTTCGGGGCAGGCCGAGGCGGAGATCGGCGAAGCCGCGAAGGCTGAAGCCGGGCCGGCGCCGCGGGGGCGCGCCCGGGGCCAGGGAGAGCGCGGGCCAGCGGGCGAGCAAGCCCTCGAGCGCGGCGCCGACCTCGAGGCGCGCGAGGGCGGCGCCGAGGCAGTAGTGGACACCGTGGCCGAAGGCGACGTGGTGGTTGTGGGTCCGCGCGATGTCCAGGCGGTCGGGATCCGGGAAGGCGCGCGGGTCGCGGTTGGCGGCGCCCAGCAGGAGGAACAGCGTCTGGCCCGACCGGATCGCCTGTCCGCCGAGATCGAGATCGGCCGTGGCCACGCGGGTGCGCGCCTGCACCGGGCTGTCCCAGCGCGCGCACTCCTCCACCGCGCTCGCCATCAGCGCGGGCTCGGCCCGGAGCCGGGCGAGGGCGCCGGGGTGCGAGAGCAGCGCGTGGAGCGCGTTGCCGATGAGATTGGTGGTGGTCTCCTGCCCGGCGATGAGCAGCACGTGCACCGTGCCGAAGAGCTCGTCGGGTGAGAGCCGGTCTCCCTTCTCCTCGGCCGCGATCAGGGCGCTCAGGAGGTCGGGGCCGGGCCGGTGAGCCCGCTCGGCCACGGCTGCCAGCACATGCTCCCGCATGGCCGACAGGCTCTTCTGGGCGCGCTCGAGCACGTCCTCGCGCGGGTCGTTGTCGGCCACGCTGGCGAGGTCGTCCGACCAGGTCTTGAGGCGCGCCCCGTCCGACTCCGGCAGGCCGAGCATCCGCGTGATCACGGTGATCGGCAGCGGGACGGCAAGCTCGCTCATGGCGTCGGCCTCGGTCGACGCCGCCAGCCCGTCCAGCAGGGTGGCGACGAGGTCGCGCACGCTCGCCTGCAGCGCCTCGACGGCGCGATTGGTGAACGCCTGCTGGACGAGCGTGCGCAGGCGCGTGTGATCGGGCGGATCGGTCCGGGTCAGGAAGTGCGAGATGGCCGCGATCAGCGGCTCGAAGTGCGCGGCCCGTCCTCCGAGGGCCGGCCGGATGCGGGCGCCGGCGGTGGCCACCGACGTGTGCGGGCTATTGAGCGCCCCGAGGACCTCGGCGTGACCGGACACCATCCACATCGCCCGCGCCTCGTCCCAGGCCACGGGAGTCTGGAGGAGCCGGCGATACGTGGGGTATGGATCGTCCAGGAAGTCGGGGTCCTGGAGATCGACGAGCCCGGTCATGCCGGGCCGGAGGGCGCCGGTCGGGCGCCCTGTCGTGTCGCGTCCATCCTGTGTGCTCCGCGCCATAGCGCCCGGTTCTCGTTTGCTTCCGGACCGGGCGGAGGACCCTGCCGGTGACGCCTACGCCGTGGCGAGCCTCGCCCGGACGGGCGGCAGCACCTCGCGGGCGACACGCGCCATGTAGCCGCGCTCGGGGTCGTCGGGGATCGGGGGGTTCGGGATCGGATGCAGGACGACGTACTCGAATGCCATGCCCGCCGCGCCGAGCACCCCGACGAGCTGCTCGACGATCTCCGCCGGGCCGCCGCGCAGGCAGAACGCGTCGGCGGCGGCCGCGGGCAGGAAGTCGACGGTCCTCCCGCTGGCCTCGAGGTCGGGGGCGTGGTGGAAGTCGGGCCAGACCTGGCGCTCGTGCTTGAGCGCTTCCGGGTCCGGCCCCCGCCAGGCGAGGCCGGGGGCCTCGAACAGGGTCGGCGAGTACTCGTAGTAGCCGGCGGCCATGGACTTGCCCATGAGCAGGGCCCGATCGGGATCGTCCACGAGCACGGTGTGGAAGACGGCGGCCACGCGCACGCGCGCCGGATCGCGCCCGGCCTCGGCGGCCCCGGCCCGGATGGCGGCGATGGCCGAGGCCAGATTGGCGAGGTGGGTGCCGACCCGGATGAAGACGCCGTCGGCAACGGCGCCGGCCGTGCGGAGCGTGCGCGGCCCGCCGCCGGCGATCCAGATGGGCACCGGCCGGTGGTGGGGCAGACGCGCGGGCCGGGTCGCGCCGACCTCGACCGCCTCGCCGTCGAGGAGGGCGCGCATCAGCCGGGTGCTCTCGGCGAGCTCCTGCACGCGGGCGGGGCGCAGCCCGGCGAGCCGCACGGCGGTGTCGCCCACGCCCCAGCCGAGGAGCGTGCGCCCCGGCGCCAGCTCGTCAATGGTCGCGATGGAGGAGGCGGTCACGGTCGGATGCCGGTTCACGGGGTTCGCGAGCAGGGGGCCCAGCGTGATGCGCTCCGTGGCGCGCGCCGCCGCCGCCAGCAGCACGTACGTGTCCCGGCGCCGCAGCTGGGAGTCCGGCTGCAGGGCGGCGTCCCAGCCTAGCGCCTCCGCGCGCCGGACATCGGCGGCAAAGGCGTCCACGGAGCGGGCGTCGAACCGGTTGAGGCCGAAGCGGGGCACCGTCACCGCCGCATGTCACCGCGAGCGGCCTCCGCTGTCAAGCCGCCCGCGCGCCGGCGGGCCTGGCTCCTCGGGTACACTGCTGAGCATGACGGCCGCGGAACGACTGCTGCGCCTCGTCCACGGCTGCACCTTCGATGACTTTCTGTTCTCCCCCCAGCTCAGCGTCGTGGCGCGGCGCGATCCCGGCCGCATCGATCTCACGTCCCGCCTGTCGAGGAACCTGGTCCTCAAGCGCCCCATCGTCTCCGCCAACATGGACACGGTAACGCGCGCGCCCATGGCCATCGTGCAGGCGGAGGAAGGCGGCATCGGCATCATCGACCGGGGCTTCCGGCCGGGCGAGATCGGGGCGCAGGTGGGCGAGGTCCAGACCGTGAAACGGACCCAGCACGGCATCGTATCGGACCCGTACACGATCCCGCCCGAGGCCAGCGTCGAGCAGGCCATCCGCCTCATGGAGCGCTCGGGCGTGGGCACGCTCATCGTGGCCGACGCCTCGCGCCGCCTCATGGGGCTGTTGACCGAGCGCGACGTCCGCTTCGTGTCGGGGAGCGCGCACGTGGCCGACCGCATGACCCCCGTCGCCCGTCTCGTCGTGCACGAAGGACCGATCGGGCTCGCCGAGGCCGAGCGCGTGATGGTCGAGCACAAGATCAAGAAGCTGCCGCTCGTGGACGGTCACGGCGTGCTGCTGGGGCTCATCACCGCCCGGGACCTCATCAAGCAGCGGCAACAGCCGTTCGCCACGCGCGACGCGCAGGGCCGGCTGCGCGTCGGCGCCGCCATCGGCGCCACCGGCGACTATCTGGAGCGGGCCGCC
>DATKEI010000103.1:0-2525 GCA_035544455.1 Binatia bacterium | reverse complement strand
TGGACCATGGACGCGGCGGGATCACGCGAAGTCGTCACCATCCTACTGTCCCGAGTCAGAAAAGCGCCGGCAAAGCGCCGGGCGGGGCGGGGGCCCTCCCCGCGGGACACGAACACGTCGGCTCATGCACAGATCCCGTGCCCGACGAGGGCAGCGGTGGACGATCGTCCGCACCTGCCGCCCTTCATGCCTCCGTGGAGGCGGCGCTGGCAATCAGCGGCGGCCGGCTCGCCCGCGCCTCGTCGAGGGCCTGGCTCATCCGCTCCAGGCCCTCGACGAGCAGTGGTCGAGGGCAGCCGAAGTTGAGCCGGACGAAGCCCTCGCCCCCCGGCCCGAACGTCTTTCCGTCGTTGAACGCGACGCGCGCCTTCTCCAGAAAGAAGGTGAAGGGATCCTCGCCCGGCAGAGCCTCGCGGCAGTCGAGCCATGCGAGGTACGTGCCCTCCGGCGGCGCCATCTGCACCCCGGGCAGGCGCGCCCGCACGGACTCCGCCAGGAAATCGCGGTTGGCCTCGAGATAGGGCAGGAGCGCGTCCAGCCACTCCTGACCGTCGCGGTAGGCGGCGACCAGCGCCGTATAGCCGAAGACGTTCACGCCGTGCACCATGTCCACGCGGGCGGCGATGAACCGCTCCCGGAGCGCGCGGTCGGGAATGATGGCGACTGAGGCCTTGAGCCCGGCGAGGTTGAACGTCTTGCTGGGCGCCATCATGGTGATGGTGCGCGCCTCGACCTCGGGCCCGAGCGTGGCAATGGGCACGTGCTGCTGGCCCGCGAAGACCAGGTCGCCGTGGATCTCGTCGGCGCAGATGACAAGGCCGTGCCGCAGGCACAGCTCGGCCATGCGTTCGAGCTCGACGTGGTGGAAGACCCGCCCCACGGGATTGTGGGGATTGCACAGCAGGAACATGCGCGTGCGGGGGTGGATGGCGCGCGCGAAGGCGTCCCAGTCGATCTCGTAACGCCCGTCTCGGCCGCGGGCCAGCGGAGCCTCGTCGCGCGTGAGCCCGATGTTCCCCGGGCAGCGCAGGATGGGCGGATAGACGGGGACCTGCATCAGGATCCCGTCCCCGGGCTGGGCCACCGCGCGCGCCACCATGTTGAACGAAGGGATGACGCCGGGCTGGAGGATGATTGCCTCCGGAGCGACCCGCCAGCGGAAGCGCTTCCACAGGCGCTCGGTCATCACCTCGTAGAACTCCGGCTGCTCGGCGATGTACCCGTATATCCCGTGCTCCACCCGCTCGCGCAGGGCGCGCACCACGGGCTCGGGGGACGGGAAGTCCATGTCGGCCACCCAGAGGGGGAGTACGCCGGGGCCGAACTTGTACCACTTGTTGCTCTCGGTGTGCCGGCGCTCGATCACGCGGTCGAAGTCGTAGGTCATCGCGCTCCCCGGGGACCTCGGTGTCCGTGCATCCGGCACCCGGCTCTGGCGAGACGGGCCGGCCGCGGCCAGCATATCGCAACGGGGCCTCCCGCGCGGCCGCGGGTGGGGCCTGGCGGGGAGCGGAAGCGGCGGAAACGACAGCGGCCCCGCCGGCCGGCCGGCGGGGCCGCGAGAGCGACCGAGCGAGCCTAGATCAGCGCCCGGAGCCCTTGAGCTGCCCCCGGATCTCCCCGGGTGGGTGAGCCGCGGTGTGCACGTTGACGTACGCAAAGCCCGAGTTGATAGCCCGGATGAGCCCGGCCAGATCGCCCGCGGCGAGGTCCTGGGCGGGCAAGGCCAGCACGTCAGCCGGGGCGATTACCCCCTGGAAGAAGGTGCCGGAGGCCGGGCAGGCGGGCTTCGTGCTTCCGCCGCAGAGGAACGCGGCGACGCCGCCGCTCTCGCCCGGCTTGCCGAAGTGGATGTGGGCCGCGGTGGGCGTTCCGGAGAGGTCGGTGTAGAAGAGCTGAAATACGATCGTGTTCTGGTCGGTCGGGATCAGGCCGAGGAAGACACCCGTGCCGTCGCCCAGGAGGGTCACGGGGGTTTCCTCGAAGCCGTTGAGCTGGGCCGTGATGCCTTCGTTGGCTTGCGCCGGCGACGCACCGAGCAGCCACACGATCGAGAGAGCGACGAAAGCCAGCGACGCCGTCCTTCTCATACGCGCGTCCTCCCCTCCCTTTAGAGATGCACAGCACGGGTGTCTCACGTCACACCCCGAACAAACACCGAACCGCGGAGCGACACGGCGAGTTCCCGACAGGGAAGGAGGCTCTATTGTTCCCAGCCTACAGGTACCGCGTCGGCATGTTGATCGTGCGCCACATGTGGGCGGCCGGGCTCGCGTCGAATCCGAGGCCTTCCTTCGGCTGCTTGAAGTGGCGCCCGACGATGTCCGTGAACTCTTCGAGCTCGACCTGGACCCCCGGCTCGAACGCGTAGAGGTCGTTCACCGTCCTCCCGGGATCCGGATGTAGTCGGGATTATCGGCTGCTCCCGGCGCCCTGACAAGCGGCAGATCGCCCGGCGAGGACGCCTTGCCAGGTCCGGGCGACCCCGCGTAGAGTCATGGCGACCGCGAGTCCCGCCACCGGGG
>DATKEI010000102.1:0-9262 GCA_035544455.1 Binatia bacterium | reverse complement strand
GAGGGCCGGCCCCGTCAGCGGCGCATGCGGGGGGCTGCCCGGCGGGGCCCTACGCTCCGGCCCGAGCGGCGGAAGAGCAGGCGCAGCGGCGACCCCGAGAACCCGTAGGCGTGCCGCAGCGAGTTGAGCAGGTAGCGCTCGTAGGAGAAGTGGATGCGGTCCGGCAGGTTGACACGCAGGGCGAACGTCGGCGGAGAGACCGCGACCTGCTGGGCGGAGTCCAGGCGCAGGGCGATACCGCCAGACGTCATCGGCCGGCGGGTCAGCGCCTCCCGCAGTGTCTTCAGCAGGTCGCCCGGGGTCACCCGGCGCTGGGCCTGCGTCGCCACGTCATCGACGGCGGTGAAGAGCTCGCGGAGCCCATCCCGTCGCAGGGCCGAGATGAAGCAGACGGGGGCGTAGTCGAGGAACGGCAGCCTGTCGTAGATCTGGCCGACCACGTCGCCCTTCTGGACCGACCCGGGTGGCACCAGGTCCCATTTGTTCACGGCGATGACGAGGGCGCGGCCGGCGTCGTGGGCATAGCCTGCGATGTGGGCGTCCTGGGCCGTCACACCCTCCGCGGCGTCGAGGACGAGGATCGCCACCTGGCACCGCTCGAGGCTCTTGAGCGCCATCATCACCGAGAGCTTCTCGAGGGCCTCGGTGATACGGCCCCGCCGCCGGATTCCGGCGGTGTCGATCAGGACGTAGGGGCGATTCCGGAAGACCAGCGGCGTGTCCACGGCGTCGCGAGTGGTTCCCGGCTCCGCGTGGACAAGGACGCGAGGGTGTCCGATGACGGCGTTCACGAGCGACGACTTGCCGACGTTCGGGCGCCCCACGATGGCCACGCGAACCCCGGCCGCCGTCGGCTCAACGTGGGGCTCAGGGGCCGCCGCGCGCATCGCCTCCAGGAGCTCTCCCAGTCCCCGCCCGTGCTCGGCCGAGATCGCGAACACGCGGGCGAACCCGAGGCCGTAGCAGTCGCCCACCCGATGCTCCTGCCCGGCGCTGTCGATCTTGTTCGCTGCCACCAGGACGGGCCGGCGGCACCGGCGGAGCACGGTGGCGATCTCGGTCTCCACCGCGGTGACGCCTTCCCGGGCGTCGATCACGAAGACGACGGCGTCCGCCTCCTCGATGGCCTGGAGCACCTGATCCCGGATGCCCGCCACCAGGTCCGATCCGGCGGTGGGTTCGAAGCCCCCGGTGTCCACCACCGTCGCCTGCCAGCGCTCGAACTCGACGGTGCCGTAGAGCCGGTCCCGCGTGACGCCCGGTACGTCGCGAACCAGCGACTGCCGGCGTCCGACCAGGCGGTTGAAGAGCGTCGACTTGCCCACGTTCGGGCGCCCGACGATTGCCACGACCGGCCGGATCATGCCGCCGCTCCCTGGCCTGGGCGAACGAGCGCCCGCAGGAACGCGGCGGGCACCGGCTCGACCGCCCGCACCGGAACCCCGAGGGCGGCGCCGAGGTCCTCCGTCGTGAGGTCGTCGAGGAAGACGTTCTCCCCCTCACGCACCGCCGCGCCGGGCACGAGCACCTCCTCCCCCGGATCGCGCGCGGCCACCTGCGCCAGGATGTCGCGCCCGGTCAGCAGGCCCGCCACCTGGATCCCGTGGCCGAACCAGTCGTTGGCAATGGGCAGCACCGTGACCTCCAGCCCGGCGATGCCCAGCCGGCCGACCAGCCGCTCCATCCTCGGCGCGAACATCTGGCCGGTGACGACAGTGACCCGCCGCGCCCTCGCCAGCCGGGCCGGCGCCCGTCGCACGGCCCGGGCGAAGCCGTCCTCGAAGCGGCGCACCAGCCCGATCCCATCCTCGGCGATCGGAAACCCTTCGTAGGACGCCGGCCCGGGCAGAGGGAGTCCAGCGGTCAGATAGAGCTCGTCTGCGGCGAAGACGAACCGGGTGCCGAGCCGGCGCCGGAAGGTTGCCTGCCAGCCGTGGATGGAGGAGACGAGGGCGCGCGCCTCGTCGGGGGTCACCGTCCTGAGGGTGGGCAGTCGCTCCCGGTGGCGGGTCAGGCCGACCGGCACCACCGCCGTCGTCCGCACGGCCGGGTGCAGCGGGGCCAGCTCGCGGACGGAGCGCTCGAGATGAGGTCCGTCGTTCCAGTCGGGGCACAGCACGATCTGCGCGTGCATGGCGATGCCGGCCCTCGCCAGCCGCTCCATGCGTGGCATGAGGGCCCCGGTCACCCGCGGCTGGCCGAGGAGGCGATGGCGGAGCTCGGGGTCGGTAGCGTGCACCGAGACGAACAGGGGAGACAGCCGCTGCTCCTCGATCCGGGCGAGCTCCGCCTCGGAAAGGTCGGTGAGCGTGATGTAGTTCCCGTGCAGGAACGACAGCCGGAAGTCGTCGTCCTTGACGTACAGGCTCTTGCGCATGCCGTGCGGGAGCTGGTGGATGAAGCAGAACACGCACTTGTTGGCGCACGTCGCGATCTCGCCGGGCCGCGGGGCCTCGAGCTCGAGCCCGAGATCGGGCCCCTTCCGGTACAGGGTCGCCGGGATCGCCCGGCCTTCGCGCTCCACGGCGAGGCGAAGAGAGGCCTCGCTCCCGTGGAAGTGGAAGTCGATCACGTCGCGCAGCGGGACGCCGTTGATGGCGACGATGCGGTCTCCGGCCCGGAGGCCGGCGCGGGCGGCAGGTGCCCGCGGACGGACCGCCGCGACCACCACACCGGGGCGGGGACCACAGGCGGCGACGGTTGGCAGCACGCTGCGCGCCACGGCGCTAGCTCCGGGCCGCCGCGCCCGCGGGCGGGTTGAGCTGCTTGAGTCCCTGCACCAGGTACTGCAGACCCGATCCGATGGTCATCACCGCCGTCACCCAGGCGAAGACCCGGGGCACGGGGGGCAGGGAGACGTAGAAGAAGCACAGCATCGCGACCAGGACGGTGGCCATCTGGACAGCCGTCGTCAGCTTGCCCAGCCGCGTCGGCGCCGGGCGCACCGTCCCCCCGGACACGTGGATGAGCAGGACGCCCACGCTCAGGAGGAGGTCGCGGCTGACGACCACCGCGGTGATCCAGAACGGGATGACCTTGAGGTACGTGAGCGTCACGAATGCCGAGGTCAGGAGCAGCTTGTCGGCGAGTGGATCCAGGAAGGCCCCGAGCCGGGTGGATCGCCCGCCGTGGCGGGCGATGTAGCCGTCGAGCATATCCGTCAAGCTGGCCAGGCAGAACACGGCCAGGGCTAGCATCGGCCGGCGGTACACGAGGAGCGTGACGAACACCGGGATGAGCAGGATGCGCAGCAGCGTCAGCGAGTTCGCGAGTCCCATCGAGTCCGCACCGGGAGTGCCGATTGTAGCACCGGCGCGCGGCGGCCTCATTGTTCCGCCGCCGGCCCGGGGCCGGTCAAGCGCTGGCGCGGTAGTCCGCCACGCGCGCGAGGAGCCGCACGGGCAGCTCGACCTCCACCCGGATGCCGTCGCTGTCGTCGACCCGCCCGAGAACCCGGCCCCGCTCGTAGCACAGGGCCAGCGCCGGGCCATCCCGGTACGGGATGAGGAGCGAGACCCGCACCATCCCTGGCTGGAGCACGCGGCCAATCCGCTCCAGCAGCCGGTCGATCCCCTCTCCGGTGAGCGCGGAGACCCCGACCCCGTCGAATCGCTCGAGGAGCCCGCGCAGGGGGGCCTCGCCCTCTACCCGGTCGATCTTGTTCAGCGCGACGATGGTCGGCCGATCGCCGAGGTCGAGCTCACCCAGGAGCGAGTCGACCGCCGCCACCTGCTCGTCGAGCTGCGGGTGGCTGGCGTCCACCACGTGTACGAGGACGTCGGCCTCGGCCAGCTCCTCGAGCGTGGCCTTGAAGGCGGCCACGAGCTGATGCGGCAGCTTGCGGATGAAGCCGACGGTGTCGGTCATGATGAAGCGCGCGTGCTCGGGCCCCGACACCTGCCGGGCCGCCGGGTCCAGGGTGACGAAGAGCCGATCGGCGGCGACGCGGGCCGCGCCGGTGAGCCGATTGAACAGCGTGGTCTTGCCCGCGTTCGTGTACCCGACCAGGGCCACCACGGGGTCCCCGGTGGCCCGCCGCCGCTCGCGGAGGAGCCGCCGGTGCACGCGGACCCGGCCCAGCTCGCCGCGGATCTTCTGGATGCGGTGCCGGATCATCCTGCGGTCGGATTCGAGCTGCGTCTCGCCGGGGCCCCGGGTGCCGATGCCACCCCCCAGGCGCTCCAGGTGGCGCCACTGGCCGACCAGGCGCGGCAGCAGGTAGGAGAGCTGCGCCAGCTCCACCTGGAGCTTGCCCTCCATCGTGCGGGCGCGCTGGGCGAAGATGTCGAGGATCAGCGCGGTGCGGTCGATGACGCGCAGGCCCGTGGACGTGCCGAGGTTGCGCTCCTGGATCGGCGACAGCGGGTCGTCGGCGATCATGAGATCCGCTTCGCGCCGGGAGGACCAGCTCTTGATCTCCTCGACCTTGCCCCGGCCGAAGTACAGGCCGGGCGCCGGCGACGGCCGATCCTGGGTCACGCGCCCCACGACCTCGGCGCCCGCGGACTCGGCGAGCCGCCCCAGCTCGTCGAGCGACTCCTCCACCTCGAACCGCCGCTGCTTCGGCAGCCGCAGCGCGCCCAGGATTGCCCGCTCTCTCGTGTTCACGCGACCAGCCCCTCCTCCCTCACCCACGTGGCGATCTGCTGGGCCACCCCTTCGAGGCCGCCGCCGGCGTCGACGTCGAGCCACCGCGTCTCCGGATCGCGCGCGAACCACGTCATCTGGCGCTTGGCGTACCGCGTGGTGTCCCGGATGGTCAACCGGATGGCCTCGGCGATGGGGATCGCGCCGCGAGCGGCCGCCGCGAGCTGCCGGTAGCCGATGGTGGCCATGCCAGGGGCTGTCCCGGCATGGCCCGCCTGAAGGAGCGCCCTGACCTCCTCCATCATCCCACGGGCCACCATGGCCTGCACGCGCGCGGTGAGTCGCTCGTTGAGCCGGGCCCGGTCCTGGGCCAGACCGACCATGAGCAGGCGAAAGGGCGACCGACTGCTCCAGTTCCCGGCGGCAACTGCGCCCGCCCCGGGGGCCCCGGGCGCGCGCAGCAGCCTGACCTCGATCGCGCGCACGATCCGCACGTGGTCCCGCGGGTGGAGTCGCGCCGCCGCGGGCGCGTCCAGGGCCTCGAGGCGAGCGTGGAGCGCCGCCCCCCCGAGCCGGGCTCGCTCGGCCTCGAGGGTTGCCCGAAGGTCGGGATCGCGCGGGGGGGCCGGGGCGAGGCCCTTGACGAGCGCCCGGACGTAGAGGCCGGTGCCGCCGACCACCATCGGCAGCCGCCCGCGAGCCCGGATGTCGGCGATGGCCTCGAGGGCCTCGCGCCGGAACCGGGCGGCATCGTAGCGCTCCCCTGGATCGACGACATCGATGAGGTGATGGTGGAGCCGGCGACGCTCTTCCGGGGATGGCTTGCCGGTGCCGATGTCCATCCGGCGATACACCTGGCGGGAGTCGGCGCTGACCGCCTCGATGGGCAAGGACACGGCCATCCGCACCGCTACCGCGGTCTTGCCCACTCCGGTCGGCCCGACGAGGACCAGGAGGGGCTCGCCTACCACGTGCGGCGGAGCTCCCGGCGGATCTCGCGGAGCGACAGGCGCGAGACGACAGGGCGCCCGTGCGGACAGAAGAAAGGCGTCTCGGTGCGGGCGAGGTCGGCCAGGAGCCGCGTCATCTCCGCGCGCTCGAGCGGGGCCGGCGCCTTGATGGCGGCCCGGCACGAGACGAACGCGAGCAGCCGGTCCACGACGGGCACGGCGGCGCCGTCGCGCGGCGTGCCCACCTCGTCCACCAGCCGCTGCACGAGCCGCTGCGGGTCGCGCGCGCGCAGGGTGTCGGGCACGGCCCGCAACAAGATCGATCCCCCGCCAAAGCCCTCGAGGCGGAAGCCGAGCTGGAGGAGGTCGCGCTCCCATTCCTCCAGGCGCTCTCCCTGCCCGGGCGCGAGCTCGAGCGGCGTCGGCAACAGCAGCTCCTGGGAGGGCAGCGGGCCGCGGGTCAGCTCGGCCCGCAGGCGCTCGTACAGCACGCGCTCGTGGGCCACGTGCTGGTCCACGAAGAACACCTCCTCGGCATTGGCGGCGACGACGAACGTGTCGTGGAGCTGACCGACCACTGCCCCGAAGCGGTCTCCCGCGAACGGCGCCGCCTCCTCGCGAAAGAGCGTGGCCTGGGGCGCGCCCGCCTCCGCCGCGGTTCCGCCCGCGACCATCCACCGATCCGCGAGACGGCTGCCGTCCTCGGCGGCTGCGATCGGCCCGCCGTGGCGGGGCATGGCGCCCGGTGCGCGCAGGGCCGTCTGCACGGCGGCATACACGGCCTCCTGCACCAGGCGCGCGGACCGGAAGCGCACCCACGCCTTGGTCGGGTGCACGTTCACGTCCAGGTCCGGACGGGCCAGGTCGATCCGGAGCACGGCGACGGGGAAGCGATCGCGGGCGAGCAGGGGCCGGTAGGCTTCGAGGAGAGTCTGGGCCAGGAGGGTATCGCGCACGGGGCGCCCGTTCACGACGAAGGTGACGTCGTCCCGGTTGCCGCGATCGAGCGCGGGCGGCGAGACGAGCCCCGACACGCGAATCCCCTGCTCCGCACGGTCCACCTCCAGCATCCGGCCGGCCAGTTCGAAGCCGAGCTGGGCGCCGAGGCGATCGCGGAGCGTGAGGCTCCGCGGCGCGAGCAGGACCGACCGGCCCTCGTGGGTGACGTGCAGATGCACGGCCGGAACGGCCAGGGCGATCTGCGCCAGCAACCGGAGCGCGCCACCCAGCTCGGCGCGCGCTCCCCGCAAGAACTTGAGGCGCGCCGGCGTGTTGTAGAACAGGTCGCGCACCTCGATCTGCGTCCCGGCCGCCGCCGGCGCCGTGGCCCGGTCGTTCACGACCCCCCCCTCGCCGCGCAGCAGCGTGCCAGTGGCGCCCCCGCGGGGGCACGAGCGCAGCGAGAAGCGCGCCACCGCACAGATCGCGGGCAGCGCCTCCCCGCGAAAACCGAAGGTGCTGATGGCGGCCAGGTCGGCCTCCGTGGCGATCTTCGAGGTCGCGTGGCGCGCCAGGGCGAGCTCCACCTCGTCCGCGGTCATCCCGATGCCGTCGTCGGTGACGCGCACGAGCTGCCGACCGCCGTCGCCGAGCTCCACGGTCACCTGCGTGCTCTCGGCGTCGATCGCGTTCTCCACCAGCTCTTTCACGACCGAGCCCGGGCGCTCGACCACCTCGCCCGCCGCGATCTGGTTCACCACGTGCTCGGGCAGCCGCCGGATGCGCGTCACAACCTAGCCGCGCTCCCGGACCTGGCGCTGCCAGTCGGCGAGAAGGTTCAGGGCCTGGAGCGGCGTGGTGGACCCGATGTCCAGGGCGGTCAGGTCCTTGAGGATGGGGTCGTGGACGGGCGGGAACAGGCCGAGCTGTCCGGAGATGTCCCCGGCGTTCCCGGGCGGCCCGCCGAGGACGCGCGAGAGGTCCACCCGCTCGCTCTCGAGCTCGGCCAGGATCTCGCGGGCCCGCGCGATCACGGGGGCGGGCAGCCCCGCCACGCGCGCCACCTGGATGCCGTAGGATCGATCGGTCCCGCCCGGCCGCACCGTGTGCAGGAAGATGATCTCGTCGTTCCACTCCCGCACCGCCACGTGGAAGTTCCGCACCCGCGGCAGCCGCTCGGCCAGCGCGGTCAGCTCGTGGTAGTGCGTGGCGAAGAGGACCTTGGCCCCCCGCCCCCGCTCGTGGAGCTCCTCGGTGACAGCCCACGCGATGGCGAGACCGTCGAAGGTCGATGTGCCCCGGCCCACCTCGTCGAGAAGGATGAGGCTCCGCCCGGTGGCGTGGCGCAGGATGCTCGCCGTCTCGACCATCTCGACGAGGAAGGTGCTCTGCCCGCGGGCCACGTTGTCCTGGGCACCCACGCGGGTGAGGATGCGGTCCACGAGGCCGATCTGGGCCCGGCGCGCGGGGATCAGGCTCCCCATCTGCGCCATCAGCACGAGCAGCGCGGCCTGGCGCATGAACACGCTCTTGCCGCTCATGTTGGGCCCGGTTAGGATGGCGATCTGGGCGTCGTCCGGATCGAGCCGGAGGTCGTTCGGGGTGAAGGGTCGCTCCGCGGCCTGGTCCAGCACGGGATGCCGGCCGTCGACGATCTCGAGGCGCCGCCCGTGGTCCACCAGCGGGCGCACGTAGCCGCGCTCGTGGGCGATGCGGGCCAGGCCGAGGACCACGTCCAGCGTCCCGACCGTCCGGGCGATGGCGATGAGCCCGGCGGCGTGGCCACCCACCGCGGCGCGCACCTCGCCGAACAGCTCGAGCTCGAGCCGACCGATCCGCTCGTCGGCGCCGACCACGCGGCTCTCGTACTCCTTGAGCTCGGTCGTCACGTAGCGCTCCGCCCCGGCCAGGGTCTGCCGCCGCACGTAGTTCTCGGGCACCTTGGCCGCGTGGGCGTTGCTCACCTCGATGGCGTAGCCGAAGACGCGGTTGAAGCGCACCCGGAGCGTGCCGATCCCCGTGCGCTGCCGCTCCCGCGTCTCCAGCGACGCGATCCAGGCGCGGCCCTCGCGCGCCGCGTCCCGGAGGGTCCGGAGCTCGCCGCTCCACCCCTCGCGGATGAGCCCGCCGCCCGTCAGCTCGCGGGGGGGATCGTCCTCGAGGGCCTCCTCCAGCATCCGCGAGAGGTCCGCGGGCGGCTCGATCGCCTCGCGCAGACCCGCCACCAGCGGCGCGCCGGCCCCGGCCAGGGCCTGGCGCAGCGGCGCCAGCGCGCGCAGGAACCCGCGCAGGGCAATGAGGTCGCGGGCATGGGCCACGCCCAGCGCGGCCCGGCTGGCCAGGCGCTCGATGTCGCCGATCTCCGCGAGGGCCCGCCTCGCCGCCTCCCGCTCCGCGGGAGTGTCCCGGAGGGACTCCACCGCCTCCTGGCGTTCCGCGATGACGCCGAGGTCGATGCTCGGCCGCAGCATCCACTGGCGCAGGCGGCGGGCGCCCATCGGGGTGTGGGTGGCGTCGAGGGTGGCCACCAGCGACCCCCGGCGCGTGCGGTCGTGCGCTGTCTCGAACAGCTCGAGGGTGGCCACCGCCGTCTCGTCGAGCGCCAGGGCGTCGCCGGGATCGAACCGCGAGAGGCCGACCAGATGGCCGAGGCGGTCGCCCTGGGTCTCGCGCACGTACGTGAGCGCCGCGCCCGCCGCCTGCAGGCCCGCCGCCATCCGGTCCACGCCAAACGACTCGAGGGTGGGCACGCGCAGCTGGGCGGCGAGGCCGGTGCGCGCAGCGCG
>DATKEI010000101.1:0-7367 GCA_035544455.1 Binatia bacterium | reverse complement strand
TGGTTCAGCGGCCGCACCGCGGCCTATCTCGCCATGGGCAAGCCCGCCGTCGTGCAGGACACGGGCTGGAGCCAGCACTACCCGACGGGGGAGGGGCTGTTCGGCTTCACGACGGCCGAGGAGGCGGTGGCAGGCCTGCACACGATCGAGGCGAGCTATCGCCGCCACGCCGAGGCGGCGCGCGCAGTCGCCGAGCGCGAGTTCGACGCGGCCCGCGTGCGGCCACGGCTCCTCGCCGACTGCGGGCTTACCTGACCCGCCGAGGACTCGCCATCGCGCGGGAGACCTGCGCCTCGCGGCGGGCCCGGCGACGCGCGCCCGCCGCCGGCCCGGCATGACCCGCGTCCTGATCGCCGGCGCGCTCGGCGAGCATCCGCTCGGTGGCGCGGGGAACACCTGGGCGTTCCTCCAGTACGTGCTCGGATTCCGCCGCCTCGGCTGCGACGTCCTCTACGTCGAGCATTTGGCCGCTCGCTCGTGCCGGGACGAGAACTGGGCGCCGGTCGACTTCGCCCGTTCGGCGAACGCGCGCTACTTCGCGGACGTCATGGCGGCGCACGGCTTGAAGGGACATGCGGCCCTCCTCGAGGAGGAGGGGCCGGCGCACGTCGGCCTGTCTCGCGCCCAGGTCGTCGAGAGGGCGGAGGGCGCCGACATCTTCGTCAACATCTCCGGGCGCTTTCACCTCCGCGACATCCTCGATCGAGCCCGGCGCCGCCTGTACCTCGACCTCGATCCCGGCTTCACCCAGGTGTGGCAGGGCAAGTACGGCAGCGACATGAACCTGGACGGGCACGACGTGTTCGCCACGGTGGGGCTGAACATCGGGCGGCCGGTATGCCCGTTCCCCGATCTCGGCCTCACCTGGCATGCCACCCTGCCCCCTGTCGTGCTGGACCAGTGGACGACGGGCCGGGCCCCCGGCGCCGCCTACACGACGGTGGCCGAGTGGCGCGGCTATAGCCCAATCGAGTGGGAGGGGGTCTGGTACGGCCAGAAATCCGAGGAGTTCCTCAAGATCATCGACCTGCCTCGACGAGTCGGCCCGCCCCTCGAGCTCTGCCTGGCCATCCATCCGGACGAGCCCGATCTGCCGCGCCTGCGCGAGCACGGCTGGCGGCTCAGCGATCCGCGCACGCACGGCCGGGACACCGCGACCTATCGCGACTTCGTCTGGGGCTCCCGCGGGGAGCTCACCGCGGTGAAGAACGGCTACGCCCGGGGGCGCACGGGGTGGTTCAGCGACCGCACGGCGTGCTATCTCGCGGCGGGACGCCCCGCCATCGTGCAGGACACCGGCCTCGGCGAGCATCTGCCGCTCGGCGAAGGCCTGCTGGTCTTCGAGGGCACGGACGGCGCCGCTCGGGCCATCGAGCGCGTCGAGCGCGACCACGCCGCCCACGCGCGGCGGGCGCGCGAGCTGGCGGAAACTCACCTCGACTCCGACCGCGTCCTGTCGCGGCTCCTCGACGTGGCCGGCGTCTGATCCCGGAGCCGGCCGGAGCCTACTCGTTCACCGGCATCTCGAAGCGAAGGGTCCGCAGTACCACGCGCACGGTCAGCTGGGGCGCCTCCTCCCCCTCGCCGGAGGGTACGGATCCGCGGTAGAGTCCCGGGGAGGATCCCGGGACGAGCCGCATCTGTAGATCAGTGCCGTTCGACCGCCGCCCGAGCATCCACACCTCGGCGCCGCCAACCGGATGCCCCTCCACGTCGGATAGTCGGATCGCGTAGGCCTTGCCTCGACCACTGGGATCGCGCTCGCGCGAGATCTCGACGCGCGGCAACCCGACGGGCACGCTCGGCAGCGAAGCGCTGGGCGCCGCCTCCGGCGCCGCGGGCACAGGGGCCTGGGGAGCCTGGCCGCCTCGAGGCCCGGGCGACGGCCGGACCGGCGCTTCCGGCGCCACCTTCGCCGCCGGCGACGGCGCGCGCCTGGAGGACGCCGCCCCGGCCACCGCGACGGTCCCGCGCGGGGGACGGGGGGGTGCCGGCACCGCCACCCGGGCGGGGACCTGACCCGGCGGCATGACCGGCTTCGACCTGGGCGCGGCGGCCCGTTCGGGCAGAGCCAGCCCGGGGCGTGGGGACTCCGGCGCACCCGTCGGCGGGTTCTGGGACCGCTCGTCCTGACGGGATTCCGGCCTCGACTCCGGCCGATCGACCGCCTGTTCGGGCACTGTCGTCACGACCGCCGGGTCTGGCTCCGGCGCCGGTTCGGCGGCGCGCGAAGCCCCTTCGGTGACCGAGGCGGACGATCCAGGGGGTGTGGCCTCCGAGGAGGGGTCGAGGGCGCTGCTCCCGGGCCCGCCTGCGCCGGCCCGGGGCAGCGCGTCCAGCCCGGCCACGGATCCGGGATTGCCGGCGGGCTTGAAGGGCGTCAGAGCGACCAGCGCGCCGCCGGCGAGGAGGCCGATCCCCAGAAGAACCCCGCAGACGGCGCCGGCCAGGCGCCATCCCCGGCGGCGCTCGACCAGAACCAAGGGCTCCCCCTCGACCTCCTCGAATGCCTCGACCGCCCTGGGCCGCGCGGTGCCGGAGACCCGCACCACCGCGTAGCCCTGACTGAGGAGAGCAGCCTCGACCTCACCGTCCCGGCGGCGCTCGGCGCCCGACCACTCACCTGAGCCGACCGGGGTGGCCTCGGAACCGCGCTGCCGCCGGTCGAAGATGACCTCGGCCGAGTTCCGCCGGCCCGCGGGCCCCTCCTGCGTGACCTGAAGACAGCCGTACACGAGCGGCTGATCCCTCGAGACGACGTAGAGATACCTGGCCATGGCGATCCTCCTGCCCGGCGCACCCGCCTTCCGCGCAGTCTCCGAGGACGGCCGTCCGGTAGTCGACCCCGCACCGGGCTGCCCCGGTCCCGAGCTGAGTCACGGGAAGTATCGTACCGTCCGGATGCGATCCTCGATAGCTTTCGGCAGCCACGCCAGCCGGCGCTACCGAGACGGAGGTCCCTCGTCGAGGCGCGGCGGGGCATGGCCCATGGGCGGCGGCAAGCGCCGGAGGTCGGGCGCGGTCGAGCCGTGTCGGGCCGGCAAACCGGGGCCGGCCGGCCGCGGCTATCGGCTGAGCGCGATCAGCGCGACGCCCGCGAAGATCACGGCGGCCGAGGCGAGGCGCATGCCCGAGCGCGGCTCTCCGAGGATCAGGCTCGCGAGGATCGGCGTCAGCACGATGCTCACCTCGCGCACTGCCACCACGTAGCTCACCGGCGCCCGCTGCATGGCGAGGAGCACCGCAACGTAGTTCGCCGTCATGAAGACCCCCACCCCCAGGGAGTGCCGCAGGACGGGCTCCTCGCCCCCGGGGCGGGAGAGGCCGCCGGCCCGGAGGAGCGAGAGCCAGACCAGACCCGCGGCCACCGGGAACACCAGGGCCGCCCAGACCAGCGGTGGCATCAGCGCCACCCCGCGCTTGTTGACGAGTGAGTAGCACGCGGTCATCAGGCCGCTGAGCCCGGCCAGCATCGCCGCCCGGCGGTCCCCGCCCGCACCCACGAGGCGGCGCAGGGAGCCGATGTGCCCGGCCACGATGCCCGAGGCCACCACCGCGATCCCGGCCAGGCCGACGGCGGACGGGCGCTCGCCGAGGACGAGGGCGGCCAGCGGCACGGTGAGCACCGGAGCGACGCCGCGGGCGATCGGGTAGACGAGGGAGAGGTCGCCGGCGGCGTACGCCGCGGTAAGGGCGCGGAAGTACACGAACTCGAGAACCCCGGAGGACAGCGCGAGGGCCCAGCCGAGGGGCGGGATGGCGGTGAGGGGATGCCACAGAAGCGCCGGGGCGCAGAGGGCCGACCCCGCGAGCAGCGCCAGGACCGAGACCAGCCCGCGCGCGCCGGTGCCCTTCAGCAGGAGGTTGTAGGCGCTGTGGCAGAGCGCTCCGGCGAGCACGAGGCCGAGCGCGGCGGGAGGCATGCGCCCATGCTACCCCGCCCCCGGCGCGCGGGGGCGGCACCAGGCTGGGCGCCCCCCTCCCACGCGACGTGGACAGCCGACGGGGGCCGGGCTTATAGTTCAGCGACCGACATCCACACCAGGAGCGTTGCCATGCGCATGTACCACGACATCAATCTGGACGACCGGACCGTCGCGACTCGCGAGCTGCACGGCGAGGAGATCGTCAAGGCCGGCCGGTACCTGATCGCCCGGACGCTCCTCGACCGCGGTGCCGCCCGCGTCGACCCACTGTCGCCGGAGAACCCGCTCGTGTTCTCCGCCGGCCCCTTCGCCGGCACCAGCTTTTCCAACGCCAACCGCACCAGTGTCGGGTGCAAGAGCCCGCTCACGGGCGGCATCAAGGAGGCTAACGGCGGGGGCACGTTCAGCTATGCCCTGGGCCAGCTCAAGATCGCCGGATTCACCCTCCTCGGGGCATCGCCCGAGTGGGTGGTCCTGCACTTCAAGAAGGACGGCTCGATCGACTTCGACGATGCCGCGCCCTACCTCGGCAAGGGCAACTTCGAGGCCAACGACATGCTGCGCGCCCGGTACGGCAAGAAGACGAGCATCGGCCTCTGTGGCCCCGTGGGCGAGTACCAGGGCCTGATCGCGGGCATCGCCTTCAGCGACAAGGACGGGCGGCCGGCCCGGCTGGCCGCCCGCGGCGGGGTGGGCGCCGTCATGGGCAGCAAGCGGGTCAAGGCGATCGTGGTCGACCTCGACCGCATCCCTCCCATGCAGGACGGCAAGAAGGTCAACGCCGCCATCAAGGACTACGCGAAGATGCTGCAGGCCGACTCCATCGTGACGACCTTCTACGCGAAGATCGGCACGATGGGCATGGCCGATCTCCAGAACTACCTGGGCGGCCTGCCGGTGAACAACTTCAGCGCGGGCCGGCAGGCGGACACGGCAGCCGGCGAGGTCTTCAAGATGGGCGGCGAGTTCATCGCGCCCCTGAACGTCTCGCGCGGGGGGGACCACACCCACGCCTGCATGCCCGGCTGCGTCATCCAGTGCAGCAACGTCTACCACGACGCGAGCGGCAAGGAAGTGGTGTCGCCCGTCGAGTACGAGACGCTCGGCCTGCTCGGCACCAATTGCGGCCTGACCGAGCCGGACGACCTCGCCCAGCTGAACTTCATCGCCAACGACCTGGGCGTGGACACCATCGAGGTCGGGGCCATGCTCGCCGTGCTCATGGAGGCCGGCCTGGGCGCCTTCGGCGACGCCAGGTTCATGGCCGACTGCCTGGCCGAGATCAAGCAGGGCACCGAGCTCGGCCGCCGGTGGGCCGCGGGCACCGCGCGGGTGGGCGAGTACTACCAGGTCCGCCGGGTCCCTGTGATCAAGAAACAGGCGATCAGCGCGTACGACCCGCGCGTGGTCGAGGCCACCGGCATCGCCATGATGGCGACCGCGCAGGGCGCCGACCACACGGCCGGGAACCTCCCGCGCCTGAAGACGCGCGAGATGGACCTGGAGTCGCTCCTCAGCCAGAGCCTGGCCCATCAGGCGCGGGTGGCTGCCAACGACTCGCTCGGCCTCTGCATCTTCGGCATGAGCGTGACCAACCCGAACACGGAGTTCCTGGCCAGCGCGATCAATGCCGCCCACGGCACGCAGCTGACCAAGGACTTCTTCGAACCCCTGGGCCAGGAGACCCTGCGCCTCGAGCACGAGTTCAATCGCCAGGCCGGCTTCACCGCCGCCGACGACGAGCTCCCGGCGTTCTTCTACTCCGAGCCCTTGCCGCCGACCAACCACGTGGCCCGGTTCCACGGCAGCGACGTCCACGACATGTACGAGCGCCTCCCCGCCTGACGCGGACCGCGCGCGGCGCGTGGCGGGCGCCGCGGACGGCGCGATGGAACGGCGGAGAGACGGGCGGGGGCTTCGGCCGGTCTGCCCCGCGGTGCCGATCGCCCTCCTCGCGCTGGTCGCCCTCCTTCCCGGATGCGGCATGGCGCCGATCGCGCCCGCCATGACCCTCGAGGAGCAGGCGCAGGAATGCGTGCGAACCGGGGGCTGGTGGCGCCCGCGCGTCGCCGAGGGCTACTGCGAGTACCAAGCGCCGGGCTTCCTTTGACCGGCACCGGACCCCGAGGATCGGCGGGCACTGGCAGCCAAGTCAAAGCCCGATCACGTCTGACACAAGACATGCTCGTTCGAGCCATGGGAGCCGGTTCGCGAGGCGAGCTGATCATGCCGCCCCGCCCGGTGTCATGGGCCACGCTCCGGGGGCAAGCGAGTACGGCCGGCGGCACGGGCCGATGGAGAATCATGATCGTGCTGAGCAACACTCAACTTGCGAGCTATCCGGAGGGCGGCGGCCATTCGATCGGCGACGGCCTGCGCTCGCCATCTCGCCTCCTTCTCGGCCGGTCATGATCGCCGCGACCGAGCCCTCGGCGATCATGAGACGCATCGGCCTCCCGGAAGCGGCGCCCCGGGTTCCAGCAACCTCGCGGTGGCGCGCGCGGGCGCGGGGCAGATCGACGACAATCACGCGAAGAGCCAGCGCGGTGAAGGCGAGCTGGCCGAGGAGCTCGACGCCTTCAATGGGTCCCCCGCGACTATCCTGACGCCATTGATCTGACCGGCTCATGGCAAAGCGCATCCTTCTGTCCGGGTCGATCGCAGGTCACCCCATGGGCTATGGCGGCAACACATGGGCGTTCCTGCAATGGGTCCTCGGTTTCCGGCGACTCGGGTTCGATGTCTACTACGTCGAGGAACGCCGCGCCAGCGAATGCATGGACGAGACCCTGACGCCAGCGCCTTTGATGCAGAGCGCGAACGCGCGGTACTTCCGGCACATCATGGAACGCTATGACCTCGGTGACCGGGCCGCATTGCTCGAAGCCGGGAGTCCCGCACATGTCGGCCTCTCTCGCGAAGAGATCGCAACAGTCGCGGGTGACGTGGACCTCTTCCTGAACCAGTTCGGGGCGTACCCCGCCGTTTTGGATCGCGTCCGGCGCAGTGTGTACCTGGACCTGGACCCGGGCCACACCCAGATCTGGCAGGCGGGGTATGGGATCGATATGCGCCTGCGTGGACACGATCTCTACCTCACGCTCGGCCTGAACATCGGCGAGCCGGGGTGCCCGCTACCGACGTGTGGAATTCGCTGGGAGAAGACGCTCTACCCGATCGTGCTGTCGGAGTGGGCGACCGGCGAGCCGCCCGGATCGGCCTTCACGACCGTCGCCAACTGGCGTGACTACAGCTGGATCGAATGGGAGGGCGTCTGGTACGCGCAGAAGGCGGAGGCGGTCAAGGCCGTGATCGATCTGCCCCGGCGCGTCTCCATGCCGATCGAACTGTGCCTGTCCATCGCCGACGCCGATCCCGATCTGCCCGGTCTACGCGCGAACGGCTGGCAGCTCGTGTCCCCGGCCGAGCGAACCGCGGATC
>DATKEI010000100.1:0-11502 GCA_035544455.1 Binatia bacterium | reverse complement strand
ACCTCGGGGCGGATGCCCATCATCTCCGCCACGCGATCCGAGTGCAGGCCCGCGCAGTTGATCAGGTGGCCCGCCTCGACCGGGCCCTGCCCCGTCTCCAGCACGAGGCTGTCGCCGGCGCGACGGATCGCGTGGACGCGCGCGCCCGTCCGGATCTCCACCCCGCGCTCGCTCACCAGCGCCGCCATCTTCTCCGCCACCTGCACGTAGTCCACGATGCCGGTGTGGGGCGACAGCAACCCCGCGACGGCGCGGCAGTTCGGCTCGTGCTCGCGCACCTCGTCGCCGGAGACCACCTTCAGCCCGGGCACGCCGTTGGCCGTGCCCCGCTCGTACAGCGCCTCGAGCTGGGGCCGCTCGGACTCCTCGGTGGCGACGATGACCTTGCCGCAGCGCTCCCACCCGATGCCGTGGGCGTCGCAGAACTCGGTCATGAGGCGAGCGCCCTCGACGCAGAGCCGGGCCTTGTAGGAGCCGGGCTTGTAGTAGATGCCGGAGTGGATGACCCCGCTGTTGTGGCCCGTCTGGTGCCCGGCCACGCGCGGCTCCTTGTCGAGGAGTGTGATGCGCGCGCGCGGATGGCGCTCGGTCAGCGCCACCGTCGTCGCCAGGCCCACGATGCCCCCGCCCACGATTGCGATGTCAGCCGATCGCGCCATGGCCAGGAGAATAGCACTGTGCGCAGGCCGGGGGCAGGGGGCCCGCAGAGGGTACCCAATACCCACCGTCCAGCGTCAGCGTGATCGGACGGTGGTCCGAGCCGGTGACCGCGGCCCGGAAGTCGGCGGCGCGCACGCAAGTCCCGAGGTCATCGGAGACGAGGCGGATCCTTGTGCCGGAGCCGCTCGGCGCCCATCCCGCCGCTGGGAACATGGACGTTCAGCCGGTGGAACCCGGCGAGCCCGGCGTGCACGATTTCATGTCGGTCGATCTTCGACTGCGCCGGCCCTGGTCCGCGCCCCCTGTCCGGCGGGCGAGCCAAGCGTTCCGAATACCGATCGTTCGCCGATATGCATGGGAGACAATGCCCCGGGACGCGAAACGAGGGTTGCCTTGCCCGCCGCTTGCGGGTACTCTTTGGCGACTCACCGAATCACCCCGCGCCTCGCTCCATCCCTTCGCGCGGGGTACCAAACCGAGCGGTCATCGCACGGCGCGCGACGCTCCGCAAGAGCGGTCACCCGCCTGCCGAGACACCGCTCAGTGGAGGACGAACGACATGGAGAAAACGGCAGCGGGGGTGGGGCGTTCCCGGTCCATCGGGCTCACCGTGGGAGTCTTCGTGCTGGCCCTGGCCGCAGTGCCCGCCGTGTACTCGCGAGGGCTCAACCAGGGTCAGGCCGCCCAGGTCGGGGTGGGCCGCGAGCGCCTGGACATGGAGCAGAAGATCACCGCGGTCATCGTCGAGCGCAACCCTCAGGCGACCATCCGCGAGTTCGGCGACTTCCCGCGGGCGCTCCTGGACGTGGCCGAGGCCTCCGGCCTCGACTTCCGCATCCTGCTCGCCATGGCCGACAAGGAGAGCGGCTTCAGACCCGATGCGGTGGGGCGCGCGGGAGAGATCGGGCTGATGCAGATCCTGCCCGCCACCGCCGAGATGGTGGTCAAGCGCCTCGGGCTCGAGTACACGCCTCCCGGCCCCGCCCGGAACGGCACCTACGCCTCGCTCGGCTCGCTCGCCGATCCCCGGTTCAACGTGCGCGTCGGCGCGGAGTACCTCCGCTGGCAGATCGACCGCTTCGGGCTCAACGCCACCGCCCTTCGGGCCTACAACCGAAATCCGGACAAGGCCACGGAACATCGGCCACTCGACCGGTACGCGGAGGACGTCAGCATCCGCTACCTGGTGCTGGCCCAGTCGCTGCGCTGACGGCGGCGGTCCCGCCGCCGCTCGCGCCTACACGACCGCGGACATGCCGCCGTCGAAATTGACGGCCGTCCCCGTGATGTAGGCGGCGCGCGCCGACACGAGGAACGCCACCAGGTCGGCGAACTCCTGAGCCTCGCCGATCCGGCCGACCGGCACGCGCTTGGCCACCTCCGCCCAGAAGGCGTCGAGGTCGCCCTTGGCCCGCCGGGCAAGCTGGGCACTCTTGGCGAGCCCGAGGCACACGGTGTTCACGAGGATGCGGTCCGCCGCGTACTCGTTGGCGAGTGACTTGGTCAGATTGATGCCGGCGGCCCGCGTCACGCTCGTGGGCAGCGCGCGAGCGGCCGGGGCCTTGCCGCCCACGGTGGTCACGTTGACGATGCGGCCGCCGCCCCGCTTCTTCATGTGCGGAATCACCAGCCGGCAGAAGCGCACCGCGGCCATCACCTTCAGCTCGAAGTCCACGTGCCAGGCCGCGTCGTCGACAGCTTCGAAGGCCGCCGCCGCCGACGTGCCCGCATTGTTGACGAGGATGTCGATGCCGCCGAACCGGGCCACCACCGCGGTGACGAACGCCTCGACCTCCTCGGCGCTGGTGACGTCGGCGACCTGCGCCAGCACCTCGCCTCCGGTGGCGCGGCGAACCTCCTCGGCCGCGCGCTCGAGGGGCTCCTTGCGGCGCGCGCAGATGGCGACCCGAACACCCTCGCCCGCCAGCTTCTCGGCGGTGGCGCGTCCCAGGCCCTCGCTACCCCCGCTGATGATGGCGACCTTCCCGGTGAGCCCGAGATCGAGCATGGCGTTGACGTCCTCCTCGTGTAGTCGGCGGCCGGACGGCCGCCGCGCCCGCGATACTACTCCCTTCCCGCGCGCGCGAACACCCGCGCCGGCGCGGACAGGCCGTCGTTATTGCCCGCCGCCACCACCGGTGGCCTGGAAGGAGGCGACGCTCACGCGGTACGCGGCGCCGCCGGCGGGGACCACGCCGTTGAAGAAGGCGCGCCCGTTGGACGCGATGTCGCCCACGACGGAATGAAAGCGCTGGGCCGTCACCGCGCCCGCGGCGTCGAGCACCTGGATGCGCACCTGGACGTAGCGCACCATGTCCTGGCGCTCGTTGTAGACGTAGCCGGCCACCGTGACCAGGTTCCGCCGCGGGGGATCGAGCGTCCATTCCACCCGGAATCCAGGATCGTGGGACACCTCCAGCGCGTGGGTGGGGGCCCAGGCCGCCAGCACGACCAGCACCATCATCAGATCTCGCGCGCGTGTCTTCACCCGAGGCCTCCGGATCGCGTTCTCGCATCCCATGCCATCGCCGGCGGCGAGCGCCGGCCCCGCCTATTGACTCGCGCCTCGATTGGCCCATCATGATGCCCATGGCTACCACGGCGGCGGGCATCGGACTCAAGCGGCTCCAGCACCTGGTCCTCTGGGTCTCGGACGTCGAGCGCAGCGTGCGCTTCTACCGCGACCTGCTCGGCTTCGAGGTCAAGGCGCGGTTCCCGGCCGCCGCCTTCCTCCGGATCCCGGGCAGCGGCGACGACCATCACCTCGGTCTGTTCGAGCAGCCGGGGGCGGCGCCGCCCGACGAGCGCGTCGTGCGCATGTACCACTCGGCGTGGGAGGTCGACACGCTCGCCGATCTCGCCCGCGCGCGGCAGGTCCTGGTCGATGCGCGCGCCCTGGTCGGATCGTCCGATCACGGCGTCAGCCTGTCCCTGTACGCGAAGGACCCGGACGGGCTCGAGTTCGAGGTCTTCTGGACGGTGCCGGGCGGGACACCGGCTCCCACCCGTGCGCTGGATCTCGACGGCGCCCTGGCCCACGACCGCCGGTAGCCCCGGAGCGCAGCCGCCATCTGCGTCCTGTGTCACCCTGGCCCGAGACCGAGGGCCGGGATGGTCCGGGGCGAGCCCGTCATCTCCAGCCGCTCGATGCCCCGCCGCCCCGGCGATCAGCGGACCGGCACCGGGCGCCGGTCGACAGCGACCTCGCCGCCCTTGAGGACGAGCAGGATGCGCTCCGGGCGCTCCAGGAGCGTCACGTCGGCCAGGGGATCGCCGTCGACCACCACCAGATCGGCGAGCCGCCCGGCCTGGACGGTGCCGACGTCGGCCTCCATCCCGAGGCACTCGGCGGCCCAGCCCGTTGCGCTCCGGAGCGCCTGCATCGGCGTGAGGCCGGCCTCGACCAGGCACCGGAGCTCCATCGCGTTCCTCGGGTGGCCGTGCCCGCCCGCGTCGGTTCCGGCCACGATGCGGACCCCGGCGGCCAGCGCCTTCTCGATGCTGGCCACGTGGTGCGGGAAGAGGTCGCGCGCCCGGTCCCGCACGTGGTGCGCTGCGCTCTCCCGATGGAACACGTAGACGGCCAGGGTCGGGACGAAGAACATGCCCTGGTCCGCCATGCGGGCGATCAGCTCGGGCTCCTCATCCAGATAGCAGCCGTGCTCGATCGAGGTGACCCCGGCCGCGACGGCGGTGTGAAGCCCGGACCCGCCGATGGCGTGGCACATCACGCGCCGTCCGAGCGCGCGCGACTCGTTCACGAGGGCCCGCATCTCCTCCAGCGTGAACGCGGAGTCCTTGGGGCCGTGTCCGGGCCGGGAGCTGGCTCCGCCCGTGGTCGCGCACTTGATGACGTCGGCGCCGGCGCGGACCATGGTGCGTACGACGTCGCGGACCTGGTCCGGCCCGTTGGCCACGCTGTCGGGCAGGAGCGGGTCGAGCACCACGCAGCACGTGTGCCCGGACGGGCTCATCGGGTCGCCGATGCCCCCGGTGGGCGAGATGATCTTCACCGCGATGCTGAGGCGGGGCCCGGAGATCAGGCCCTCCTCGATGGCCCGCTTGAATCCGGCGTCGAGCCCACCGGCGTCCCGGACCATGGTGTAGCCCATGGCCAGCGTGTCGCGCAGCGCGGCCGCCGTCCGCAGGTGGGCGGTGCTCCCCGGCTCGTCGATCCCCCATCGGGTGGCCAGGGCGTAGCCATGGGACGCCATGTGATCGTGCCCGTCGATCAGACCCGGGAGCACGGTGCGGCCGGCGACGTCGATGACCTCCGCGTCTGGCGGCCAGGACAGCGCCGCCCGCGGGCCGACCTGGCGGATACGGCCCTCGGCAATCACGATGGCGGCATCAGGAACGGGGGGCGAGCCCGTGCCGTCGATCAGCGTGGCACCGGCCACAACGCGCGTGGGCCTCATCGGCCGCGGACCTCCTCCCAGGTGTGGTAGAAGTCGGGCCGGTCGGCCCGACGCCGGCTCCCGGGGGGCCGGCGGCAAGAGCCTTTCGCTCTGCGCAGGACGTCAGCGGTCAATCCCGGTGTCCCGGGTCGAAAGGTCGTCGACTCACGGCGCCGGGTGGGGTGGGGGCCCTCCCCGCGGGACCGTATCTTCTGCGGATGGCCGAAGCCACCCACCACCCATCTCGTGGCCCCATTGAGTGCCGGTAGCGCTCCGCGACACAGCGTGTCCCGTGGGGAGGGCCTCCACCCCGCCCGGCGCTTTGTCGGCACGTTTCTGACTCAGCACACTAGCTGAAGACGACGACGCCGCGGGCGACCTGGCCGCCGCGCATGGCAGCGAAGCCCTCGTTGATCTCGTCGAGCTTGTAGGTGCGGCTCACCAGGGCGTCCAGCTTCAGCCGGCCCTCGAGATACAGATCCACGAGCACCGGGAAGTCGAGGTTGGGGCGGACGGAGCCGTACATCGTGCCCCGGAGGGTCTTCTCCTGGGCGGCCATCCAGTACGGACCGATGGGCGCGGTGGCGGCGTGGGGCGCCATGCCGACGATGACGGCAGTGCCGCCCGGGCGGATCGCGTCGAGGATCTGGAGCGTGGTCGCCTCACTTCCGATGGCGTCGAAGGCGTAGTCGGCGCCGCGGCCGCCCGTCAGCGCCCGCACGCGTTCCACCACGTTCTCCCGCTGCCCGTTGATGGTGTGGGTGGCGCCGAACTCGAGGGCGAACTCGAGCTTGTTGGGCAGGAGGTCGCACGCGATGATCTTGCCGGCGCCGGCCAGGCGCGCGCCCTGCACGACGTTCAGGCCCACGCCTCCGCACCCGATCACGACGACCGACGCCCCCGCCTCGACCTCGGCACAGCGGTTCACCGCGCCCCATCCCGTCGGCACGCAGCAGCCGATGAGCGCGGCCTGCGGCCACGGCATGTCCTTGCGGATCGGCACCAGCATCTCGGCGGGGCAGACCACGGACTCGGCGAAGGTGCCGATGCGGGCCATCTGGTTGATGTCCTGCCCGTTCCGCTTGAGCCGATGGGTCCCGTCGAGGAGGGCCCACCGGGGCGAGGTGTGGCCGTCGCAGAGGATCGAGCGACCGATGGAGCAGTACAGGCAGCGGCCGCAGTGGGGGCGGAAGGAGAAGATGGCGTGGTCTCCGGGCTTCACGGTGGTCACCCCGGGTCCCACCTCCTGGACGATGCCGGCCGCCTCGTGGCCGAGCACCATGGGCAGGGGCACGGTCCAGTCTCCGTTCATGATGTGCCAGTCGCTGTGGCACACGCCGGCCCCCATCACCTTGACGCGGGCCTCGCCGGCCCGGGGCCCCTCCTGCTCCAGGTCCACGACCTCGAGGCGACTGTTGGGCTCAAAGCACACCGCTGCCTTCATCGCGTGGCTCTCCTTTCCGCCGGCCTCAGGCCTGGCTGGCCGTGGCCGCCGAGCGCCCGGCGATGCGCCCGAAGACGGCGCCCGCCATGAGTCCCGAGCCGCCGGGGTAGTTGTGGTAGAAGAGTCCGCCCACGAGCTCGCCCGCGGCGTACAGCCCGGGGATCGGGCGGAGCTCGCTGTCGATCACCTGGGCGTCCGGGGTGATGTGCAGACCCCCGAAGGTGAAGCTGATGCCCGTCGTCACTGCATATCCCACGTAGGGCGGCGTGTCGAGAGGCAGGGCCCAGTTCGACTTGGGCGGCGCGATGCCCCGGGTGCCCTTGCCGTCCTTGATGGCCGGGTTGAACTCGCCCGGCTGCACCGCGGCGTTGAACGCCTTCACCGTGCGGACGAAGCCCTCGACGTCCATCTCCAGCTTGCGGGCCAGGCCCTCGATCGTCGCGTCCTCGGCCCGGGTGACCTCGCGGATCCGGTACTCCTCGCGCAGGAGGTCCACGACCTTCTGGTCGAAGACCTGGAACGCGATGCGGCGCGGCTGGCGGATCACCTCGCGCCCGAAGCGCACGTAGGTATAGTTGCGGAAGTCGGCCCCCTCGTCCACGAATCGCTCGCCGCGCGCGTTCACGATGATGCCGAGGGGGTAGGAATGCTTCTGGAAGTTGTCGCCGACCTTCCGGTCGCCGTGCCAGGGGGCGTTCAGGTCCCACTGCACGGAGTGGCAGCCGCTCCAGTGGCCCCACGGCTGGGCGCCGATATCGAGGGCCATGCGGATGCCGTCGCCCGTGTTGTAGGGAGTGCCGCGCACCCGGGCCAGCTCCCAGTCCTGGCCGAGGTAGCGCGTGCGCATCTCGGCGTTGGCCTCGAAGCCGCCCGACGCCAGCACGACGGCGCGCGCCGCGATGGTCTCCGTCCCCGCCGGGCCCCGCACCACGAGTCCGGTCACCCCGCCCCGGTCGTCGGTGACGATCCGGGTCGCCTTGGCCTGGAAGCGCACGTCGACCCCCGCCTTCTGCGCGGCAGTGTGCTCCATGTCGATCAGGCCCGGACCTCCGCCCACCGCCTCGAGCACGAGGCCGCCCCAGAACCGGAAGCGGGAGCCGATCTTGTAGGCCTGCCGGCCGAACATGGGGATCCAGCGGACGCCGCGGCCCCGCATCCACCGCACCGTGGCCTGTGATTCGCGCACGAGCAGCATGGCCAGGTCGGGGTCGGCCTGGTCCTCGGTGACGCGCATGAGATCGTCGTAGAACTGATCCTCCGTGTAGGGATCGACCTCCATGGCGGCCTTCTCCTCGTCGGAGAGGTCGCCCACGATCTCGGCGAGCTCCTCGAACGACTTGAAGGCGAACCGGAATCCGCCCGCGGTGAAGAAGCCGTTGCCGCCGCGCCACGCCTCGGGCGCCTTCTCGAGCACGAGGACGCGAGCCCCGTGCTCCTGCGCCGACAGCGCCGCGCACATGGCGGCGTTGCCGCCGCCGACCACGATGACGTCGTATGCAGTGCTCATCGATCTCTCTCCGTGTCGCCTGGATCGTCGCCGGAGCCGCCTGGCCGTCCCGAGCCTGGACTATAGCCGACAATCGGCCCGTCCGGCGCGGGTGCGGCGCGGCCCGCGGGGAGCGAGGAGGCCGGGCGCCGGCCGGCGCCCATCATAGCGCCGAGCCGCGCTCGGCGATGGGCGGAATCACGGTGGAACCGGCCGGCCGGCGCGGGGCACGGGGGCCGCTCCCCGCGTCTCTCGGCCCTTTTCCTCCGGTGTACTCTACGCGCGATGATCTCCCCGGCCCCATCTCGGCGTGGGCGGGGTGGCGCCCGCCGAGCCGGGGCGCATCAACAGCATCCCGCCCGGCCCCTTCGGGGGCAACGTCGACAACTGGCGATTCGGCCCGGGCACGGCCATGCACTATCCCGTGTTCCATCGCGGGGCCCTCCTCTACCTCGGCGATCCCCACATGGCGGAGGGCGACGCGGAGCTCTCGGGCACGGCCATCGAGGCCTCGGCCCGCGCGCTGATTCAGGTGCGCGTGCGGCGCGACCTGCCCATCGGCGGTCCGTTCCTCGAGACCCCGACACACTGGATCGCCCACGGCTTCCACGAGGACCTGAACCAGGCCATGCGCGGGGCGGCCCGCGCCCTCCTCCGGTTCCTGGTGGCCCGCTACGGGCTCAGTGCCGACGACGCCTACTCGCTGATCTCGGTCGCCGCTGACTTCGGCGTGACCCAGGTCGTGGACCAGCGCCAGGGCGTCCACGGCATGATCGCCAAGAGTCTCTTCCTGCCGAGCTGACGGGCGGGGCGCCCCCGGCGGTCAGCGGCGGCGCTCGCGAAGGACATGCTGGCCGCGGCCGGGGCGGCTCAGGAGCTGGCCGTCGCGCGCCACGAGCTCGCCGCGCGAGAGGGTGGCAACCGGCACGCCCGTCACCGCGAAGCCGTGGAACGGGTCGTACCCGGCCCGGGAGTGCAGGGTGCGTTCGTCAATCGTCTGGGTGAGCGCGGGGTCGAACAGGACGAGGTCGGCGTCGCTGCCCACGGCGATGGTGCCCTTCCGCGGGTAGAGGCCGAAGATCCGGGCCGGGTTGGTCGCGAAGGCGGCCACGAAGGTCTCCCGCGAGATCCGGCCGCGCGCCACGCCCTCGGAGTAGATGACCCGCATCTCGGTCTCGAGCCCGGGCACGCCGTACGGCACGCGGCGGAAGTCGGCGGCGCCCTCCGCCTTCTGGGCCACCGTCCACGACGTGTTGTCGCTCCCGACGACCTGGATCTCCCTTGCGCGCAACGCGTCCCACAGGGCCGCCTGATCGGGCAGGTCGCGCAGGGGCGGGGCGCCGATCACCTTGGCCGCCTCCACGCCGCCCGCCTCGTAGCGGTCGCGGGTCAGCCCGAGGTAGATGGGCCGGGTCTCGCCCCACACGCGCACGCCGCGCCGCCGGGCCGCCCACAGCGCTTCGACCGCGCCCACGCACGACATGTGGACGATGTATACCTCGGCGGAGGTGAGCTCCGCGTAGTCGATCACGCGCCGCGTGGCCTCGGCCTCGGCCAGCGCGGGCCGGCTCTCCGCGTAGTGGCGCGGGTCCGAGCGCCCGGCCGCGATCATGTCGCGCTCGGCCAGGTCGAGCATCTCGCTGTTCTCGCAGTGGACGTTGACGATGGCGCCCGCGCCCCGGGCCGCCTGCAGCACGCGCAGCAGCGCCTCGTCGCCGATGCCGAACTCGCGGATGGTGAACACCTTGAAGCTCGGGTAGCCGGCCGCCACGATGACAGGGATCTCGCGGAGCACCTCGTCGCTCGCGTCGGCGAGGATGATGTGGAACGCGTAGTCGATGTGGGCACGGTCCCGGGCCTTGCCCTTCCACACCTCGAGGGTCTGGGCCAGGGTCTGCCCCTGGCCCTGCCAGGCGTAATCGCAGATCGTCGTGATGCCCCCGCACGCCGCCGCCGCCGTCCCGGACGCGAAGTCATCGGCGGTGCGGGTGCCGCCCAGGTCGAGATCGAGATGGGTGTGCACGTCGACGCCTCCCGGCAGCACCTCGAGACCCCGCGCATCGATCTCGCGCTCGGCGGGCGGCAGACCCGTGCCGATGGCGGCGATGCGCCCCGCCCGCACGCCGATGTCGGCCACCACGCTGTCCGCGGCCGTGACGACCAGCCCTCCCCGGACCACCAGGTCGTAGCTCATGGATCCCCGGCCTCCCTTTCCCTCTCCCGCGGTCGGTCGCGCGAGTGTACGGGGCATGCCGGGCCGGGTGTCAAGGGCGGTCAGGGGATCTCGATGACACCGGAGGCGCGCAGGGCGTCGATGCGGTCCGAGGGATAGCCGAGCACCTCCCGCAGGACGGCGCGGGTATGCTCGCCCACGCGATAGGGGGCGGGCCCGCGTGGGTGGACCGGGCGGCCGTCGAGATGGTACGGGCTCGCGGTGATGCGCACCGCCTCCTCCCGCCCGGGATGGGGCACGGTCGGGAAGAACGCGCGCTCCGCGAGATGGGGCTCGGCGATGACCTCGGCCGGCCGCAGCACGGGAGCGCACGGGATCCGCGCCTTCGCGAGGGCCGCCAGCGCAGCGTCGCGGCCCGGGAAGGTGGCGAGCCACGCCGACACGATCGACCGCAGCTCCGGCCAGTTCCGCCGCCGCTTCTCGCTCGTGTCGAAGCGTGGATCCCGATCCAGGTCGGAGCGGCCCATGGCCGCGAGCAGGCGCGGCCAGAGCTGGGGCGCCCCCACGTACTGCATGGCCAGGAACCCGTCGCCGACGGCGGCCACGATCATGCCGGGGCGTGGATTGCCGTGCTCCTCGCCGCCGTTCAGGACGGCGGCGTAGGTGACGCTGTCGGCGCCGATCAGCGCCTCCAGCATGGACACGTCGATGTACGCGCCGCCCCCGGTCCGCCCTCGGCGCATGAGCGCGCCGAGGATGGCGGTGGTGGCGTGCGCGGCGGCGAGAACGTCGGCGGCCTGGAGGTTCGACGCCCGCGGCGATGGCTCGTCGCCGCGCTCGAGGTGCATCAGTCCGGACGCGGCATTGACGATGTGGGCAAAGGCGGGGCGCGACCGCCAGGGGCCGGTCTGCCCGAAGCCCGAGATGGAGCAATACACGACGTCGGGTTTGACCGCCGACAGCGCCGGGTAGTCGCAGCCCAGGCGGGCTGCCACTCCCGGCATGAAATTCTCCACCACCACGTCGGCGGCCCGCGCGAGGTCGTGAATCACGACCCGGCCCTCGGGCCGCGCCATGTCGATGGCCACGCTCTCCTTCCCGGCGTTGACGCGGGTGAAGTACGTGCTCTGGTCGCTGCGCCCCGGCTCAAGCTGCAGGTATCCGCGCCGCATCTCGTCGCCCTCGCCGGGGCGCTCGATCTTGACGACGCGGGCCCCGAGGTCCGCGAGCAAGCGCGTGCAGTAGGGCCCGGCGAGGACGCGGGTGAAGTCGAGGATGGTGATGCCGGCGAGGGGCAGATCGGGCGCGATCACCGGCCGAGTATATCAGCGGCACCGGGCCC
>DATKEI010000099.1:0-2047 GCA_035544455.1 Binatia bacterium | reverse complement strand
GACTGGGGCGGCATGATCAACCAGGGCCGCGCCATGGCGATGATCGCGCCGCACGTGGTGCTGGCGCCCGCCATCGCCATCTCGTCGCTGGTGCTGGGGCTCAACCTGCTGGCAGCCGGGCTGCGCGCCGCCTCGCTCAGCGACTGATGCCGCCGAGCCCTTTACGGGATGCACCGCGCACGAACCACCGTCATCCGCGCGAACCCATCGGATCTCTCGACGGGCCGCGCCCCGCCCTAGTAGCCGCGCTCGGGCGGCACCACGTTCTCCAGGGGCTCCCCGCCACGGTACCGCGCCAGGTTGGCGCTGAACATCTGCATGGACTTCTCCTGCCATCCCGGAAAGACCGCCGAGCAGTGCGGCGTCATGATGACATTCCCGCAACCCCAGAGCGGATGCTCCTGCGGCAACGGCTCGACCTCGAACACGTCGAGCGCCGCGCCCCGGATGGCGCCGGACTCCAGCGCCTCGAGCAGGGCCGCTTCCACCACCACGCCGCCGCGCGACACGTCGATCAGCACCGCGCCCGGCTTCATCGCCGCGAACGCCCGCCCGTCGACCAGCCCCCGCGTCGAGGCGGTCAGCGGCAGGCAGACGACGACGAAGTCGGCCCGGCCCCACAGCTGCGCAAGCGCCTCGACCGGGTGGACCTCGTCGACCTGCCCGGCGGGCCGCGGCGTCGCCCGCACGCCGAGCACTTCGAGCCCGAGCGAGCTGGTGAGCCCGGCCACCGCCTGGCCGGTCTTGCCGAGCCCGAGGATCAGCACGGTCTTGCCATCGATCGGCTCGACCCCCCGCGGCTCCCAGCGGCGCGCTCGCTGGGCGGCGGCATAGCCGGGAAAGCCGAGGCTGAAGGCAAGCATCGCGCCCAGGACGTACTGGGCCATCATGCCCGCAGCGACTCCGGCGGCGTTGGTGACCGTGATCCGGTCGCCGCTCCACGGCCTCAGATGGTCGGTGCCCGACCCGCCGACCGAGATCCAGCGCACCGACGGGCACTCCAGCAGCGCCTCGCGCGGGAAGCCCGGCGCGCCGGCGAAGCGCACCGAGTAGACCACCTCCGGGCGGACCCGCTCGAGCAGCCCCGGCAGGCTCGCATGGTCGTCGCAGGCCTCCACGGAAAGGTCCGGATGCGCCGCCCCCAGCACCTGCAACCCGATCGCCGGCTCGTCGGTGTGAAGCAGGACCCGGGGGCTTCGGTCGGACAGGTCGGTCATGCTGCGCTCCCATTCCCGCGGCAAGGCTCCCGGGGCGTCCCGGGGCGGGCCGGCCGCTCCGGACAAGCTCCCGCGGACGCGACGGCGGGACCCTTGGCCACCCCGGCCGGTCCGCGTTCCCTGTCGGTATGCCTCCAAGAACACCGTGCGGCCTCGTGGCGTTCCGGGCCGCGCCGGTCGCACCGGTGTCCGCGGACGTTGTGCGGAACTCGTGCTTCCCGTTGCGATCCCCTCCCGCCCTTTGCCTCCGCGCCGACGCCTGTGCGCGGCGTCAATCTGGTGACACTTCGGTCGGCGCCATACGCCGGTCCGAGGCGATCGAGGTGAAGTACCAGTCCCTGTCCAGTCGGAGCCGCGCTGGCGCTTGCTCCACCGCAGCGCCGCTGCCTAACATGAGCAACCAGATGCGCCAGAGCCCCCCTTATCTCGGGACGCCAGCTGTCCCAAAAACCCTGGCGACGGACAGAGGGTGTCGAACGCTGCGGCGGTATGGCGGCGGCGGTTCCGCGAAAGACGAACTCGTCGAGGTAGCGGCGCAGGTGCTGCCGGCGCAGGCCATGAAAGACGCCGAGGCCCCACCGCTTGACGTTCGACAAGACGCGGTGGGTCCACTTCGGGGAGACGCCGTTGGAGCGGCTGGTCACGATGTGGACGGCCGTGAACCAGGTCTTCAGGGGCAGACCGATTCTTCCACGAAGGCATCGTAGATCTCGGCGAACTGGCCCGCCAAGTCGGCGAAGGCCGACCTGATGGCCGGATCCAGGTGGTCCGGGCTGGTCCGGTCATCACCCTCCAGGATGATACGGCAGGTCCTGTCATGGTCGAAGGCC
>DATKEI010000098.1:0-5101 GCA_035544455.1 Binatia bacterium | reverse complement strand
TCTCCCGCCTCGTCCTGGTGGGCGCCATGGGCATCCGGCCGGCGCGGGGCGAGATCCTCGACCAGGCGCTCGTGAGCTACCTCGAGTACGTGCGCGCCGGCTACGAGGACCCGGGGGCCTTCACTCGCCTGTACGGGGCCGAGCCGACCACGGCGGTGCTGGAGCAGTGGGACGTGAACCGGGAGATGACGTTCCGCATCGCGTGGAAGCCTTACATGTACAACCCGACCCTGCCCCATCTCCTGGGGGGCGTGCGCGTTCCCGCCCTCGTGGTGTGGGGACGCCGCGACCGCATCGTGCCCCTCGAGTGCGGGGAGCAGTACGCGCGGGCGCTCGGACGGGCGCGGCTCGCCGTCCTGGAAGGCGCCGGCCACTTCGTCGAGGTCGAGCAGCCCGATGCCCTCGCCGCCCTGGTCACCGAATTTGCCGCCGAGCGCACGCCCGGCCCGAAGACGCCCTGACGGAGGCCCCTCATGCACCTCATGTACTTCACCGAGCAGCCCATGTCGACGTACCCGGCGGACGAGGGCCGGAAGTTCGGGGCCACCGCGCTCATGTTCTCGAACAAGCACTTCGACCCCGTCGCGGGCAGCCGGCTCTACAACGAGTACATCGAGCACTACCGCCTGGCCGAGGAGTCGGGGTTCGACGGCATCATGCTGAACGAGCACCACAACGCGCCCTTCTGCATGCAGGCCAAGTGCAACGTCTTCGCGTCCATCCTCGCCGCCACCACGTCCCGCGTAAAGATCGTCCTGCTGGGCAACCCCCTGCCGCTGGCCGACAACCCCGTGCGCCTGGCCGAGGAGCTGGCCATGATCGACATGGTCTCGCGCGGGCGCCTGGTGTCGGGCTTCGTGCGGGGCGGCGGTCAGGAGCAGCTCGCCACCGGCGTGAACCCCGCCTTCAACCGGGAGCGCTTCGAGGAGGCCCACGACCTCATCGTCCGCGCCTGGACGGAGCCGGGCCCGTTCCGGTGGGAGGGGAACCACTACCAGCACCGCGTGGTGAACCCGTGGGCCCTGCCGCTCCAGAAGCCACACCCGCGCGTGTGGATTCCCGGCGTGCTCAGCAAGGAGACCGTCATCTGGGCGGCGCGGCAGCGCTATCCGTACATCGCGCTGTCGACGTCCATCGAGGCCACCAAGAAGATCTGGCAGCAGTACGATGCGGTGGCGGCCGAGGTCGGCTACACCGCCGGCCCGGAGTACCGCGGATACCTGCAGCGCTGCCATGTGGCCGAGACCGAGGAGAAGGCGCTCGAGAACGCCCGGCAGTTCATGTGGATGCAGGGGGAGTTCACCGGCCTCGCCCATCCCGTGTGGTCGAGCCCGTCGGGATACTTCTCGCCCTCGAACCGGACGGCCTTCGTGGAGTATGCCGTCGGGCGCCGCTCGAACCCCCGGGGCGCGGCCTTCGAGGACCAGATCCGCGACCAGCAGATTCTCGCCGGGACCCCGAAGACGGTGATCCCAAAGATCCGCCGCCTCCTCGAGGAGACGCGCCCGTCCATTCTCGCCTTCTGGGCCAGCGACGGGTTTGTGCCGCACGCCGACACCAAGACGTGCATTCGCCTCCTCGGCCAGGAGGTTCTCCCCGCCGTGCGCGAGATGGGCAAGGACCTCGGCCTCTGGAGCCCTTTCGAGGCCAACTCCCCGGTGAGCATCGCGTACCCGACGGGCTCCACCTCCGCCGCAGCGTGAGCCGGACCCGCGAGGGCGCGCAGGCGGTCTTGACCGCCCACCGCTAGTGTCCTGAGTCAGAAATGTGCCGACAAAGCGCCGGGCGGGGTGGGGGCCCTCCCCGCGGGACACGCTGTGTCGCGGAGCGCTACCGGCACTCACTGGGGCCACGCGCTGGGTGGTGGGTGGCTTCGGCCATCCGCCGACGATCCGGGCCCGCGGGGCGGACCCCCACCCCACCCGGCGCCGCGAGTCCACGAACTTCTGACTCGGGACACTAGCGTCCGGGTCAGCGAGGGCCGCAGGGGGTGTGCCAGGGTCGCTTCCGATCCGCGCCCGGGGGGGGCGAACGTTGATTGTCCTCGGTGCGCGTTGCCTGCTAGGCTGAGTCCGCGTCCATGCCAGATCGCGGGGGCACTGTCGTGAGCGATTCTCGGGTCGGTCAAGATGTCCGGAGCTTTGTCGAGGCGCTCGAGCGCGTATCGCCAGGGGACGTGGTCCGGATCGCCGAGCCGGTCGACCTCGCGTACCAGATGCAGGCTCTGGCGCTCGAGCTGGAGCGGCGCCGGCGTTTCCCCGTACTGCTATTCGAGTCGGTGCGCGGGCACGCCATGCCCATCGTGGCGAACGTCATGGCCAGCCGCCGGGGGCTTGCCCTCGGCCTCGGCGTGGCGGAGGGGCAGCTTCCTGCCGAGTACGCCCGGCGCCTGAAGAAGGGGATCAAGCCCGTCGTGCTCGACCGCCCACCCTTCCCCGTCGAGGCGCGGCGGGGCGAGGCCGCCGACCTCGCCGCCTTGCCGATCCCGACGTACTTTCCCGGCGACGGTGGGCCGTACCTGACGGCCGGACTCCTCGTGGCCCGCGATCCCGACACCGGAGTGACAACCGGCGGCTTTCACCGCTTGCAGGTGAAGGACGAACGGCGGCTCGGGGTGAGCCTGCATTCTCGCCGGCGCATGTTCGAGTATCAGCGCCGCGCCGAGGCGGCGGGGCACGGGCTGGAGTGCGTCATCGCCATCGGGCTCCACCCCGCGGTCGGCATGGGGGCGCTGTCCTACCCCGCCCCCGAGGTGTCCAAGTTCGAGGTGGTGGGCGGGCTCCTGGGCGAGCCATTCGAGCTCCGGCGCGGCGAGACGGTGGACGTGGACGTGCCGGCGTGGGCGGAGATCGCGATCGAGGGCGAGATCCTCGCCGGCGTGCGCGAGCCCGAGGGCCCCTTTGGAGAGTTCACGGGGTACTTCTCGCGGCGGAGCACCAACCACGTGTTCGCCGTCCGGGCCATCGTGGTGCGGCAGGGGGCGTGGTTTCAGTCCATCGCGTCCGGTCGCGCGCCCGACCACATCCTGCCCCTCGGTGTCCTGCGCGAGGCGGAGATCGCGAACGCGGTTCGGCGCGTGGTCCCCGACGTCCGCGGCGTGCACGTGCCGACCTCGGGGGGTGCGTCCTTCACGGCGTACGTGTCCATCCGGCAGACGCGCCCGGGCGAGGCCAAGCACGTGATCCCGATCGTCCTCGGCGTCGACCACTACGTGAAGCTCGTGGTGGTGGTGGACGACGACATCGACGTCTTCGATGAGTCGGACGTGCTCTGGGCGATGGCCACTCGCATGCAAGCCGACCGCGATCTCGTCGTGATCGGCGGCAGCCTGGGCGCCATCCTCGACCCCTCGGCGAGCCCCGAGGGCCTGACCGCGAAGCTTGGCATCGACGCCACCCGGCCCTTCGGCTCGGCCGCGGGCTCGGGAGCGGAGAAGCTTGTGATGGCGCCCGAGCAGATGGCCTGGGCCCGCCAGCTCGCCGACCGGCTCGGGTCATGAGGGGCGGGCGGCCGCTCCCTGCCGGCTCCCGCTGAGGCGCCGACGCCCTTGGCGCGGCCTGGCGCGGATCCGGACAACCGCCGCATCGAGGCGGCGCGAAGATATCATGACGGCACGGCGCACACGCCGGAGTCGATCCGCTCGAGCGGCCACCGGCTCATCTGGGACATCAAGCCGAGCCCGTTCAAGATCTACCCCGAGCTGGCCGCGCTCCCCTTGCCCCGCGAGTTTCCGGTCCCCGCGCGCGACGCCCTGCGCGCGCTGACGGGGGGCGTCGAGGAGCCCCGGGCCCTCGACCGCGAGCGGCTGGCCAGCGTCCTGTTCTTCTCCGCCGGGATCACCAGGAAGCAGACGTATCCGGGGGGCGGCGAGGTCTACTTCCGGGCCGCGCCGTCCACGGGCGCTCTCTACCAGACCGAGGTGTACGTCGTGGCCGGGCCGGCGGCCGGGGTGCCGGCGGGCGTGCATCACTTCTCGCCCGGCGACTTCTCCCTGCGCCCGCTCCGCGAGGGCGACCTCCGCGCCGCCCTCGCCGGGGCGGCGGCCGACGACCTCCCCGGCCGGGCCCCGGCGACGCTCGTGCTGACTGGCCTGTACTGGCGGAACACCTGGAAGTACCAGGCACGCGGGTACCGCCACCTGTTCTGGGATGCCGGGAGCATGCTCGCGAACGCGCTCTCCGTGGCCGCCGCGCTCGACCTCCCCGCCCGCGTGCTGGTGGGCTTCGCCGATCCCCAGGTGAACGCGCTGCTCGGGCTCGATGCCGGCGTGGAGGGCGCCCTCGCCCTGCTCGCTCTCGGGGCGCCCGGCGCCCGCCCGGACCCGGCGCCCCCGGCGGCGCCGATCAACCCCGCTGTGGTCCCGCTCTCGTCGCGCGCGATCGACGAGCCGGTGCTGCGGGCCGCCTACCGCGACTCCTCCCTGGGGACGCGCGCGGAGGTCGAGGGATGGCGGCACGAGGCCTTGATCGCGCGTCCGGCGGCGGAGGAGACGGACGCCGCCGCCGCGTCGATGCCGTTGCCGCCTCCGCGTCCGGCCGCGAGCCGCCCTCTCGGCGAGACCATTTTCGCCCGGGGCTCCACTCGCGAGTTCTCGGGCGATCGGATCTCCGCGCAGCAGCTCTCCGACAGCCTCTACCACGCGACGCGCGGATACCCCGGCGACGTGCCCGCCGGGCTCGTCGACCTCTACGTGAACATCCACGCTGTCGAGGGCATCGCGCCCGGCGCCTACGCCTACGATCCGGGCGCGCACCGGCTCGCCCTCGTCAGGGCGGGGGACTTCCGGCGCGAGTCCGCCTTCCTGTGCCTGGAGCAGGCCCTCGGCGGCATGTCGAGCGCGACCGTGTTCTTCCTGGCCGATCTGCGCCGCGTCCTCGGCCCCCTCGGCAACCGCGGCTACCGGGCCGCCAACCTGGAGGCGGGGCTGATCGGCGGGCGCCTCTACCTCGCCGCGTACGCCGAGGGTTTCGGCGCCAGCGGACTCACGTTCTACGATCGGGCCGTGGTCGAGTTCTTTTCGCCCCACGCCGCGGGCAAGGACGCGATCTTCGTCACCGCCCTCGGCCGTTCAGTCCGCCGCGCACCCCGCGCGCCGGCCCTG
>DATKEI010000097.1:0-11516 GCA_035544455.1 Binatia bacterium | reverse complement strand
CCCGTGTGCTCGCCGCCGTCGACGACCACCTTGCCGTTCACGATCACGTAGGGGATCCCCAGCGGATACTGCTTGGGGCGCCTCGGCGTCGCCGTCGCCTTGACCGTCGCGGGATCGAAGATGGTGATGTCCGCCTTCATGCCGTCGCGCAGCAGGCCGCGATCTCTCAGCCCGAGGCGCTGGGCGGGCAACGAGGTCATCTTGCGAATCGCCTCGGGCAGCTGCAGGTGCTTCTCCGCGCGGACGAACTCCGCGAGGATCACCGGGAAGCAGCCGTACGTCCGGGGACTCGGGTACTCCCCGAGGAGGATGGCGTCGCTCCCCACCATGCCGCACGGGTGCGACACGAACGCCGGAAGCGTCTGGGGATTCGTCCCGACCATGATGGTACACAGGCTGTGGCCCTCGTCCAGCATGAGATCGAGGAACGCGTCCAGGGGATCCTGTCCCCGCTCGCGGGCGATGTCCTCCAGGGAGCGTCCCTCGTAGCCCATGTTGTGGGGCTTCTGGAAGTTGGTCAGCCAGCCTTCGCTGGGCCGGCCGAGATTGCCGCCGGCGCGCATCTCCTCCCGGAGCCGCGCGCGCTCCTTCGGCGCATTCAGGACCTGCGCGGTCCGCTCCGGCCCGCCGTCCATCGTCCACCCCGGGAGCATGATGTTGGCCCGGGTGCTGCCGTAGACGTAGGGGTAGCAGTCGAAGGTGACGTCCACGCCCTCGTCCCGGCTCTTCTCCACCAGGCCCAGGTAGTCGAGGTGCGAGCCGTCGCCCTGGGAGCGCTGGCGATAGTGGGTGAAATGGACGGGAATGCCACTGGCCCGGCCGATCTCGACGGCCTCCCCCCACGGCGCCAGGAGCCCCTTGCTCCGCAAGCTCGCCCGCGTGTGGGTGTGGTAGAAGCCGCCCGTGCGCGCCACCACCTTCGACAGCTCGATCAGCTCGTTGGTGTCGGCATAGGAGCCCGGGGGGTAGTCCAGGCCCGTGGACAGCCCGAACGACCCGTCCTCGCTGACCTCTCGCACCAGGGCCTTCATGTCCTCGAGCTCCGCTCCCGTGGCCGGGCGATCGTCCCAGCCCATTGCCCAGATCCGCACGGCGGAGTTGCCGAGGATGAAGCAGATGTTGACCGCGACCTTGTTGTCGAACATGGACAGGTGCTCGGCCACGGTGAGCCACTCCGCCGGCATCGGCGGCTCGCCATTGAGCCCGGAGTCGAGATCGATGAAGCGGTGCAGGTCCTCTTGCGCCTTGAACGGCGCGTGCGAGTTGCCGTCGATGCCGATCAGCTCCGTGGTGACCCCCTGGCGCACCTTGGGCTCGTGGCGCGGCTCGCGGAGGATGATCAGGCCCCCGTGCGAGTGCATGTCGATGAACCCGGGCGCGACGACGTGCCCGCTGGCGTCGATGGTCCGCGCCGCGGGGAGCGCGCTGGTGTCGCCCCGGAGCATGCGGATCTCGTCGCCCTCCACGCCCACGCTGGCGTAGTAGCCCGGGTTGCCGCACCCGTCGATGACGAGCCCATTGCGGATGAGCAGATCGAGCATGCGAAGCCTCCTCTCGGCGCGGCCCACCATCCGCGAGCCTTCCGCCGCGCGCAGCACTTCGGCCGAGATTCCGCGGCCATACGACGCCGGCCTTGAGCCTCCTCTTTCATGGGACGCCCGACAAAGCGCGCTTGATGGCGAGGAGCCCAGCTTCCCCCGGCTAGCCGACGGAACGGACCCTAGCACGACTGTCCAGCGCGCGCAGCCGACATCGCCATTCCGTGCCACGCGACCCGGAGGCGGACAGGAAGACCCTGCCGCGGGCGGGACATCGGCCGCGGCCGGCCCGGCGGAGGGGCGGTCGCGCAGGGGCCCCCTCAGGTCTGGTCCAGTCCCGGCACCCGGGGGCGAGCGGGGTCGAGGACGTGGTCCAGCTGCAGAGGGAGGAGATCCCCTCGGCAGACGGGACCTCTGTCACGGCATCGCTCTGTTGACGGACGGCGTCTCGCGTGCCATGGTGTCGCGCGTGTCCGCCGGTTTCGGGGGAGTGATCGGCCGCACCTACCGCGAGTCCACGCCCTGGTGGCCCCCGCCCGCCCGGCCCCCGCAGGGCGCCCCCAGCGTGGTGGTCGTCGTCCTCGACGACGTCGGCTTCGCCGACCTCGGCTGCTACGGGAGCGACATCGTTACCCCGCACATGGACGCCCTGGCCGCGCAGGGGCTGCGCTATACCAACTTCCACGTGACCTCGATGTGCTCGCCCACCCGGGCCTGTCTCCTTTCCGGCCGCAACGCCCACGCCGTGGGCATGGGGATCATCGCCGAGTGGTCGACTGGCTTCCCCGGCTACCAGGGGCGGCTCGGCCGCCGCGCGGCCACCCTTGCCGAGGTCCTCCGCGAGCACGCCTACGGCACCTACGCCGTGGGCAAGTGGCACCTGGGACCGCTGGCCGAGGCGACGGCCGCCGGTCCCTTCGACGCCTGGCCCCTGGCCCGGGGGTTCGATCGCTGGTACGGGTTCCACGGCGCCCTCACCGACCAGTGGCACCCGGAGCTGTTCGAGGACAACCACGTGGTGGAACTGCCGCCGCGGCGAGACTACCACCTGAGCGAGGATCTCGTGGACCGGGCCATCGGCTACGTCCGCGACCACCACACGGCCGCGCCGGACCGGCCCTTCTTCCTCTACCTCGCCTTCGGCGCCTGCCACTGGCCCCATCACGTGCCGAACGAGTACCTGGCCCGATACCGGGGACACTACGACCGCGGCTGGGACGAGATCCGCGCCGAGCGCTTCGCCCGCCAGCAGGCGCTGGGAATCGTGCCGCCCGGCACCCGCCTGGCCCCGCGCAATCCGGACGTGCCGGCCTGGTCCGCCCTCGACGCCGACCAGCGGCGGCTGGTGACCCGTCTGCAGGAGGCCTACGCGGCGTTCCTGGATCACACCGACGCCCAGCTCGGCCGGCTCCTCGCCTTCCTGGCCGCCATCGAGCGTCGCGCCGACACCCTGGTCGTGCTGCTCTCCGACAACGGAGCCAGCCCCGAGGGCGGCCCCCTCGGCGCCGTCAACGAGCGCAAGCACCTGAACTACGAACCGGAGACGGTGGCCGAGAGCCTCGCCGCCCTCGACCGGATCGGCAGCGAGTGGGCGTTCAACCACTACCCGACGGGCTGGGCTCAGGTCAGCAACACGCCGCTGAAGTGGTACAAGAAGGACACCCACGGCGGGGGAATCCGGGCGCCGCTCATTTTGTCCTGGCCCGGCCGCATCCCCGCCAGCGGGCGGCGGACCCAGTACCACCACGTCATCGACGTCATGCCGACCATCCTGGAGCTGGCGGGAGCCACCGCCCCGTCGGTCTACCAGGGCGTGCCCCAGCTCCCAATGCACGGCGTGAGCATGGCCTACACCTTCGAGGCGCCCGACGCCCCCACCACCCGGCGCGTCCAGCACTACGAGCTGCTCGGTGATCGTGCCCTCTGGTGCGACGGCTGGAAGGCGGTGGCCCGCCATGTCAAGGGCGAGGACTTCGACGCCGACCGCTGGGAGCTCTATCACGTCGACCGGGACTTCTCGGAGTGCGACGACCTCGCCGCCGCCCATCCCCAGAAGCTGCGCGAGCTGCTCGACCGCTGGTGGGCTGAGGCCGGGGCCCACGACGTGCTGCCGCTCGACGACCGGGAATACGAGCGCGTGGCTGCCAACGCCGAGGCGCGGGCCCGATCCCGCTACGTCTACTACCCGGGAATGGCCCGCATCGACCGCCTGAGCGCCCCCTACATCACCGACCGGTCGTGGCGTCTGACCGCCGAGGTGGAGATTCCGCCCGCGGGCGCCGAGGGCGTGCTGCTGGCCGCGGGGAGCCGCTTCGCGGGCTACGTGCTCTACCTGAGGGACGGCCGGCTCGTCTACGAGTACGGCTACTCCACGGCCGTGCGCCACGCCATCCGCTCGGCGACGCCGGTGCCGGCGGGGAGCCGCGTGCTCGGCTACGAGTTCCGGCGGACGGGGCCGTGGCGCGGGCGGGGCACTCTCTCGATCGACGGGCGCGTCGTCGGGGAGGTGGACATCCCGAAGACGTGGCCGGTGCACGGCACCACCGCCGGGGTGAGCTGCGGCCACGACGCCGGAGCCCCTGTGAGCGACGCCTACTCGGCCCCCTTCCCCTTCACGGGGACGCTGCGACGCGTGGTCGTCGAGCTGGACGGGGACGGCGCCGGCGACCCCGCGGGCGAGGTCCGCGGGGCGCTCGGCGAGGAGTGAGAGCCGGTCCGCTCAGCCCTTGATGCGCACCCCCTCCTTGCGCAGGAGGGCCTCGGCGTCCCGCTGCAGGGCCTTCATTCCGTCGGCGGCGCTCGTCTGGCCGGAGGCGATGGCGGTGAGGGCGATGATCACCCGATCGCCCAGCGGGGGAAACTGGGGCACCGTCCGGTAGGTCATGTAGCCCTCCCCCGCCCGCTTCATAACCGCCTCGTGGAGGGCGGGCATGTCCGAGCCCCGCCAGGTGTACTTCTTCTTGACCTCGGGATGGTTGAGCACCGACGACCGGGTGCAGGCCATGTGGCCGTGCTCGAGGGCGTTCTTCAGCATGACCTCCTTGCTTACCGCCCAGCGCAGGAACTCCCAGGCCGCTTCCTTCTTCTTGGAGGCGGGGTTGATCAGGTAGCCGTGCACGGCGAGCTGGGGGAAGTGCCCGCGGGGGCCGCTCGGGGTGTTGCTGAAGGCCATGCGGTCGGCGAGCTGGGTCTTGGTGGTGTCGATGATGCGCTGGACGTTGCCGAAGCCGTCCAGGTAGTAGGCGGCCTTGCCCTGGTGCATGATCGCGTGGATCACCGCCGTGTTCAGCTTGGCCCCGCCGGGGGGCGAGTACCGGGCGAGGAGGGTCGTGAACATCTCGGCCGTCCGGATGGCCTCCGGGGTGTCGAAGCGGGGGGTGAGATCGTCGGGCGGGTTGGCGAAGAAGTTGCCGCCGTAGGAGATGAGCCAGTTGGGCCAGATCCAGTGCAGGTTGTCCTGGGTGACGAAGCCGGCCGTGTCCCGGGTGTGGATGCGGGCCGCCATCTCCTGGAGGGCCTCGAAGGTCTCGGGCGGCTTCGCGTAGCCGGCCTTGTCGAGAAGGTCGGCGCGGTAGCCGACGACGGTGCTGTCGGCCAGCCAGGGCAGGGCGTAGATCGTGTCGCCGCGGCGGAAGGGACTCACCGCGCCTGACACCAGGTCGGGCAGGTCCACGTCCTTGTCCCGCTCGAGGTACGGGGTGAGCGGCTCCGCCCACCCGGCGCGGATCCAGCGGCCGGTGCGGATGAAGATCATCTGGATGACGTCGTACGCCCCGGAGCCGCTGGCCAGTTCGAGGTCGGCCCGCTGGTTCAGCACGGGGAAGGACATGACGTCGATCTCGGCCTTGATCCCCGTCTTCTTCTCGAACTCCCCGAGCTGGGCGGTGAGGCCGTTGCTGTAGGCGTGGCTCACCTGCATCATTTTGATGCTGGTGCGCCGGGTCTGGGCGGGAGCCACGCCCGCGGTCGCCAGCACGCCGGCCGTGCCGAGAGCGCCCCCCAGGAAGCGACGCCGCGGGATGCCACCACGGAGCTGAACGTTCGCCATGTTCTGTCCTCCTTCGGGAGTCCGCTCAGCCCTTCACGGCGCCCGCCGTGAGGCCGCGGATGAGGTAGCGACGGACGGCCAGGGAGAACACCACCACCGGCAGCATGATGAGGGTCGCCCCCGCGCTGATCTTGCCGTACTCCCAGCTCTCGTAGTTCATGAAGTTCACGATGGCCACCGGCGCCGTCAGGGCCTCGCTGCGGGTGAGGATCAGCGAGTAGAAGAAGTCGTTCCACGAGAGGAGGAAGCAGAAGATGGCAGTGGTGGCCAGACCGGGCGCGCACAGCGGCAGGGTGACGCGCACGAACGCCCCCACCACCCCCGCCCCGTCGATGTAGGCCGCCTCCTCCAGGGAGCGGGGGAGCCCGTCGAAGAAGGCTCGCATCATCCAGATGACGAGGGAGAGGTTGAACGAGAGGTAGATCACCACCAGGCCCAGGCGGGTGTCGATCAGGTCGAGCTCCTTGTAGATGAGGAAGAAGGGGATGCCGAAGGCGATGGGCGGGGCCATGCGGGTGGCCAGGACCCAGAAGGACAGCAGACGCTCGGAGCGGAAGCCGGCCCGCGACAGCGCGTAGGCGGCGGGGACCCCCAGGAGCAGCGACACCACGGTGGTGCTGGTGGCGGTGACCGCGCTGTTCTCGAAGGCCCGGAGAAACTTGCTCTCCCACAGGTCGACGTAGTTCTGGAGGGTGGGCATGACCAGCAGCTGCGGGGGCATCCGAAAGCTGTCGAGCTCCGTCCGCAGCGAGAACAGCACCAGCCACAGCACGGGGAAGAGCACGACCAGCAAGAGGCCGCCCACGGCCACCGGGTAGAGCACGCGGGACGCCCGCCGCCTACTCGACATCGGTCGCCCGCCCCACCAGTCGCATGATCCCGAGACTCAGGGCGAAGGTCCCGGCCAGTAGCACCACGGTGATGGCGCTGGAGTAGCCGACGAGGGTGTAGGAGAAGCCCTGCAGGTAGGCGTAGTAGTTCGTGGCCTCGGTGGCCACGCCCGGGCCACCGCCGGTCATGATGAAGATGTGGGGGAAGGCCTTCATGCTGTCGATCAGGCGGAAGAGACCGACCACCAGGAGCACGGGCCGGAGGAGCGGGAGCTCCACGTGCACGAACACCCGCCAGCGCGAAGCGCCGTCGATGGCTGCCGCCTCCAGCGGCTCCTCCGGCATCATCTGGAAGGCAGCCAGCACGGCCAGGAAGACGAAGGGGAACCACTCCCACACGTCGGCGATGATGATGGCCCACAGGGCGAGGGTGGAGTCGGTGAGCCAGGCCGGCTGGGGCAGCCCGATCAGGCCCAGGGCCCAGTTGAGCACGCTCACGTCCGGCGTGAAGAGGATCTTCCAGGTGAGGGCCACGACCACCGGGGGCAGCACCATGGGGATGATGAAGGCGGCGCGCACCGCCTCCGCGCCGCGGATCCGCGTGTGCAGCAGCCGCGCCAGACCCAGGCCGATGAGGAGCTGCAGCAGCACCGTCCAGAAGGAGAGCCGCGCCTGCACCCACACCGAGTTCCAGAAGCGGTGGTCCTGGATCAGCTCGCGATAGTTGCCGGTGCCCTCCAGGCGGTAGGAGCCGGGCCGGGTGAGATCGAGCGGAGTGAAGCTGGTGACCACGAGGAAGATCGACGGCAGAATCGTCACCACGAACAGCACCGCCAGCGCGGGCAGCAGCAGGGCGAGGAGCGCGCGGCGGCGGTTGGCCGCCCACGACCGTCCCCGCCCGGCAGCCGCGGCCCCCGCCGCTCCGGCGGCCGCCGCGGCCCCGCTCAAGTCGCGGGCCAGCGAGCGATCAGCGGGGGAGCTCACGGGCCAGGAACTCCACGGGCACGATGACATAGCCGTCGCACGACTGATGCTCCACGGAGTGGAGGAATGATGCGGCCGCGCGCGACCCCGACCCCAGGTGCCCTAGCAGGAGCTCGTAGCCGGCCGGACCCAGAACCTCCTCCACGCCAGCCATCATGCCGCGGTGGACGGAGCGGGTCAGCGAGGGGATCGTCACCCCGACGAGCCCGCTCTCCCGCCGGCGTAGCGGGCGTGCCGGCGCAGCAGGCGTGCCGGCGCGCTCGGGCGGTAGCCGAGTCGCTCCACGGCGGCCCGCACGCGCCGCGCGGTGTCGGCGGCCACGAGCCCCGGCCGGTGAGGGCCCGGGAGACGGTCATCGCGACACCCGGGCCACGGCGAGGACGGTGGGGCGAGGATGGCTCATGCCGGCGGCAAGGGCGCGGCGGCGTGGCGCAGCTCGTGGGCCCGGTCGGCGCGCGCGCACTCGTAGAAGTAGTGCACGGTGGACCCGACCACCAGCGCGTCCACGTAGCGGACTGACCCCGAGGCGTGCGATGACCGCACCCAGGGCGCGTGGGCGGGGCTGAGCCGGCGCCAGCTCCGGAGATCGGTCGATACCGCCAGCATGGTGTGCTCGTCGTAGGCGTCGGCGCGCGTCGTCCCCGCGTCGAAGAGCAGCGACCACACGGGCGCCAGGTACACGAGGGCGGCCGGCCGGACGTTGATCCCGCCCCAGCCCCCGGGACCGGGCTCGGCCAGGACCTCGGCGGTGGGGAAGTCGATCCCGTCGGCGGAGCGGTGCAGGGCGATGAGCCCGCGGCCGCGGGAGCGGATGAGTCCCTCGGCGTCAGGGCCTACGTGCTGCTCGCGCCAGCCCGCGGAGGTGAGGGCCACCCACTCTCCCCCGATGATGGACACCACGGGATCCTTGACGTGGGAGAAGCCGTACATCATGGGGTCCATCACGATGCGCCGCCGTCGGGGATCGAGGCCCTCGGGGCTCTCCGCCTCCAGGAGATCCACCCGCCAGGTGGCGGGCACGCGATCGTAGGTCTCCGCCGTCTCCGCCGCAACGTAGAGCCGCCACCGCCCGGTGTGGGGATCGCGGAGAAGGCACGAGCGCTCGATGGAGCTGGCGCCGAAGTCTTCGCGCGTGGCCTCCCAGAGCGTCTTCCACTCGCTCGGCGGCGCCCCGGGGTCCGCCGAAGCGACCACGCGGCACACCCCGCCCCGACGCCCCCCCAGGGGCCATCGCAGGCGGTAGTAGCAGAGGAAGCGCCCGGTCTCGGCGTCGTGGATCGCGCTCGGCGCCCCCGCCCAGAACCCGTCGCCGCTCCCCGGCGGCTCGGCGATCACGTTTCCGGTGTCCGGATCGAAGCGGGGCAGGAGCCCCCACGTGCGCTGTCCCGACATGCCGGCCAGGCCTCCTCCCGGGTGGTGGTGCTGTCTGTTAACGCTAACCGAGCCCGCTGTCAATCCCCGGAGACCCGGTCGGCCAGGGCTGCCCGGGTCAGCCGCTCGGTGTAGTCGAGCATCTCCCCATGCACGCGGTCAGACCTCTGCTCCCCCGCGGTGATACACTCCCGGCCAGAGATCGACCGCCACCTCAGTCCGCCCGCCGGCGGGCGCCACGGAGGATCGGCCATGCTCTCACGCGAGGACAACGCGCGGCTCACCCGGGTCGAGCGCGGCACGCCGATGGGCACCGCGCTGCGGCGGTACTGGATCCCCGCCCTGCTCGCGCGGGAGCTTCCGGAGCCGGACGGCGCCCCCGTGCGCGTTCGTCTGCTCGGCGAGGACCTGGTGGCCTTCCGCGACACGCGGGGCCAGGTCGGCCTGCTCGACGAGTTCTGCCCGCACCGCCGCGCCTCGCTGTTCTTCGGCCGCAATGAGGAATGCGGCCTCCGCTGCGTCTACCATGGCTGGAAGTTCGACACCGCCGGCCGCTGCCTGGACATGATGAACGAGCCGGCCGAGCTCCAGTTCAAGGACAAGGTCTTCGTCGCCTCCTATCCCACCGTGGAGCTCGGCGGCCTCGTCTGGGCCTACATGGGACCGCCCGAGCGGCGGCCGGCGCCGCCGGACTTCGCGTGGACGCGCCGGCCGGCGACCCATCTGCAAGTGTCCAAGGTGATCCAGGAGAGCAACTGGCTGCAGGGCCTGGAGGGCGGCATCGACACCTCGCACGCGCCCATCCTGCACCGCCTGCTCACCACCAGCACCTCGCGGCCCGGCTTCAAGCCCGACAACCCCTTCGTGCGCGGCAAGGCGCCCAAGGTCGAGGTCGAGATCACCGAGTACGGCTACCGCTACGCGGGTGTCCGGCCCCTGGACGAGGCGAGCGTTCACGTGCGGACCTACCACTTCATCCTGCCCTTCCACCAGATCCGCCCCTCGCGCTCGGAGAGCGGCGTGCCCCTGGTGGCCGGCCACATCTGGGTGCCGATCGACGACGAGACCACCATGGTCTACAACTGGGAGTACAGCACCACCGACGCCCCGCTGACCGACGAGGACCGGCTGGAGCGTCGGCTCGGCAACGGACCCCTCGACGTCGACCAGGCCACCTTCCGTTCGAAGCGCAACCGCGCCAACAACTACCTGCTCGACCGCCGGGTCCAGAAGACCGAGAGCTTCACCGGCATCGACGGCATCAACGTGCAGGACCGGGCGATCCAGGAGGGCATGGGCCCCATCGTCGACCGCAGCCGCGAGCACCTCGGCCCCGCCGACCGCGCCATCATCCAGGCCCGCCGGCTGCTCCTGGAGATGGTGCGCGTCGTCTCGGAGAGCGGGACCCCGCGCGGCATCGAGCCTACCTATACCGCGATCGCCGCCGCCGAGGCCGTGTTGCCGCGCGGCGCCGACTGGCGAGAGGCGGAGCTGCCGGCCGGCTCCCAGATCGCGCAGACGGTGTAGCCGCCGGGCGTGGCGCGGCGCGCGCTGCTCCGGCTGGTCGTCGCGCTCCTGTGCGCGTGGCCAGGGGTAGCGTGCGCCGACGAGGCGGTCTGGGACGCCTTGCGCGCACCGGGCAGCGTCGTGGTGCTCCGCCACAGCTACGCGCCCGGCGCGTTCGATCCCCCCACGGCCCGCCTCGACGACTGTGCGACCCAGCGCAACCTCGACGAGGCCGGCCGCGCCCAGGCCCGGCGCATCGGCGAGGCGTTCCGCCGGCACGGCATCGCCGTCGGCCGCGTGCGATCAAGCCCGCGGTGCCGTTGCCTGGACACCGCGCGCCTGGCCTTCGGCACGGTCGAGTCGTGGCCCGTCCTGCAGGGCGCCCTCCGCGACCCCGAGCTGCGCCGGCGCCTGCTGATCCCCGTGCGCCAGGCCATCGCCGACCATCGCGACGGCCCGCCGCTGGTCCTGGTCACCCACGGCTCCGTCGTCAGCGACCTCACCGGCCTCGACGTCCGCATGGGGGCCTTCGTCGTCCTGCGCCGCGGCGCCGACGGCACCCACACGGTCGCCGGCCAGCTCTCCGTCGAGTGAGGGCGTGGGCTGCCCTGAAGTCGAGCCGCGACGGGAGCGGGCCGCCCAGTTCCTGCACTCGGTGCCATCACCCGCGCCCATCGATGTCGAGCGCGTGGAGGGACGACCGAAGTCCTCGTCGTAGACCGCGCCCTGGCCGACCCAGGTCGGGACCCGCGTCGACGACGCTGCCGCGGGCCCCGGGCGAGCATCGGCGCTCGCCCGGGAACTGACGCTCCGCGCGATCCACACGGCCGAGGCAATGGCGCCGACGGCGGCGAGCGCCTCGCCCAGTGCGCTCTCCGCGGTGGGGACGTCGCGGCGGACGAGGGCGGCGCGCCCGAGGGCCCGGAAGGCGACGCCCGTGACCGACGGCGCCCTCGGCCATGCGTCGGGCGGTCGCCGTCGTACACGACGGTCGGCGACGTCGATCCAGGGATCGACCCCACGGAGCGCACCAGGTGCGCGCGGACGAAGGACGAACGCGAATCCGCGGGCCGACCCCGAACCGCCGATCCAGGTGATGAGGTCGCGCGGTGCTCGCGTGGATCGCGTCTCGTGTACAACGCCGGCTCCGGCGCCGCCGTCGGGTTGCAGACGGCCCTACACGTTGCGGAGCTTGGGATCGAGCAGGTCGCGCACCCAGTCGCCCAGCAGGTTCAGCGA
>DATKEI010000096.1:0-5943 GCA_035544455.1 Binatia bacterium | reverse complement strand
AGGACTTCGCGCTCGTGTTCATGGTGCCCACCAACGCCCGGGGCGTGAAGCTGGTCTGCCGCGTCTCCAACGAGATGCGCGCGGCGCTCCTGGGCAGCCCCTTCGACTATCCGCTGTCGAGCCGGCTCGACGAGAACGACGCCATCTTCGTGATGGACAACGTGTTCATCCCGTGGGAGGACGTGTTCGTCTACGCGGACGTGGAGAAGGCCAACAACTTCGTCCCGCGCACGGGTTTCCTCCCGCGCGCGCTGATTCACGGGTGCACGCGGCTCGGCGTCAAGCTCGACTTCATCACCGGGCTGATGATCAAGGCCACCGAGATCACCGGGGCGCGGGCGTTCCGGGGCGTCGAGGCGAACATCGGCGAGGTCATCGCGTGGCGCAACATGATCTGGGGCCTGTCCGATGCGATGGCGAAGACCGCCGCTCCGTGGACGGGGGGGTGCATCCTGCCGGGGATGGAGCCGGCCGCCGCCTATCAGGTGCTGGCCCCGGAGGCCTACGCTCAGATCAAGAACCTCATCGAGAAGACGGTGGCGAGCGGGCTCATCTACCTCAACTCGCACGCGCGGGACTTCAAGGCGCCGGACCTCCGCAAGTACCTCGATCTCTATCTGCGCGGCTCCGGGGGCGTGGACGCCGTCGGGCGGGTGAAGCTCATGAAGCTCCTGTGGGACGCGATCGGCACGGAGTTCGGCGGCCGCCACGAGCTGTACGAGATCAACTACTCGGGCAGTCACGAGGAGATCCGGCGCTACGCTCTGTTCGGGGCGCTGGCGTCGGGCCAGTACGACCGCTGGAAGCAGATGGCCGAGACGTGCATGGCGGAGTACGACCTCGACGGTTGGACGGCCACGGACCTCGTCAATGCCCGCCCCATCCCCGCTCTCCGCTGATCTCGTCCCTTCACGGTTCGAGCGCACCGGATCGCCATGCGGTTCCGGAGACAGGCGAGCTCTACGCCCGCTGGTTCCAGCTCGACGCCTTCAGCGTCGGCCGCCTGCTGGTCGGGACAGGAGGCCCCCGGCGCCCTTGCGGCAGCGCGCTCCGGAGGGAGCCCCCTGCTGGCGCGGGGGGCAGATCACGAGGCGAGACTGGCCCCAGTGGGCAGCGAGATCAAGACACGGGCGGACCGCAGATTCGCCTGCACGTTCCCCGGCAATGGCGGACCGCCGGGACCCTACGGCCGCCTGCGGACGCGCCCCGCCACGGCGCGCACCGCGCGGGGGGCGGCGAGCCAGATGGCCAGGGCGGAGAAGATGCTGCTGCCGATGGCCAGCCAGAAGGCGGGGGCGTAGCTTCCGGTGATGTCGTGGAGCGCACCGGCCACCCAGGGCCCGGCGGCGCCGCCCGCGATGGCCGCCAGCATCAGCGTGCCGAAGATCGACCCGTAGTGGCGGCCCTGGAAAATCTCGGCCGGGATCGCGCCGAGGACGGACGTGAGGCCATAGCCGAGCATGCCCTGCGAGGCGATCATCAGATAGAGCAGGGCGGGCGACGGCGCCTCGCGCAGGAGCAGGAGGGCGACGCAGCAGACCACGAAGCCCAGGCTGCCGACCATCCACACCCATTCGCGCCCGATCCGGTCGGAGAGGTGACCGAGCGCGATCTGACCGGGGACGCCGGCCAGGCTCACGAGCCCGAGCGCCCACGCCGCCGCGGTGGCGCTGAACCCGACCTCGACCAGGTACTTCGTCTGGTGCACCTGCACCGCGTACCAGGAGAAGAGGCCGCAGAGGTAGCCCCCGGCGATCCACCAGAAGGGGGCCGTGCGCACCGCACGCCCAAGCGTCCAGTCGATGGCGACCCAGGCCGGGTCCACCACGTTGGTCGTCCCGGGATCCCCAGCCCCACGGCCGGCGGCGGGGCCGCCGTCCGGAACGAGACCGAGATCCTCCGGTCGCTGCCGCAGCAGGAGGTTCAGCGGCACCAGCACCGCCAGCACCAGGAGCCCGAGCATCCAGCAGGCCTTGCGCCAGCCCCCGGTCGCGATGAGGCTCTGTAGCCACGGCAACAGGACGATCGAGCCCACCCCGACGCCCGAGAAGGCCATGCTCATGGCCAGGCCCCGCCGGCGCACGAACCAGTTGGGGAGGAAGAGCGACTGCCCGGTGTAGCCAAGGCAGTTGGCGCCACCGCCGACGAGCAGCCCGAGCGTCACGTACAGGTGCCACGGCCGCTGCACGAGCGGAGCGAGCAAGAGACCGGCAGCCAGGACTCCGACGCCGATCTCGATCACGACCCGCGGCCCTCGCCGATCCATGAGCCGGCCGACGAAGGGGCTGAAGAGCGCCGACACGAGGAAGCCGAAGGAAAAGGCCCCGGCTGTCATCCCCCTCTCCCAGCCGAACTCGTCGAGGATCGGCGGGAAGAGCAGTGAGAAGGCGGTGCGCGCGCTCACGCCCACCCCCATGGTCACGAAGGCGACGCCGACGATCACCCAGCCGTAGAAGAAGGGCAGGCGACCGCACCCGCCGCGCTCTGCCGCGGGCCGGGAAGGCATCGGCTATCCGGCGGGCGGAAGCAGATTCAGCGGAGGAGGCTCGTCGCGCGCCGGCCGGTCGATGTGTTCCGCCACGAGCCGCGCCCGCGCCTCCCGCGTCTCGTCAATCCAGCCCGACACCTGCGGGGTCATGAGGACGTTCGAGAGCTCGTGGACCGGGCGTCGCGCCGGCGCCGCGGGACCGGGGCCCGACGTGCACATCGTATTCGTCCGTTCACCGCCCGAGATTGCAGAGTTGGCCTCGCGGGGACCGGCCCCCGGGTGGCGGGAGAGGGGCGGGCGATGTGGATGACGCCGGAATGGACGATGTCGTCGGCGGGAATGCGTCCGAGGCCCGCCTCGGTGAGCGCCGATCGGATGATCCGGTACGTCGTGTCGAGATCCCGCGAGCGGTTCGTCTGGTCGTCGACCTTGATGCCGAACCCCATCAGCACGACGCACCGTTTCGTGTCGTTCACGCATCCCTCCCGGGTGTCGCGCCCCGCCAGCGGCAGTCTGCCAGGATCTCAGGCCCCTGAGTGGGTCATCCTCTCACGCGGGCCGCCCCATCGGGAAGTCAGCGGCGGCCCAGCCACCCTCGCCGGCGGCGCCGGCGAGCAGTCGTGGCTCGTCTTCGTCCACAGACCTTTGGCAACACCGATGTCTGCGGACCGTCGCATCGGCGACACCCCGCGAGGCGGGCCCGGTCCGGAGCTTCTCCGTCCGCGGGGCGGCAGCGAGCGCCGGCGGCACCCGCGTCGCTCCGACGCGAGCGGCTACGGCAATTGCGACTTCTCACGGAGCAGCGCGCCCTGGCGGGCTGGGCGCCGGTGATCGCGGTCGCGTCTCAGGACGTTCCGGTGCCGTGTCGAAGACGAGCATATCGGGCTGACGTGCCGCCCCCGTGGCCGGCCTGCCCGGTTCGACTGGCGCCTGGCCGCGCGGCGCCGGCGCGGCGTCGTGGCTACCACGTGTCCCAGTGCACGATGCCGGCCAGAGCCTCCCGGTGCGCGGGCTTGAAGTCGGTGCCTCGCGTGTAGGCGACGGGGACGAGGGCAGCCTGGGTGAACTGCTCGTAGGGAATACCGAGGATCTCCGCGGCCTCGCGCTCGTGGCGAAGGTGGAGCGTGGTCCACGCCGTGCCGAGACCGCGCGCGCGGGCGGCGAGCATGAAACTCCAGACCGCCGGCAGGATCGATCCCCACGATCACCGACCGCTCGACCGGCCGATCGAAGTCGAGCCGCTTGCGCACGGCCCGGGTGGTGGTCAGCAGCTCGTCGGGGCTGAGTGTCGGCGGTGGCATGGTCGCGTTCCTCCTCTCGATGATCCGCGCACGTCCGGCACTCTCGCGTAGCGCTGGAGTTCGCGGAGTCACACGCCGCGGCCCGGGTCGCGCCGCGCGTGTATCTGTCCAGCCGTTCGCACCCCGTGGTCGGGATGCGCCACGGGGTGCCGGCCGCATTCGATCGCACGCTCACCGTGGGCCAGCGCGGCACGCAACGCCAGACGCTTGCGGGCCCGGCGATGATCGCCTCGCTCGCGGCCGCGCGCGGCCCGGCGCCTCGTCACACGAGCACGCTTCCTCCCGCTCGATCGTCCGGTCCGGTCGGGATCAGCTGGCCGTGGCGAGCACGGGCTTGACGACCCGGCCCTCCTCCGAGTCGCGGGCGGCCTCGTTGATCCGGTCGAGGGGGTACTGCTTGATCAGGCGGTCGAACGGGAAGCGGCCCTGAGTGTACAGCTCGACGAGCCTCGGGATGAAGATGTCCGGCACGCTGTCGCCCTCGATGATTCCGCGGACGACGCGGCCGAACAGGATGTTGTTCATGTCCAACGTGACCTCGGTGCCGAGGGCGGCGGCGCCGATCAGCCCGCAGACGCCCGGCAAGGTGAGGCAGTCGACCGCCTGGCGGAACACCTGGGGGGAGGCCGTCGTCTCGATGCTGTAGTCGGCGCCGCCGCCGGTGATCCTTTGGATCTCCCCGACCACGTCGGGCGTCTCCTTCGCGTTGACCGTGTGGGTGGCGCCCAGCTCGCGGGCCAGCTCGAGGCGGTTCGGCTTGACGTCGACGCCGATGATCGTGGCGCACCCGGCCACCCGCGCCGCCATGACGGCGCTCATCCCCACCGAGCCGGTCCCGAACACCGCGAGGGTGGTACCGGCCGCGGGCCGGAGCGAGTTCAGCACGCCTCCGGCGCCCGTCTGGATGCCGCACCCGAGAGGGCCGAGCAGCTCCAGGGGCACGTCCCGGCGCACCTTGACCACGTTGCGCTCCCAGGCCAGGGCATGGGTGGCGAACGAGGACTGGCCGAAGAAGTGGCTGTGGAGGACCTGGCCGTTCTTGCGCAGGCCGGTCGAACGATCCGGTCGGCTGCCGGAGAAATTCTGACTGAAGAGATCTAGGCAGTAGGTGGGCTTGCCTTGTATGCAGTTCCGGCAGCGTCCGCAGGACATGTACGTGAGCACCACGTGGTCGCCCGCCTGCACCTTGGCAACCCGATCGCCGACCTGCTCGACGACTCCGGCCCCTTCGTGGCCGAGCACGGCCGGCAGCGGCACCGGATACCACTGATCGCGGACGATCAGGTCGGTGTGACACACGCCCGTGCCGACCACGCGCACCAGGACCTCCTCGGGCCCGGGCTTCTCCAGATCCAGATCCTCGATGGCGAACGGGCCACCCTTCTCCCACACGACGGCGGCACGGATTCTCATGGCTGACCTCCTCCTTCATCCGCTCTTCCGGAGACGGCCGAGACCCCTCGGCCAGGACGCGCGACGCAGTGTCCCCGGGTCAGAAGTTCGTCGACTCACGGCGCCGGGTGGGGTTGGGAGCCCTCCCCGCGGGATCGTGGCTTCTCCGGCTCGCCGGAACCACCCACCATCCCGCAGCCCCTGTGCCGGCGAGGCTCCTGCGACTCGGCGTGCCCCCCGGGGAGGGCCCGACCCGGCGCGGTGCCGGCACATCTCGGCCTCGGGACACCAGGTTTGGTACGGGCACGGTAGCAAGACGCGCGAAAACGGGCAAGTCGCCCGATCGGCACATCGGCTCGGAAGGGGGCTCGAGGACACCGAGGATGAAGCCGCCCCGCGGCCCGGTCGATTGCGGAAGTCCAGCGCCAGGGCTCTGGTAACATACCGGGCGTGGTCATGAGGCGGGCAAGCGAGCGCCGGGGGATGGCGCCGGCGTGACGTACTGCCTCGGCATCTGGACGCGGTACGGCCTCGTGATGGCCTCGGACTCGCGCACCAACGCCGGCCACGACCAGGTGAACATCGCGGGAAAGATGCACATCTTCGCCCAGCCGGGCGAATGCATCTTCGTCCTCCTCGCGAGCGGCAGCCTCTCCGTCACCCAGTCGATCATCACCCTGCTCCGGCGCGACTTCGACCAGGGCAAGGGCCTCGCCCGGGCCCCATCCCTCTACGACGCCGCTCGCGTCATCGGGGACCAGG
>DATKEI010000095.1:0-2628 GCA_035544455.1 Binatia bacterium | reverse complement strand
ATCGACCACCTGCGCCCCCACCAGATCGCGGCCCGCGGCGTGGCCCGCACCTTCCAGATCCCCAAGCTCTGGGGCAACATGACGGTGCTCGAGAACGTCCTGGTCCCGGCCTTCGCCGAGCGCGACCGCGGGGCGGGCCGGCCGACGGCGGAGATCGTCGACCGCGCGCGACGGCTGCTCGCCTTCGTGCTCCTCGACCGGCTCCGGCACGCGCTGGCCAAGGAGCTGTCCGGGGGCCAGGGCATGCTGCTGCAGATCGCGCGGGGCCTCATGATCCACCCCATCCACCTCTTCCTCATGGACGAGCCCTTCGCCGGGGTGCATCCGACTATCAAGGACACCATCATGGACACGATCCTCCGCATGAACCGGGACGAGGGCGTGACCTTCCTGATCGTGTCCCACGAGATGGGAACGCTCCGCCGGCTCTGCCCCCGGGTGTCGGTGATGCACGAGGGCCAGCTCATCGCCGAGGGGTCCTTCGAGGAGGTGGCAAACCACGCGCTCGTCCTCGAGGCCTACCTTGGCGGCTGAGCGGCCGTGACCACGCCCCCGCCCCTGCTCGACCTCGACGGCGTGGTCGCCGGCTACGTCACCGAGATCGACATCCTGAACGGGATCCGGCTCACCGTCCAGGCCGGGTCCATCACCGGGGTGATCGGCCCCAACGGCGCCGGCAAGTCCACGCTGCTCAAGACCATCTTCGGCTTCCTGCACCCGCGGCGCGGCCGGATCACGTTCGACGGGCGGGAGATCCAGGCCGCGGCCCCCCACGCCATCAAGCGGCTGGGCATCGGCTACGTGCCCCAGGGGACCAACATCTTCCCCCAGCTCACCGTGCACGAGAACCTCCAGCTCGGGGCCTGGGTGTTCCGGAAGGAGCGCGCGCGCATCACCGCCATGCTCGACCGCGCCTACGCCGCCTTCCCCCGCCTCGCCCAGAAGCGGGGCCTGCGCGCCACCGCGCTGTCCGGGGGCGAGGCGAAGATGCTCTCCATCGCCAAGGAGATGGTGACGGATCCGCGGCTGCTCCTGGTCGACGAGCCCTCGGCCGGGCTGTCGCCCAAGCTCGCGGAGCAGGTGTACGCCCAGCTCGTGGAGGCGCGGGCCCAGGGCGTCACCATCTTCCTCGTCGACCAGAACATCGCCAAGGCGGTGGAGATCTCGGAGTACCTCTACATGCTCGAGATGGGCCAGGTCCGCCGCGAGGGCCCGCGCCGGGACTTCGCCGACCAGCTCCGCGACCTCATTCGCGACGCCCTCCTCGGAGCCTGACCCTGCCCGCCTTCGGCCGCCGCCTCGGCTGGTGCCTCCTCGGCTACGCGGCACTGGCGTGGCTCCCGTGGGCGGTGTCCGAGTACCAGATGCACGTCTTCACCACGAGCCTGTACTACGTCGTCCTCGCCGTCGGCTGGAACCTGCTCGCCGGCTACACCGGGCAGTTCTCGCTCGCCCACCACACCTTCGCCGGCATCGGGGCCTACACCTCGGCCCTGCTCGTGCTGTACGCCAAGGTCCCCATGCTGCTCGGCATCGCGGCGGGGGTGGTGGTGGCCGCCACCATCGGCTTCGGCCTGGGGACCCTGTGCCTGCGCATGCGCGCCATCTACCTCGCCCTCGCCACCTGGGCCTTCGCGGAGTCGGTGCGGCTCCTCATCACCGTCGAGTACGAGGTGACCCGGGGCGATCTCGGCCTCGCCACCCCGTTTCTCTTCGGCACCCCGCGCTCGAAAGGGTACTACTTCGTCTTCCTCGCCCTGGCCGTGGCCGCCATCCTCGCCGCCTGGCAGATCGTCCACTCCCGGGCCGGCATCTACATGCGCGCGATCCGCGACGACGAGGAGGCGGCAGCGGTCATGGGCGTGGACACGTTCAAGTGGAAGCGCATCATCTTTGCGGTCTCCGCCGTGTTCGCCGCCACGGCGGGGGGCTTCCAGGGCCACTACCTGGGCCTGCTTTCGCCGACCCCGATGCGCTTCAACGAGATGGCCATGATCGTCATCATGGTCATCGTCGGCGGCCTGCGCACCTTCACCGGCCCCATCCTCGGCGCCGTCTTCGTCGAGCTGCTCTTCGAGTGGCTGCGGGCTTGGGGCGAGGTGCGGATGGTGCTGTTTGCCCTGCTCGTCATCGCGGTGGCGCGCGGATACCCGGCGGGCCTCGCCGGCATCTTCCGCACCCTCGGGCTCCGGCTCGCCGCACGCGTTCCCGCCCTCGCCCCCGTGCTCACCCCCCGCCGCCTCGGCGACTGACCAAAGGCGCGGCGCCGGCGCGCGCCGGCCCGGGCCGCGGGCGCGCCGCGCGCGGGGCCTGGTCCAGGTCCCGAGGCAGAGATGTGCCGACAAAGCGCCGGGCGCGTGGGACCCTCCCCGCGGGACACGCCTGTAACGCGGGAGCGTCGCCGGCACTCAATGGGCCACGAGAGGGATGGTGGGTGGCTTCGGCGATCTGCGGAAGATACGGTGCCGCGGGGGAGGGCCCCACCCCGCCCGCCGCCGCGAGTCGACGAAACGTTCGACTCAGGACATCAGACGAGAGAGCGGCCGGTCATGGCCAGAGCGCCCGCGCCACGAGCGCCGCGCACGTCATCCCGAAGGCCGTCGGGAAGGCCCAGCGGCACCAGCGGTC
>DATKEI010000094.1:0-56255 GCA_035544455.1 Binatia bacterium | reverse complement strand
TACGCCGCCTTGACAATTCAAAGGGGCCCGGCCACCCGAGCCCCCGACACGTTATCGCAATGGAGCGGGAAACGGGATTCGAACCCGCGACCCCAACCTTGGCAAGGTTGTGCTCTACCACTGAGCTATTCCCGCGACGAGTCTCCTCCCCGACGAACGGGCGGAGTGTAACAAATGCCTTTCGGAGAGTCAACTTACGCGCTCCGTCGCCCCATCCCGGCCCGGCTGCTCGCGCAGGTACTTCGCCGCTTCCTCCGGGGGAGTCGGATTGATGAAGAACCCGGTGCCCCACTCGAAGCCCGCGACCCGGGTCAGCTTGGGGATGATCTCCAGATGCCAGTGGAAATGGTCGAGGGCCTGGGTCCGGAGGGGAGCGCTGTGGAGCATCAGATTGTACGGGGGGTTGCCGAGCACCCTGTTCATGCGGACCAGGATCTCCCCGAGGACATAGGCGAGGCCGTCCAGCTCGTCGGCGCCAGTCTCCTCGTAGCTCGACCGGTGAGTCCCGGGCAAGATCCACGTCTCGAATGGAAACCGTGGAGCGAACGGGGCCAGCACCGCGAAGCCCGCGTCCTCCAGGATCAGGCGGCCTCCCCCCGCTCGCTCCTGACGCAGGATGTCGCACCAGATGCAGCGCTTCTTGATCCGGAAGTGCTGGAGCCCCCCGACCAGCTCCTCCTCGACCATGATCGGCACGATCGGGGTGGCGATCAGCTGGGAGTGCGGGTGCTCGAGCGAGGCCCCCGCCGCCTCGCCGTGATTCTTGAACACCATGACGTACTCGAGCCGCGGGTCCTTCCCGAGGTCCACCATGCGATCGCGGTAGACCCGGAGGATCCCGGCCACGTGAGCGGTGGGTAGCGTGGCCAGCGACGCCTGGTGCTGGGGGGTCTCGATGATCACCTCGTGCGCGCCCACGCCGCTCATGCGATCGTACAACCCCTCGCCCGAGGGCTCGAGCTCGCCCTCGATCCGGAGCGCGGGGAACTTGTTCGGGACCACGCGCAGCGTCCAGCCCGGGCTGTTCGGGCTGCTCCCGTCGGGTCGGACCACGGCGATCTCATCCGGCGTGAACGCCTCCTGGCCCGGACAGAACACGCACGCCGTGCCCGTGCCCACGCGTTCCGGGGCGGGCGCCACGAAGTCCGACGGACGGCGGGCGCGCTCGGTCGAGATGATCACCCATCGCCCGACCACGGGGTCCTTGCGCAGCTCAGGCACGCTGAAGAGAACCCTCCTCCTCCGGGCGAAGCTCGCGGCTGAGGAGCGTCGCGAGCGCCTCGGCCGGCGCCACCGTCCCGCTCAGCACCGCCGCCACCGCCTCGCAGATCGGCGCGGAGACTCCGGCCCGTCGGGCCAGGGCAAGCGCGGGGACGGCGGTCCGCGCGCCCTCTGCCACCATCGGGCTGGCGGCCTCGGCCTCGGCCAGGCTCTTGCCGCTCCCCAGCGCCAGGCCGAGAGCGCGGTTCCGGCTCAGGACACCCGTGCAGGTCAGGACGAGGTCGCCGACGCCGGCGAGCCCGGCGAACGTGCGGGCCGAGGCCCCGGCCGCCACGCCGATGCGGGTCATCTCCACCAGGCCCCGGGTCACCAGCGCCGCGCGGGCATTGTCGCCGAGGCCGAGGCTGTCGCCGATGCCGGCGGCGATCGCCATGACGTTCTTGAGGGCGCCCGCCAGCTCGACCCCGGTGATATCGCGGTTCGTGTACAGGCGGAACTCCCGGGTCGCCAGGGACCGCTGGATCCCCCGCGCCACTTCCTCGTCCTCGGAGGCGACGACGAGAGCGGCGGGCAAGCCAGCGGCGACTTCTCGCGCGAACGACGGACCGGACAGCGCGGCGATGGGGCGCCCGGGCAGGATACGGGCCAGCAGCTGTGAGACGCGGAGCCCGGTCACGGGATCCAGGCCCTTGGTGGCGGAGAGGACCACGGCCCCCTCCGGCACCTCGGGGGCAAGGCGGCCCATCACCTCGCCGACCCCGTGGGACGGCACAGCCACCACGACGATCCCCGCCCCGGCGAGAGCGTGGCGCGCGGACCCTGTCACGCGCACGGGCGGCGCCACCACGACGCCGGGCAGGTACCGCTCGTTGCGCCCGGCCTGCGCGATCGCCGCGGCCCGCCCGGGGTCGCGCACCCAGAGCCGAACGTCTCCGCCCAGGCGCGCCCGGTGCACGGCGAGGGCCGTACCCCAGCTCCCCCCTCCGACCACGGCCACCGCGAGGGGCGCGGCCGGCCTGTCCTCACCCATTGCGCGTCACGTCGCGGTCACCCGGTCTCCGAGGCGGCGCTCCGTCCCCGCTCGCAAGCGGCGCACGTTCTCGCGATGGCGCCACAGGATGATGGCGCCCACGACCGCGGCCGCCGCCACCGCGCTCCCCGCGTATCCCTCGAGCGCCCCGGCCACGGGCAACGCGATGCAGGCGGCGACCGACGCCAGGGAGACGTAGCGCCAGCTCGCCGTCACGATCACCCAGACGACGGCCGCCGGCAGCACCGCCCAGGGCATCAGGGCCAGGAATGCGCCGAGGCCCGTCGCCACGCCCTTGCCGCCACGGAAGCGGAGGTACACGGGCCAGCAGTTGCCCACCACGGCGAGCACCGCACCCGCCGCCGACGCGATGGGATCGGGCCCAAGGGCCCGCGCGACGAGGACGGCCGCGAAGCCCTTGAGCACGTCGCCGGCGAGCGTGACGGCGCCGGCCACCGGGCCCAGCGTGCGCAGGACGTTCGAGGCTCCGATGTTGCCGCTGCCGCGCCGGCGGATGTCGACGCGCCCGGCCAGGCGCGCGACGACGAGGCCCACGGGGATGGCGCCGATCAGGTACGCGGCGAGCAGGCCCGCCACTGTCACGGCCAGCGCTCCTTCTCCTTGACCAGGGCGCGGACATCGGTCTTGAGGAAGAAGCCGTAGAAGTAGTCGACCCCGGAGAGCACGGTCAGCCCCACCGCCAACCACAGGACCATCCACGAGACGAGGTGGAAGGGCGCGTACTCCGGGGGAACGCCTTTCTCCAGGATGAGCAGCGTGATGGCCGCGTACTGTGACACCGTCTTGGCCTTGCCGAGGGAGGAAGCCGGTACCACTATCCCCATCGACAGCGCCACCGCGCGGAGGCCGCTCACGGCCAGCTCGCGCCCGATGACGAGAACGGCCATCCAGGCCGGCAGCATGTTGACGTGGACCAGGGAGATCAGCGCCGCCGCCACGAGCAGCTTGTCGGCCACCGGGTCGAGCAGTGTCCCCAGCCGGGTGACCTGGTTCAGGCGGCGGGCCAGGCGGCCGTCGAGCCAGTCCGTGAGCGAGGCCGTCACGAAGATGACCGCCGCGATGAGGACGTTGACGCGGGAGGACGAGATGAGGAAAACCATCACCAGCGGCACCAGGACAATCCGGGCCAGGGTGAGGGCGATGGGCAGGTTCACGCCGATGCCTCCGCGGCGCCGATCCGCCCGGGGCGCCGCGCCCCCTCGGCGGGGTCGCCGTCGAGGACGATGGCTCCGGCGCGGATCTCGGGCACGTGCCCGAGGCCGGCGCGCCGCAGGCACGCCGCCACGTCCGCCCCGCGCCCGCGCTCGACGAGCCGCCGGGCCCACCGCGAGTCCTCGGCCAGGCGCGGCAGGCGCTCGGCATAGAAGCCGGCGGCACGGCGCGCCGTCGTGGCGGCGTCCGTCGCCTCCACGGCGACCCCGGAGCCCGCCAGCACGTCCACGATCAGGCCCGCACACACCACGTCCTCCAGCGACACCTGCCCGGCCTCGCCGGCGCACAGCACGGTCAGGTCGAGCCCGCGGTCGCCCGCCCAGCGCGCCGCCGCCTCGACGTTGGTCAGGGCCGCGACCGCCGCCACCGCCGCCCGCCCCGCCTCGAGCATCGCCGCCGTCCCGTTGCTCGTGGTCAGCACCACCGTCCGGCCGGAGACCCGCTCCTCCGTGTACTCGAGGGGCGAGTTGCCGAGGTCGAATCCGGCGATGGTCTCCCCGTTGCGCTCACCCCCGAGCAGGGCGTCGACCCCCTCCAGCGCGCGCTTCCGGGCGACCGCCGTCTCCCGATCGCGGACGGGCAGGATCCGGCGACACCCCGCCGCGCACGCCGCCACCACCGTCGTGCTCGCCCGGATGACGTCCACCACGAGGACCGCCCGGTCCTCGAGGGGTGCACCGGCATACTCGGCCGGGCCGAGGGCGACGTGAATGCGCATGCGGCGGCGACCGGACCCCTAGGCGCCCGGCATCCCGGGCATGGACGTCGCCCGACCGGGCTCCTCGCGGCCCCGGTCGCGAAGGGCGCGGATCCGCAGACGCAGCGCGTTCAAGTTGATGAACCCCTCGGCATCCTTCTGCCGGTAGACCCGGTCGGCCTCGAAGGTGGCGAAGTCCGGCCGGTAGAGCGAGCGCGGCGACCGCCGGCCCGCCACCGTGACGTTGCCCTTGTACAGGCGGAGCCGCACCGTGCCGGTGACATCCTGCTGCACGCGGTCGACGAGGAGCTGCAGGGCCTCGCGCTCGGGCGAGAACCAGAACCCGTAGTAGATCATCTCGGCGTACCGGGGGATGAGGGCGTCGCGCAGATGCAGCACCTCGCGGTCGAGGGCCAGCGACTCGACGGCGCGGTGGGCGATGTGCAGAATGGTTCCGCCCGGCGTCTCGTACACGCCCCGCGACTTCATCCCGACGAAGCGGTTCTCGACGAGGTCCACGCGTCCGACCCCGTGCTCGCCCCCGACCCGGTTCAGCCGTTCCAGCAGCGCGGCCGGGCCCAGGCGCGCACCGTCCACCGCCACGGGGTCCCCGCCCTCGTACTCGATCTCGACGTCGACGGGAACGTCCGGCGCCGACTCGGGGGCGTTGGTGAAGAGGAACATCTTCGGCGGCGGCTCCGCCCACGGGTCCTCGAGGATGCCGCCCTCGTACGAGATGTGGAAGAGGTTGCGGTCCGTCGAGTATGGCCGGTCCGCCGTTACGGGGACGGGGATGTCGTGCCGGCGGGCGAACTCCATCAGGGCGCTGCGCGAGTCCAGCTCCCATTCCCGCCACGGGGCGATCACGGTGAGATCGGGCCCGAGGGACGCGTAGGTCAGCTCGAAGCGCACCTGGTCGTTCCCCTTGCCGGTGGCCCCGTGGCTCACGGCGTCGGCACCCTCGGTGCGCGCCACCTCGACCTGGGCCTTGGCGATCAGCGGACGGGCGATGGAGGTGCCCATGAGGTACGCACCCTCGTACACGGCATTGGCGCGGAGCATGGGAAACACGAAGTCGCGCACGAACTCCTCGCGGAGGTCGACCACGTGGACGCGCACCGCGCCCGTCCTGAGGGCCTTCTCGCGGATGGGGATGATCTCCTCCCCCTGTCCGAGGTCGGCGCAGAACGCCACGACCTCGCAGCGGTACGTCTCGATGAGCCAGCGCAGGATCACGGACGTATCGAGCCCCCCGGAGTACGCGAGCACGACCCGCTTCACGGCTGTCGTCACGAGCAACTCCTCCCGCCCCCGTCGCCCGCCGGCGACATGTCCGCCCCGAGCAGGTGGAGGAGCACCGCCTTCTGCGCGTGGAGCCGGTTCTCCGCCTGGTCGAGCACCGCGCTCCGCTCGCCGTCCAGGACCTCGTCGGTGATCTCCTCCCCGCGATGCGCGGGCAGGCAATGCATGACGAGCGCGCGCGACCCGGCGAACCGAAGGAGGCGCTCGTTCACCTGGTAGCGCTGGAAGGCCTCGAGGCGACGCTCCCGCTCCTGCTCCTGGCCCATGCTGATCCACACGTCCGTGTACACGACGTCCGCTCCCTCCACCGCCTCGCGCGCCTCGGTGGTGATGGTCACCCGCCCACCCCGCCGCCGGCACTCCTGCACGATGCGGGCCTCCGGCTCGAAGCCGGGCGGGGTGGCGACGGTCACCGAGGTGCCGACCATGGCGGCGAGGAGCAACACGGAGTGGCAGACGTTGTTGCCGTCGCCCACGAAGGCGATCCGGATCCGGCTGAGATCGAGGCCCCGCTCCCACAGCGTGAAGAAGTCGGCCAGGGCCTGGCAGGGGTGCTCGAGGTCGGAGAGCGCGTTGATGACGGGGACCGAGGCATGGCGGGCCAGCTCCTGCACGGTCCCGTGGGCAAACACCCGGGCCGCAATGGCGTCGACCCACCGCGACAGGTTGCGGGCCACGTCCGCCGGCGACTCCCGCCGCCCGAGTCCGATCTCCTGCGCCCCCAGGTACACCGCCGCCCCCCCGAGGTGCACCATGGCCACCTCGAAGGTGACGCGCGTGCGGAGCGAGGGCTTCTCGAAGACCAGGGCGAGGGTTCGCCCGGGCAGCCGCGCTTGACGCTCACGGGCCTTGCCCTGCGCCTTGAGGTCCGCGGCAAGCCGGAAGAGGCGCGGAACCGCGGCCGGCTCGAGGTCCTGGATCGACAGGAAGTGGCTCATGCCGGGGCGGTGGTGACGAGGCTCTTCTCGACGATCTCGGCGGCGCGCTCCGCGTCCGCCTCATCCAGGATCAGGGGCGGGGCCAGGCGGAGCGTGTTGTCCCCGGCCGTCAGCACCAGGAGTCCCCGCTCGCGGCAGGCGGTCAGGACCGCGGCCACCGGCGGCGCGAGGTCGAGGCCGATCAGCAGGCCCCGACCTCGCACGTCCTTCACCAGGCGGGGGTGGCGCCCCTGGATCGCCGTCATCCGCGCCATGAGCGCGCGTCCGACGCGAGCCGCCCGCGCGGGGAGCCCTTCCTCGATGAGCGTGCCGAGCACGGTGAGCCCGACCGCCGTGGCCAGGGGGTTGCCGCCAAAGGTGCTGCCGTGCGTCCCCGGCGTGAACGCCGAGGCGACGTCCTCGGTGGCGAGGGTCGCCCCGATGGGCACGCCGTTGGCCAGGGCCTTGGCCACGGTCATGATGTCCGGCGCAACCCCGGAATGCTCGTAGGCCCACAGCCGGCCCGTCCGGCCCATACCGGTCTGGATCTCGTCGAGGATGAGCAAAATGCCCGCCTCGTCGCACAGCTTGCGCAGACCGGGCAGGTACCCGTCTCCGGGCACGATCACCCCGCCTTCCCCCTGGAGAGGCTCGACGAGCACCGCCGCGGTGCGGCTGTCGATGGCGCGCTCCACGGCGCGCAGGTCGTCGAAGGCCACGTACTTGAACCCGGTGGGAAGCGGCTCGAACCCGTGGTGGTACTTCTCCTGGGCGGTCGCCGTCACCGTGGCCAGGGTCCGCCCGTGGAATCCGCCGCGCATGGTGATGATGTCCCCGCGGTCGCTCGCCCCGTGCTCCTTGGCCCACTTGCGGGCCAGCTTGATGGCGGTCTCGTTGGCCTCGGCGCCGGAGTTCGAGAAGAAGACGCGGTCGGCAAAGGAGTGGTCGCACAGGAGCTTGGCCAGGTGGATCTGCGGGGGCACGAGGAACAGATTCGACACGTGGAGCAGCGTGGCCGCCTGTTCTCGCAGCGTCCCCACCACGCGGGGATGGCAGTGGCCCAGCGCGGTCACGGCGATCCCACCCGTGAAGTCGAGGTACTCGCGGCCGTCAGTATCCCAGACGCGCACGCCCTCGCCGCGCACCAGGGCCACCGGCTGGCGCTTCGTGAAGGTCATCAGGTGCTTGTCCGAGAGGGTCAGCAGCTCCTGGGTGTTCACCGGGTGTGCCTCCTTTGTGCCGCCCTGGTCTGTCCCGTCCTCGTCGTCGGCGGCGCGGCCGCGCTCACAGGACGATCTCGGTGCCGATGCCTTCCTTGGTGAACAGCTCCAGCAGGATCGCGTGCGGGACGCGCCCGTCGATGATGTGGGCCTTGGCGGCCCCGCCGGTCAGGGCGCGCAGGGAGGACTCCACCTTGGGCAGCATTCCGCCGTCGATGACGTTGCCCTTGATGAGCCGCTCCGCGCGATCCCGGGTCAGGGTGGAGACGAGTTGCCCGTCCTCCCCCCGGATGCCCTGCACGTCTGTCAGGTGGATGAGCTTCTCGGCGGCCAGGGCCGCGGCCACGTCGCCGGCCACGAGGTCGGCGTTGATGTTGTAGGTCTCGCCGGCGGCCCCCACCCCGACCGGCGCGATCACCGGGATGAACCCGTTCTCCTCGAGGAGCCGGATGGCCTCGGGATTGACCGACTCCACCTCACCCACCAGCCCGATGTCGGCCATGGTGCCGTCGGGCATCCGGTGCAGGCGCCGGCGAGCCCGGAGCAGCGACCCGTCCTTGCCCGACAGCCCCACGGCGCGCCCCCCGTGCAGGTTGATCAGGCCCACGATCTCCTTGTTGATCCGGCCGACCAGGACCATCTCCACGATCTCGATGGTCTCCTCGTCGGTGACCCGCATGCCCCCCACGAAGCGCGGCTCCTTGCCAAGCCGCTTCATGAGGGCCCCGATCTGCGGGCCGCCCCCGTGCACGATGACGGGGCGGAAGCCGACCAGGCGGAGCAGGAGCACGTCCTTTGCGAACTGCTCCTTCAGCTCGGCCTGCTCCATGGCGGCGCCCCCGTACTTGATGACGAGCGTCTTGCCCTGGAAGGCCCGGATGTAGGGAAGCGCCTCGATCAGGATCTCGGCCCGCTGCACCAGCGAGGCCATCCCGTCCGCCCCGGCGAGAGGGGCGCTCACCGGCCGGGCCGCCCGTCGGGAACGGGGGCGGCGCGCCCGGCCCGCTGGGCCCCGAGGTCCGTCCGCGCGAGAAGGCTCATGGAATGTCCCGGAGTCTCACAGGATGTACCGGGAGAGGTCCTCGTCCTTCACCACGTCGGCGAGGCGGGCCTGCACGTATCCGGCATCGATCGCGATCGCCTGGCCGCGCAGATCCGGCGCCGTGAACGCGATCTCGTCGAGCATCTTCTCCATGACCGTGTACAGCCTCCGCGCCCCGATGTTCTCGGCGCGCTGGTTGACGAGGGAGGCGATCTCGGCCACGGCCTCGATCGCATCCTCGGTGAACGACAGGCTCACGCCCTCGGTCTTCAGGAGCTCCGTGTACTGCCGGATCAGGGCGTTCTGCGGCTCGCTCAGGATGCGGACAAAGTCCTCGCGCGTCAAGGGCTCGAGCTCGACACGGATGGGGAAGCGACCCTGCAGCTCGGGGATGAGGTCGGAGGGCTTGGCCACGTGGAAGGCCCCGGCCGCGATGAACAGGATATGGTCGGTGCGGACCATGCCGTACTTGGTGGTGACGGTCGAGCCCTCCACGATGGGCAGCAGATCGCGCTGCACCCCCTCCCGCGAGACGTCGGGCCCGTGGGCGGCCCCCCGCCCGGCGACCTTGTCGAGCTCGTCGAGGAAGATGATGCCCGAGTTCTCCACGCGGCGGATGGCCGGGCCGACCGCTTCGTCCTGGTCGATGAGCTTCTGGGCCTCCTCGTGGGCGAGGAGCCGGCGCGCCTCCCCGACGCGGAGCCGGCGCCGGCGGGTGCGGGTCGGCAGCATGTTCTGCAGCATGTCGCGGAGATTGATGCCGACCTCCTCCAGCCCCTGGCCGGAGAAGACGTCGAGCATGGGCCCGCCCTGCGTCTGGACGTCGATCTCGATCGCGCGCTCGTCGAGCTTGCCGGCCCGCAGCTGGGCCCGGAGCTTCTCCCGGGTGGCGTCACGAGAGGCGTCGGCCGACACTTCCTCCAGCGTGCTGCTTCCGTACGGCTCGCCCGGCCGCCGCGGAAGGAGCAAGTCCAGCACGCGCTCCTCCGCCTGCGCGTCGGCCTGCTCGCGCACGGCCGCGGCCATCTCCGCCTTCACCATGGTGACGGACAGCTCGGTCAGATCGCGGATCATCGATTCCACGTCGCGCCCGACATAGCCGACCTCGGTGTACTTCGAAGCCTCCACCTTGAGGAACGGCGCCTGGGCGAGCTTGGCCAGCCGGCGCGCGATCTCCGTCTTCCCCACGCCGGTGGGGCCGATCATGATGATGTTCTTCGGGGCCACCTCGTCGCGCAGCTCCGGCGGCAGGTTCTGCCGGCGCCACCGGTTCCGCAGCGCGATGGCCACCGCGCGCTTCGCCCGCTCCTGGCCGACGATGTAGCGGTCCAGCTCGATCACGATCTGGGCCGGGGTCAGGGCGCTCACGCGAGCACCTCCACCGTGATGCGGTCGTTGGTGTACACGCAGATCTCGGCGGCGATGCGCAGCGCCTGCTCCACGACCGCCGCGGCCCCGAGGTCGGAGTGGGCGACGAGGGCGCGAGCCGCGGCGAGGGCGAAGGGCCCCCCGGTTCCGATGCCGATCACTCCGTCGTCCGGCTCGATCACGTCGCCGGTTCCCGAGATGATGAGCGAGGCCGCGGCGTCGGCCACGGCCAGGAGCGCCTCGAGCCGGCGGAGCACGCGGTCGGTGCGCCAGTCCTTGGCAAGCTCCACGGCGGCCCGGGACAGGTTGCCCCGGTGCTCCTCCAGCTTGCTCTCGAACTTGCCGAACAGGGTGAAGGCGTCCGCCGCGGCGCCGGCGAAGCCGGCGAGGACGCGGCCGTGATAGACGGTGCGCACCTTGCGCGCCCCCTGCTTCACGATAGTGTTGCCAAGGGAGACTTGCCCATCCCCGCCGATGGCGACCTGGCCGCGATGTCGCACGCAGACCACCGTGGTGGCGTGAATCGCCGTCATCGCCCGCCGGCTCCCTCGGGACGGGGTGACCCGGAGATCGCTCGCGGATGGGAGGCGTCGTACACCCGCATGAGCTGCTCCGGGCTCACGTGCGTATACCGCTGGGTGGTCGTCAGGCGGCTGTGGCCGAGCAGCTCCTGGATCAGCCGCAGGTCGGCCCCCTCGCCAAGCATGTGGGTGGCAAAGCTGTGGCGCAGCACGTGGGGGCTCACCCGCCGCTCGATCCCCGCCGCCCGGGCGCGTGCCCGGACGATGCGGTGCGCGGTCCGCGCGGTGAGCCGCCCGCCACGCAGGTTGCGGAAGAGCGGGCCCTGCGCCCCCCCCGCTCGCCCGGCGAGGTAGCGATCGAGCGCGGCGAGCGCCACATCGCCCACCGGGACGATGCGCTCCTTGCCGCCCTTGCCCTGAACGCGCACCGTCCCCTGGCCGTGGTCCACGTCCTCGATGTCCAGGCCGCAGCACTCGCCCACGCGGATCCCCGTGGCGTACAGGAGCTCGAGCAGCGCATCGTCGCGCCGACCCGCTTCGCCGGCCGCCGCGGGGCGATCCAGGAGGTCCTTCGACTCGTCCTTGGGAAGAAAGGACGGCAGGACCCGCGGCAGGCGAGGGCTGCGCACCTCCCGGGCCGGGTTCCGCTTCACCACGCCGTGGCGGGCGAGGAATCGAAAGCAGCTTCGCAGCGTGGCGAGCCGGCGCGCCACCGATGTCCGACCCAGCCGCCGCCGCGCCAGCCACGCGAGATAGGCCCGGACGAGAGCCGCGTCGGTGCCGGTCAGGTCGGACTCACCTTCTGAGCGCGCCCAGGCCCGGAACTCCCGCAGGTCGCTCGCGTAGGCCCGGAGGGTGTGGGCGGAGGCACCACGCTGCACCTCGAGGTACTCGAGGAACGATCGGACGGGGTCGTCTGCCGGGTCCAACAGGCGGTCAGGCGCCCGGCGCCAGCTCCTGCTTGAACCCGCACTCCTGCCGAATGCACGACCGCGTCCGCCGCCCGTCCCGCGCCACGCGCTCGGTGAGGAACGACGCCCCGCACTGCGGACAGGCCTCGGCCACCGGGCGCGCCCACACCGAGAACTTGCAGTTCGGGTAGTTCGAGCAGGAATAGAAGGTCCGCCCGCGCTTGCTCCGCCGCTCGACGAGCTGGCCGTCGCAGACCGGCTCCGCGCAGGGAATCCCCATCGTCACCGGCTTGGTGGTCTTGCACTCCGGATACCCCGAGCACGCGATGAACCGCCCGAAGCGCCCGTGCTTGATCACCATGGGCTTGCGACAGGTCGGGCAGGTGTCGCTCGTCGGCTCGTCCTCGATCTTCGGCCGCCCGCCGCCGAGGTCCTTCGTGTACTTGCAGTCGGGGTAGGCGGAGCACGCGAGGAACTTGCCGAAACGCCCCCACTTCTCCACGAGGGGCTTGCCGCAGTCGGGGCATGGCTCGCCGGTCTCCTTGCCCCGCTTGACGTCGTCCATCTCCTTGCCCGCACGCTTGAGGTCCTTGGCGAACTGCCGGTAGAACGTGGACACGGTATCGACCCAGTCGGCGTCTCCGTCCTCGATCTTGTCGAGGGACTCCTCCATCTGGGCGGTGAACTCGACGTCCATGATCTCGGGGAAGTGCGGCACCAGCATGTCCGTGACCTGGAGCCCGAGCTCGGTCGGGAACAGCGTGCCCTTCTCGCGCCGGACGTACTCGCGGTCCAGGATGGTCGACAGGATCTGGGCGTAGGTGGACGGGCGGCCGATCCCCCGCTCCTCGAGCGTCTTGACCAGCGAGGCCTCGGTGAAGCGAGGTGGCGGCTGCGTGAAGTGCTGCCGGGGATGAAGGGCCAGGAGCGCGAGCACCTCGCCCTCCTCAAGCGGCGGCACCTGGCTCTCGGCCTCCTCCTCGGGCGGGGCCTCCGTCTCTTCCCGCGACTCGACGTAGACCGCCGTGAAGCCCGCGAACTTGAGGGTGGAGCCCTGGGTCCGGAAGAGGCAGTGGCCGGCCGTGATGTCCGAAGCCACCGTGTCGTAGACAGCCGGCTTCATCTGGCTGGCCAGGAAGCGCTCCCAGATCACCCGGTACAGCGCGAGCTGGTCCTTGGTCAGAAAGCGCGCCAGCTCGCGGGGCTCGCGATCCACCGACGACGGCCGGATCGCCTCGTGCGCGTCCTGGGCGGCCTTGCGCGCCCGGTACACCGGCGGTGCCTCGGGCAGGTAGTCGGCGCCCAGGCGCCGCGTCACCCACTCGCGCGCCTCGGCCTGGGCCTCCTGGGCCACCCGCACCGCGTCCGTGCGCATGTAGGTGATGAGTCCCACCGCGCCCTCTTCGCCCAGCTCGACGCCCTCGTAGAGCTGCTGGGCGAGCATCATCGTCTTCTTGGCGGTGAAGTGGAGCTTGCGGCTGGCATCCTGCTGGAGGGTGGAGGTGATGAAGGGCGCCGCCGGGTTGCGGCGGCGCTCCCCGCGGGTCACGGACTCGACTCGCCACTGCTGCCCGTCGAGCCCGCTCACGACCTCGAGCGTCTCCGCCTCCGAGGCGAGGCTGGCCTTCTGCCCCCGGACCTCGCGCAGGGTCGCCTCGAACTCCGGCGGATGCTTGGCGCGCAGCTGTGCGTGAAGCGACCAGTACTCGACGGGCACGAAGGCCAGGATCTCGCGCTCCCGTTCCGTGATCAGGCGCACGGCGACGGACTGGACGCGCCCCGCCGAGAGCCCGCGGCGGATCTTCTCCCAGAGAAGGGGCGAGAGCTTGTAGCCCACGAGCCGATCCAGCACGCGGCGCGCCTGCTGGGCATCGACCTTGTGAAGGTCGATCACGCCCGGGCGCAGGAACGCCTGCTTCACCGCGCGCTCCGTGATCTCGTTGAACAGGATGCGGTGGACCTTGCCCCGCTTGATCCCGAGCTCCTGGGCGAGGTGCCAGCCGATGGCTTCGCCCTCGCGGTCGGGGTCGGTCGCGATGTAGAGAAACTCCACCTTCCTGGCCGCCCGCTTGAGCTCGTCCAGGATCTTCTTCTTCGCGGGCAGGACCCGGTAGTCCGGCTTGAATCCGTGCTTTTCGTCGACGCCGAGCTTGGACTTGGGCAAGTCGCGGACGTGCCCCATCGAGGCCTTCACGATGTACTTGGAGTCCAGGTACTTCTGGATGGTCTTCACCTTGGTGGGTGACTCCACGACCACCAGCGATCGCTTGACCACCATCACTCCTCGCCGGTGTGTCCGGCACCGGGGCGAGCCGCCGCGGAGCGGCCGGCCCGGGGTTCCCATGGCCCGAGGCCCCCTGCCCCTGCGCGGGCGAACCGCGGCCCCGGGAGCTTGCGCACCAGGCCCTCGATCTCGAGCGCGCCGATCAGCGCCGCCACTCGCGGCGCCTCAAGCCCGCTGGCCTGGATCAGCTCATCCAGCCCCATCGCGTCCTCGCTCAGCAGATCCATCAGCGTTCGCTCTCCGTTCCCCATCGCCGCCGCCACCGGCGGGTCGCCCCCGGAGGTCCCGGCCTCCCTCATGCCCACACACGCCCGCCAGCGCTCGGGCAGCTGGGCGACGACGTCCTCCCAGCTCTCCACCAGCGCCGCGCCGTCCTTGATCAGGCGGTGCGCGCCCCGGCTCTCAGGCGAGGTGGCCCGGCCCGGCACCGCCATCACCTCGCGGCCGAGGTCCCCGGCCAGACCCGCCGTGATGAGGGAGCCACTCCGCTCTGCCGCCTCCACTATAACCACCCCCAGCGAAAGTCCGGCAATGACGCGGTTGCGCACCGGGAAATGACGCGGCAGCGGTGGCGTTCCCTGCGGGAACTGGGACAGCACCGCCCCCGCGGCCACGATGGCCCGCGCGTCGGCCACGTGCTCGGCCGGGTAGAGGACGTCGATCCCCGACCCGAGCACCGCGATCGTGCGGCCGCCCGCCCGGATCGCCGCCCGGTGCGCGGCGATGTCGATGCCGCGGGCGAGGCCGCTCACGATCGTCACCCCTCGCCGCGCCAGGTCGCCGGCCAGACGCCCTGCCATCTCCTGCCCGTAGGGGGTAGGATGCCGCGACCCTACCACCGCCACGGCGAGAGCATCGGCCGGGATCAGCTGCCCCACCACTGCGATCATCCCCGGTGGAGACGGAATGCTGCGCAGATGAGCGGGGTACTCATCCTGTGCGAGCGCCACGTCCCGGGCGGCGGCCCACGCCCGATCCTCCTGTCCCCGCTTCCCGGGCGGGCGGCGACCAGCGTCGCGATGCAGTTCCATGGCGGGCCTCACTTGCGGGGGGCGAATGCCGTTCAGTATACGCGTTTGACGAGGTGCGTCAAGACACTGCTGGCAGAGGGCCGGGCAAAAACGACAGGCCACCGCCGCTACTGCGGGCGGAGGCGCATGACATCGACGGGCTGGCCCGCTTCGATGGTGGTGTTCCCGGGCACGACGGCCAGGCCATCGGCCGCCGCCATCGATCGGAGGATGGCAGAGCCCTGCTCCCCGGTCAGCCTCGCTCCGAGCGCTGCTCCCGCCCGTTCCAGGCTCACCCGGAGGTACCCCCGGCGGTCGCCGGGGTTCGGGATCCGCGCCAGGGCGACGGCCCGGACCAATGCCCGGGGCCGCGGGGGGCCTCCGCCCATCCGGACCAGGGCGGGTCGCACGAAGAGCTCGAAGGTGACCATCGCCGACACGGGATTGCCGGGAAGCCCGAAGACGGGCAGCGGCGGCTTCGGCGGGCGTGGGATCGAGGCGAAGGCGACTGGCTTGCCCGGGCGCATGTTGACGAGCCACAGGTGCTGCTCGGCCCCCAGCCGGGAGAGCGCATCCTTGACAAAATCGTGCTCGCCGACCGAGACGCCTGCGGACGACACGACGATATCGCAGCCGAGACCGCCGCGGAGCTTGTCCTCGATCTGGGCCAGGGTGTCCGGGGCCACCCCGAGATTCACGGGCTCGCCTCCGGTCTCCACCACCTGGGCCATCAGGGAGTACGTGTTCGAGTTGGGAATCTGCCCGGGACCCAGCCGGCCGCCAAGGTCCACGATCTCGTCGCCCGTGGACAGGATCCCGACCCTCGGCCGTCTGGTCACTCGCACCTGATGGCGCCCGAGCGTGGCGAGCAGCCCGATGTCCGCCGGCGCCAGCTGCCGGCCCGGGTCGAACAGCACGTCGCCCATCCGGATGTCCTCCCCCCGGGGCCTGACGCAGGCCCCGGAGGCGACCGGAGCCGACAGCCGCACCGCCTCGCCCTCGGCGCCAACCTCCTCCTGGGGGACGACAGCGTCGGCGCCGTCGGGAATCGGCGCCCCGGTGAAGATGCGAAACGCCTCGCCCGGGCCGAGCGCCCTCGCGGCGACTGAGCCGGCGGCGACGTGGCCAGCGAGACGGAGCGCGACCGGGCGCGCGGCGGCCGCGTCGCGCGTGTCGGCGCTGCGCACGGCGTAGCCGTCCATCGACGAGTTGGGCCACGGCGGGATCTCGCGGTCCGACACGATCGGCTCCGCGAGATGCCGGTGAAGCGCATCGAGCAGATCCGCCCGCTCGTCGCTCAGCACTTCGATTCGCGCGAGGATCCGCTCGAGCGCTTCCTCGACGGAGATCACGCCCGGCATTCTACCATCGGCCCGGCTTCACCTCGGCGAGGTCACCGGGAGCCGGCGGGCCTTCCTGCTCCCGGCGGCTAGTGTCCTGAGTCGAACGTTCGTTGACTCAGGACACTAGCGAGGGAGTCGCAGGACGGGGCGTTGCCAGGCCAGGAACCAGTTCCGGCTCAGCACGAAGAGCGAAAAGAAGCCGAGGGTGATCAGCACCTCGAGCACGCCGACCGGCAAGGTGTTCGCCGCCGGCAGCGAGGGGAACACCAGCATGATCCGCTCGAGGAACATGGCCGTCCATCCCATGACGATGACGACCACAAGCGGCGTGTGCGAGGTCGGCGGCCGGCCCGTCAGGCGCTTGAGCAGGTAGGCGAACGGCAGCAGCGCGCCGACGATGAGAATCACGAAGCCGAGGGTGCGCCAGGGGTCCACGAAGAATCGGCTCAGGAAGAAGCGCGTCTCGACCGGGACGTTCCCGTACCAGATCACCAGGTACTGCGAGAAGAAGAAATACATCCACATGACGCACATGGCGAAGACGAGCTTGGCCACGTCCTGGATCGCCGCCGCCGACACGTTGGTGACCCCGCGCGCGTTGGCGCGGATGACGAGGAAGGCGACGAGCCCGAACCCGGTGTAGAGGGAGGTGACCACGTAGTACCCGCCGAAGAGCCCGCTGTACCAGACGGGATCGAGGGGCATGACCAGGTCGAACCCCCACAGCGAGAGCACGACGACGAAGAGCATGAGGAGAATGGCGGCCAGCCGGTTCCGGCGTGGGTGCTCGGGGTCAGCCGCGCCCGCGTCCGGATTCTCGGCGAGGACGGCGCGGCTGAACAGCGCCGCCGTCAGGTAGAGCGCCGCGACCCCGATGGCCAGGCGCAGCGACAGGAAGGGCACGTTCAGCCAGTGCTTCTTCTTCTCGACGAGGGCCGGGTTGTCGACCCAGGGATACAGATAGCTCAGGCCAAACAGAAGTCCCAGGAAGAGCACGAAGGACAGCGGAAGGAAGCCCCCGGTGGTGACGGCCATGCGCTTGACGGTCGGCGACCACCGGGCTTCCGTCATCTGCATCATGGCCGCGATGGCCGGGCCCGTGATGGCAAGGCTCGACCAGAACAGCAGGTTCACGAGGTACATGCCCCACGTCCGGGTCGGATGCTGGATGATTCCCACCAGGAAGGCGACGGCGCCCACCAGGGCCAGCACGGCCAGGATGACCTGGCCGCGTCCTGACGAGACGGCGGGGTCGGCGGGCGACGTCATCGCGTTCACTGCCGGGCGACCAGGGTACGCAGGAAGTTCACCACGTCCCACCGTTCGTGGACACTCAGGGCCTCGCCGTACGAGGGCATGACGGCGCCCCCCACGCTGAGGTAGCTTTCCCAGTAGCCATCGGTCCGCCCCTTCTGAAGATCCGGATTGGTCAGGTCGATGGCGGGGACGAACTTGCTGGTGACCAGCCCGTCTCCCTTCCCGCTGGCGCCATGGCACGGCGTGCAGTACACGGCGAAGAGCGCCCCGCCACTCTTGACGGATTCGGGCGTGGCCGGGACCGGATTCTGGCGGGCCGCCGCCGCCTCGCGGTCCTCCTTGGGGTAGTACAGCTGGCCACCCGTGCGCGGCAGCCCCCCGACCGGCATCTGGAAGGTGCGTTCGCCGGGCATGATCCTCGGCGTCTGCGTCATGTTGTCGTTCCACCGCACCACCACCGCCGCCGCCTGGATCCCAGCGGCGACCCCCAGGACCATCAGGACGAGCACGAAGAGGCCGCGGACGAGGTACGTCCTCATCGGCGCACCTCCTCCGCCCCCGAGGCCGTCAGCACCGCCGCCACGCTGTCGACGCTCGCGGCCGGGCACGCCACCGCCACCCCGAAGCGATCGACGGTGAACCGGGGATCGTAGGTGGGCGAGGGCCTCGTCTTGGGCAGCTTGGCCAGCACCAGCACGGCCAGCAGCGTGGCCAGGCCGCACAGCAGGATCGTCATCTCGAAGACGATGATGATGAAGGGCGGGATCGACACCGGGGCCTTGCCTCCGGTGACGAGCGCCCACTTGAGCGAGGTCCAGATGGTGAGGAAGAAGGCGGTCGCCGTGCCGGTGAGGGCTCCCACCAGGCTGAAGAGCCGGACCTTGGACAGGTCCCGCGGCTTCTCCATCTCCTCCTCGATCTCCTCGATGGGGACCGGGGTGTACACCGTCAGGTCGGCGAACCCCTTGGCCCGGAGGTCGCGGATCGCCTGCAGGGTGGTATCGACGTGCGCGAACACCCCCAGCACGCTCCCGGTGGCGACCATGGCCATCAGGCGTGCCCTCCGTGCGCGTGCGCGGGGTCCCGCACGGGGTGCGGCAGCACCTCCTTCACCTCCACGATGGACAGGGACGGCATGACGCGGATGAAGGCCAGGAACAGGAGGAAGAACCAGGCGAAGGAGCCCAGGATGATCGTGGAGTCCGTGATGGACGGGTAGTAGGTGCCCCAGGTGTATGGATAGAAGTCGTGGCCGAGACCCGGGACGATGATGTTGAACCGCTCCAGCCACATCCCGATCAGCACGAAGATCGAGATCACGTACAGGAGCACCACGTTGGTCCGCGCCTTCCTCCAGAACAGGACGAGCGGCACCAGGCTGTTGCAGACGTACATGCCCCAGTACGCCCACGCGTACTGCTTGGTGGCCTTGGCGAAGACCGACGCCCGCTCGAAGTGATCGCCACTGTAGTAGGCCGTGAACACCTCGCACAGGTAGAAGTAGGTCAGGACCAGGCTCGTCAACAGGATCAGCTTGGCCATGGCGTCGAGGTGCCGGTCCGTGATGTACGGGTACCAGTCGAAGTAGTACCGCATGGGCAGGAGGAGCACGAGGACCATGGCGAAGCCGGAAAAGATGGCCCCGTTCACGAAGAATGGCGCGAACAGCGTCGAATGCCAGCCGGGCACCAGGGCCATGGCGAAGTCGAACGACACCACGCTGTGCACCGAGAGGACGAGGGGGGTGGAGATCGCCGCGAAGATGCCGTAGGCGCGCCGGTAGTGGCGCCACTGCGCGTCGGACCCCTCCCACCCGAGCGACATCACGGTGTAGATCTTCTTGCGGATCCCGGTGGCGTGGTCGCGCAGGGCGGCGATATCGGGCACGAGCCCCACCAGGAAGAACACGATGCTGATCGTCATGTAGGTGGAGATGGCGAACACGTCCCACACCAGCGGCGATTTGAAGTTTGGCCAGAGGTAGCGCTGGTTGGGATATGGCAGGAGCCAGTAGGCGTACCACATGCGCCCGGCGTGGATCAGCGGGAAGAGGCCGGCCGTCATGACGGCGAAGATCGTCATGGCCTCCGCGCCCCGGTAGACCGACGTCCGCCACTTCGCCCGGAACAGGTACAGGACGGCCGAGATGAGCGTCCCCGCGTGCCCGATCCCGATCCAGAACACGAAGGTGGTGATGTACATCGCCCACATCTGGGGGGTGCGCTTGCCCGCCGCGCCCATGCCGATCCAGATCTGGTACGTCCAGGCCATCACGCCGCACATCAGGGTGAGCCCGACCAGGCACAGCCAGCCGAAGTACAGGTTGCCCGGCATGCTCACGGTGCGGATGACATCGCGGTTGACGTCGGCCCACGTGACGGCCCGCGTGCGCGAACTCGCGGCGCTCATCCCTTGCGCTCCCCGCCGCCGGCGTGGCCGCCGCCGGCCCGCACGACCTTCTTCAAGTACGTGACCGCCGGCCGCGTCCCCAGCTCCTCCAGCACGTGGTAGCTCCGCGGCGAGGCCGAGAGCCTGGACACCACGGCCTGGCCGTCCTTGAGGTCACCGAAGGTGATGGCCCGGGCGGCGCACGTCTGCTGACACGCGGTCTGGATATCCCCGTCCTGCACCGGGCGTCCCGCGTCCCGGGCGTCGTTCTTGCCCTTGATGATGCGCTGCAGGCACATGGTGCACTTCTCCATGACACCGAGCTGACGCACCGTCACGTCGGGGTTCAGTTGCAGGTCCAGCGGCGAAGGGAACGTGTAGTAGAACCAGTTGAACTTCCGGACGTGGTAGGGGCAGTTGTTGCCGCAGTAGCGGGTCCCGACGCAGCGGTTGTAGACCTGCGCGTTCAGCCCCTCGCTGGTGTGATACGCGGCGTAGACCGGGCACACCGGCTCGCACGGCGCGACCTCGCAGTGCTGACAGAACATGGGCAGGAAGATGTTCTCGGGATGCGCCCCCGGCCCCTCCTGCCAGCGCTCCACGCGCAGCCAGTGCTGGATGCGCCCGTACGCCACCTGGGCCCGCCCCACCACCGGCACGTTGTTCTCGGCCTGGCAGGCGACAACACAGGCGCCGCAGCCGGTGCAGCGGTCGAGGTCGACCGCCATGCCCCACCGGTGCTCGGGGTACTGAAGCGGCGGGTACATGCTGGGGTGGCTCGCGTGCTCGGGCGCCTTGCCCCGGAGATCGAGCTCGCGGGCGGCGGCGAGATCAACGTGCTGGGCGATCTCCCGGTGATCCTGGTCGAACGTGGCCTGGGGGATGGCCAGCGGCCGCCGGGCCCCGGTCCTGGCCAGCGAGACCTTCACCGCCAGGTAGGCCAGGCCGCCGGAGGCGCGGTCAGTGGCGCCGCCCAGCAGCTGAACGGGATTCGCTCCCGTGTTGACCCCGGCCTGGTCGGCGTAGGCACCGGAATAGGTGTGGCCCTCGCCCATGGGCACCGCGACCGCCCCGTCGTGGAGCAGCTCCGTCGGATAGGCGGGGAGCTCGATCTTGCCGTGAGGAGAGGTGAGGCTGACGAGATCTCCCCGCGCGATGCCCATCTGCCGGGCTCGCTCGGCCGGGATCTCGACCCACGCGTCCCAGGCCACCTGGGTCATGGCGTCCGGCGCCTCCTGGAGCCATGGGATGTCCGCGCCGCGGCCATCGTACAGGCGGGACGACGGGTAGATCAGCAAGGACAGCCCGTCGCCCTCGAGTGGCGCGGGTGCAGCCGCGCCCTGGGCGGCCTCGGTCCGGAGGGACACGGGAGCGGCCGCAACCTGCCGGAACGCGCCGCCGCGCCGGAGCGATTCCTCCCAGAACTGGATCGGCGCCTGGTCCGGCGCGTAGCTCCTGGCCAGGGGGCCTTGCCACGCCGCTCGGACCAGCGCGCCGAAGTCCGCCCACGGCAGCGGACCCGCGCCCACCTCGGTGCCGAGGGCGAGGCGCCCGAGGGAGAGCAGGATGTCCCCGACGGACTTCCCCTCGATCGACGTGCCGTCGATCTGAACCGGCGCCATGGTGGGCTGCATCAGGCCAATTGCGCCCTCGCGGGCCTCCGAATCCCCCCAGGACTCGAGCCAGTGCAGCGAGGGCAGCACCACGTGAGCGCGGCCGGCCGTCTCGTTCGGGCGACCGGCCAGGCTCACCACGAGCGGCACCTTGCTGAGGGCCTCGGCGAACCCCGCCCCCGGGGGCAGCGCGTAGACGGGATTCACGTCCCCCAGCAGCAGGACTTCGATCTCGCCCTTGCCCATCGCCTCGGTCAGGGCCAGCATGTCCGCATAGCCGCCGCGGGCGAACGCGGCGTCGGGTCCGAAGCGGACACGGGTGCCGATGGCCCCGATGGCCGCGTTCAGCAGGTTGATCGCCGCCTGGGTCTGGGTCGCGTTGACCCCGGACGCCGAGAGGCCGCCCCCCAGCACGAGGCCCGACCGGGAGCCCGCCAGGTCGTGCGCGATCCGCTTCATCACGGCCTCGTCGACACCGGATGCGGCGGCCACCGCCTGAACGTCGACGCCTTGGACCGCCGCTCGCAGCGGGCCGGGATCGACTCCGGCGGCGGGCGCGCCCGCCTCGAGCACGAGCTTGAGCAGGCCGAGGGCGATCATGCCCTCGGTGCCGGGGGCGTTCTTCACCCACTCGTCGGCGTTGGCCCCGGTGGCGGACAGCCGGGGCTCGACGTGCACGAACGTCCCGGCCCGACCTCCACTCACGCTGTGCATGGCCACGAAGCCCCGGATGTTCTCCGTCGGGGCGAGCCAAGTCTCCAGGAAGTCGGCCCCGAACGAGAGCAGGTAGCCGGCATCGCCGATGGCGTATTCGGGGACGGCGTCGCGGCCGAACACGATGCGGTTCGCCGCGCGCAGGGGCTCGTAGGCGATGGGCTCGTAGGTCACCCGGGAACGGGCTCCGAGGGCCTTGACCCAGTCGTCCATCAGCTGGGCCAGCGTGCCCGTCTCGCTGCCCGTGACCAGCGCGATCTTGCCTCCCTGCCCCGCGTTGACAAGGGTGGCCAGCCGCTCCGCCACGCGCCTCTCCGCGTCTTCCCAGGCCGCCGGCCTGCCGCCGATCACGGCTCCGCGAAAGCGGTCGGGGTGGTACAGCCCCTGGAGGGCGGCCTGACCCCGGATGCAGAGCGCTCCCCTGTTCAGGGGGTGGTCGGGATTGCCCTCCAGCTTGATCACCCGGCCATCGCGGTTCTTGGCGAGCACGCCGCAGCCGGCCGGGCACTCGCGACACGCGGTCGAGAAGTAGCTGGGGACGCCGGGGACGATGTTCTCCGGGGGCACGACGTAGGGAATGAGGTAGTTGACGTCCTGCTGGCAGCCTGCAGTGGCGGCGGCCGTCCCCGAGACGGCGATGACCTTGAAGAACGCCCGCCGATCGATCCCGCTCATCCCTGTCTCCGTCCGGCGCGCCGTGCCGACCCGCAGCAACCGCTCGGACTCGTGTGGCCGCGAAGTCCGCTCATCGCGTCGCCGTCGAAGAACACGCGTTCCTCGCGCAGTACGGCGCTCGACCCGCGATCGTGAGATGCCCGTGAGCGCTTGGAATGGTTCGGCCCGGGCCAAACCTTGTGAACGGTATCACGCAGAAAAACGGAGTGTCAATACCTCTTCGGCTATCTCGACGCCATCATGGCCGCCGCGCATGCCCGGGCCGCCTCCTCGATGTCCTCGTCCCCGTGAGCCAGGGAGACGAAGGCGGCCTCGAACTGCGACGGGGCGAGGAAGACTCCCTGACCGAGCATGGCGTGGAAGTACCGCGCGTAGCGGGCGGTGTCCGCCCCGCGCGCGGAGGCGTAGTCGGTCACGGGCCCGGGGGTGAAGAACGTGGTGAGCATGGAGCCCACGCGGTTGACCGTCACCGGAACGCCGGCCGCCCGGCCCGCCGCGCAGATCCCGGCCTCGAGGCGCGCCGACAGCGCCTCGAGGCGCTCGTACCGCCCGGGCGCCGCCAGGGCGCGCAGGGTGGCCAGGCCCGCCGCCACGGCGAGGGGATTGCCGGAAAGCGTTCCCGCCTGGTACACACCGCCCAGGGGCGAGACGCGCTCCATGAGGTCCCGGCGCCCACCGTAGGCCCCCACGGGAAGCCCGCCCCCGATGATCTTGCCGAGGCAGGTGAGGTCGGGCGTCACCCCGTACCGCGCCTGGGCCCCTCCCCAGGCCACCCGGAAGCCGGTGATCACCTCGTCGAAGATCAGCAGCGCGCCATGGCCGGTGCAGAGGGCCCGCAGACCGGCGAGGAAGCCGGGCGCCGGTGGCACCACACCCATGTTGCCCGCGACGGGCTCGACCACCACGGCCGCCACCTCGTCGCCACGGGCGGCGAACACCTGTCGGACGGCGCCCAAATCGTTGAAGGGCACGGTCAGGGTGAGCGCGGCGAGGGCCGCCGGGACGCCGAGGCTGTCGGGCACACCGAACGTGGCGCCTCCCGATCCAGCCTTGACGAGCAGGCTGTCGGCGTGCCCGTGGTAGCACCCGTCGAACTTCACGACGACGTCCCGCGAGGTGGCGCCGCGGGCGAGCCGCAGCGCGCTCATCGCCGCCTCCGTTCCCGACGACACCAGCCGCAGCATCTCCATCGAAGGGACGGCTCGCCGCACCAGCTCGGCGAGATCCACCTCGGCCGGGGTCGGGGCGCCGTAGCTGGTCCCGCCCCGGATCGCCTCCTGGAGCGCCTCCACCACCGCCGGCGCGGCGTGGCCCAGGATGAGCGGGCCCCAGGACCCCAGGAAGTCGAGATAGGTGCGCCCGTCGACATCGGTCAGGCGCGCGCCCTCGGCCCGAGCCACGAAGAACGGCGTGCCGCCCACGGCCCGGAAGGCGCGCACCGGGCTGTTGACGCCCCCGGGCATCAGCCCCTGGGCGGAGGTGAAGAGCGATTCGGATGTGGGCATGGACCCTCGCTTGGCGCCCGGCCGTCCGGGAGCGGCTCGCGCGCGCCTCCGGCGGTCAGGACATCGGCACGTCGATGGCGGCGAAGTCGCGGCGCTCGGCATCCCACCGGAAGGCGGCGGTGGCGCCCAGACGCCCGGCCACCACGGACACCACCACGTAGGTCGCGTCCGGATACGCGGGATCGCCCTCGATCAGCGCGTTGCGCCGATCGGTGTCCGAGAGGTAGGCGCCGGTGTCGATGTGCGAATGGTAGATGGTCGCCACCCGGTATCCCTCGGCCTCGCGGCGCCCGATGACCAGCAGGTCCTTCGGATCGATGAAGTAGGCGGTGCGGGCGTCGCGGGGATACCGCACTGGATCCTTGGTGTGGAGCTCCTGCTGGATGTTGCGGCAGACGATGAGCAACCGCTCGGGCGGCGCGCCCTCGCGCACCATCACGATCCCGCAGCACTCGGCCGGATACTCCGTCTCGGCCTGGACGCGGACCCGATCGAACTCTGGCGGCGTGAGGATCGCCAGCGGCCCGGTCATCCTCGGGGCGGGGCGGGCGCGGAACGGGCGGCCCGCCCGGATGGACGCTGGACCGGCGCGCCGCCGGCCAGAGCCGGGATGATGGACAGCTCGTCTCCGTCCTTGAGGGGGGTGTCCAGCCCGCGGAGATCGTCGATCGCATCGCCGTTCACGTAGATGTTGACGTGGGCGTGCACGTCGCCCCCCTCGCTCCTGACCAGGCCTCGCAGAGCCGCGAACCGGATTTCGAGGTCGTCCAGCGCGGCCCGGACGTCCCCCGCCTCGAGGGTCACCCGGTCCCGGTTCTCGGTGGCGCGCCGAAACGGCGTCGGAATGTACACGTGAACGGCCATGACGTCGCTCTCCTCGGAGACCGCCCGGAAGGATCCGCGTCAGCGATCCCTCGGGAAGGCCCGCGCGCCCCGGGTTAGAACGCGATGCTGAGATAGCGCTCGCCAGTATCGCACAGCACGGTCACGACCAGCCGTTCCGGGCCCAGCCGCTGCGCCACCTGACACGCCGCCCACACGTTGGCGCCGGCGGAGATGCCCACCAGCAATCCCTCCTCGCGCGCGAGGCGCCGGGCCATCGTCATCGCGTCCTCGTCCCGCACGAGAATGATCTCGTCGAGGATCGCCCGGTTGAGGATGCCGGGAACGAAGGAGGCCCCGATCCCCTGGATGCCGTGCGGCCGGGCGTGCCCCCCCGACAGCACCGGGGACCGCGCGGGCTCGGCGCCAATCACGAGCACGCCCGGCACGCGCTGCTTCAGGACCTCGCCCACGCCGGTGATGGTGCCGCCCGTTCCCACCCCGGCCACGAACGCGTCCAGCCGGTCCGAGGTGGCCTCGAGGATCTCGAGGGCCGTCGTCCGGCGATGGGCCTCGGGATTGGCCGGGTTCTCGAACTGCTGTGGCATGAAGGCCCCGGGATGCTCGCGGCAGATCTCTCCGGCGGCGTACACCGCCCCTGTCATTCCCTCGATGGCCGGGGTCAGGTGGATCTCCGCGCCCAGGCGGGACAGGAGGCGCTGGCGCTCGACGCTCATGTCGTCGGGCATGGTCAGGATGAGCCGGTACCCGCGCACGGCGCTCACCATGGCCAGCCCGATGCCCGTGTTCCCGCTCGTCGGCTCGACGATGGTGGCGCCCGGCCCCAGCAGGCCGCGGCGCTCCGCATCGTCGACCATGGCCACCGCGATGCGGTCCTTCACGCTGCCCCCCGGGTTGAGCGACTCCATCTTGCCCAGGATGACCGCGCTGCCCGCCTTTGGCACCCGGTTCAGCCTGACCAGCGGCGTCGATCCGACCAGGTCGAGAACCGAACCGGCCACACGCGGGCGTTCTCGCGAGACTCTCGTGCCGTCGATCATGGGTCTCCGGCCTCAGATGTGATACATGGGCCGCGCCGCGCCCCGCCGCTCCTCGACCCGACGCCTGAGATCTCCGAAGCTCACCCGGTCCACCACCGCCGATAGCGCATCGGCGATCTCCTGCCACAGATCGGCGAGGTCGTCCACCCGCTCCGCCGGGCGCCCGTGAGCCCGGCCGCCGCGCTCGAGGTCGGGGCCGCCCTCGATGGCGGCGAGGACCGCGCCCACCGTGATCTCGTCGGGTGGCCGCCCGAGCCGGTAGCCGCCCGACGAACCACGCCTGGATGCGAGCATCCCGCCCCGCTTGAGCTGGAGCAGCACCTGCTCCAGATACCGCTGGGGGATGCCCTGGCGAGCCGCGATGTCCTGGATCGGCTGCAACCCGCCCCCGTCATGCAGGGCGAGGTCGAGCATGGCCTTGATGGCATACTCGCCCTTGGCCGACAGCCTCACGCACGGCCCCGCTCGAGCAGCCGCGCCGCGTCCTTGGCGAAGGACGTGATGATGATGTCGGCCCCCGCCCGCCGGATCCCGGTCAGGGCCTCCATCATGGCGCGCTCCTCGTCCAGCCACCCGAGGCGGCCCGCGGCCCGGATCATGGCGTACTCCCCCGACACGGAGAAGGCGGCCACGGGAACGCCGAAGTCGCCCTTGACCCGCGCGACGATGTCCAGGTAGGGAAGAGCCGGCTTCACCATGACGATGTCGGCTCCCTCGTCGATGTCGAGGGCGACCTCGCGCATGGCCTCGCTGGCGTTGGCGGGGTCCATCTGGTACGAGCGCCGGTCGCCGAACTGCGGGGCCGACTCGACGGCCTCCCGGAACGGCCCGTAGAAGCTCGACGCGTACTTGGCGGAGTACGCCATGATCGGGGTCTCGACAAACCCGCCTTCGTCGAGGGCCTCCCGAATGGCGGCGACGCGGCCGTCCATCATGTCGGACGGGGCCACCATGTCCGCGCCCGCCTCCGCGTGCGACAGGGCGGTGCGGGAGAGGAGATCGAGCGTCGGGTCGTTCTTGATCCGGCCGTCCTCGACCACGCCGCAGTGCCCGTGGCTCGTGTACTCGCACAGGCACACGTCGGTGACGACGAGGAGATCCGGGATCGTGTCCTTCACCGCCCGGATGGCCTGCTGGATGATCCCGTCGTCCGCATACGCTTCCCGGCCCCGCGGGTCCTTCTCGCTCGGGATGCCGAAGAGCAGCACGGCGGGAATGCCCATGGACGCCGCGTCCTTGCACTCCTTGAGCAGCTCGTCGATGCTGAGCCGGGCCTGTCCCGGCATGGAGCCGATCGGGTCGCGGACGCCGCGGCCGTGGACCGCGAAGAGGGGAAGCATGAGATCGTCGACGCGCAGGCTGGTCTCGCGGACCATCTGGCGCAGCAGCGGCGACTCGCGCAGCCGGCGGGGACGATACACGGGGTAGGGCCTCGCTCAGCTCCTTGTGTCCTGGCTCGTCACGGCGCGCGCGCCAGCGCTCTCGTAGTGGCGGATGATGGCCCGGGCGAGCCCGGGGATCGTGTACTCCGCGGCGACGACCCGAGGCGCAAGGCCGAGGCTCACCGCCGTCTGCGCGGTGACGGGGCCGATGCAGGCGACCTCCACCCCGGCCATGGCCGCGATCATCTCGCCCGGAGGGAAGAGGGCGGCGAAGTGGCGGACGGTGGACGAGCTCGTGAAGGTCACCATGTCGATGCCGCCGGCGCGGAGGGAGGCGCGCAGGGCGTCGGCCACCGCCGGCCGGGTGCAGTAGGCCGCGACCTCGTGCACGCTCACGCCCATCGCCTCGAGGGCGCGCACCAGGACGTCCCGCGCCTCGGCCGCCCGCGGCAGCAGGACCCGGTCCCCGGGCCGAAGCTCGGCGGAGAGGTGGGCGGCGAGATCCTCGGCCACGTACTCGCGCGGCACCACGTCCGGAGCGACCCCCCACTGCCGGAGCGCCTCGGCCGTCGCCGGGCCGATGGCGGCGATCCGGCGGCCCGCCAGGGCGGCCGCGCCCCGCTCGCCCAGGCGCTGCCGCACCATCCTCACACCGTTCGCGCTCGTGAACACCACCCAGCCGTACTCGCCGATCCGGGCAAGGGCCCGGTCGAGCGGCCCCCAGCTCTCCGGCTCGGCGATGGCGATGGTCGGCACCGCGAGCACCGACGCCCCGGCGGCCTCGAGGAGGGCGACCAGCGCCTGGGCCTGGGGACGCGGCCTGGTAACGACGATGCGCCGCCGGACCAGGGGCCCGGCCGCGGTCATGACCCCGCTCATGCGCGGCCGCCGGCCGCGGCGCTGTCGCCCCGCAGCAGCTCGCCGGCGCCGCGCCGCAGGAGGTCGTCGGCCAGCCGTCGGCCCACGGCCTCGGCCTCCGCCCCGGGCCCGCGCGCGGCGCTGCGGAGCATGCGTCCGTGCCGGCTCGCCACCACCCCGATCATCACGACGGCGTCGCCCTCCGTGCGCGCCCAGCCCGCCACCGGCGTGCGGCAGTCGGCGCCGAGAGACAGCAGAAACGCGCGCTCCGCCCTGGCCTGAATGCGAGTCTCAGTGTGGTCCAGCCGCCGCAGAAGTTCAAGGAGTCGCCGGTCGTCGGCGCGCGCCTCGAGCCCGAGGATGCCCTGCCCCACCGCAGGGACGAACGTCTCCGGCGGGAGCAAAGAGGTGGGCGCGGAGCGGAGACCGAGGCGATTCAGTCCGGCCTGCGCCAGCACGAGCGCGTCGAACTCGCCGTCCGCGAGCTTGCGCAGCCGGGTGTCCACGTTGCCGCGGATCGGCTCCACGCGCAGGTCCGGCCGCTCCGCGCGGAGCATCACCTCCCGCCGGAGGCTCGAGGTCCCCACCACCGCGCCGGGCGACAGGCCGGCCAGATCGGTGGCCGTGCGCGTGACCAGCACGTCGCGCGGATCCTCGCGCGCCGGATACCCGCCCAGGCAGAGCCCGGCCGGAAGCGCCGCCGGCAGGTCCTTGAGGCTGTGCACGCCGAGGTCGATCTCGCCGGCGGACAGCGCCTCCTCGATCTCCTTCACGAAGAGGGCCTTGCCGCCGAGATCGCCCAGGGCCACCTGGGCCAGCCGGTCGCCCGACGTACGGATGGCGACGATCTCGACCTCGCCTCCCGCCTCGCGCAGGGCGGCCGCGGTCCGCTCGGCCTGGACGAGGGCGAGACGGCTCCCCCGCGTGCCGATCCGCACCCTCATGAGTCGAGGTCGGCGCGAGCCGATCGCCCCTCATCGCGGAGGCCGAACACCTCGGCGATGACCGCCCGCCATCGCCGCCCCCGTCCGTCCCGCGACGAGTCCTTGAGCTTGACGATCGGCGCGTGAAGCACCTTGCCCACGATCGCCTGCGACAGGGCCTCGATGACCCGCCGCGTCTGCTCCGGGACCCCGGGAAGCCGGGCCAGCGCCTTGTCGACCTCCGCCCGCCGGATCGCCTCAATCTTGTCGCGCAGCGAGACGATCGTGGGCACCACCTCGACGTCGCGCAGGCGCGCGACGAACCGGCCGACCTCGCGGTCCACCAGGGACTCCGCGCGCTCCGCCTGGAACTGGCGCTCGCGGAGATTGCTGTCCACCACCGCCCGGAGGTCGTCGATGTCGTAGCAGAAGGCGTTGTCAAGGTCGTTGACGGCGGGCTCCACGTTGCGCGGGACACCGAGATCGATGAAGAACAGCGGGCGCGTCCGCGCCTGCATGATCGCCCGCACGTCGGCGGCGCGCACCACCGGCTCCGCCGCGGCCGTGCACGCGATCACGATATCGACGGTCTCGAGCGCACGCGCCACCCCCTCGAACGACAGCGCAATGCCGGCGAGCGTCCGCGCGAGCTCCTCGGCGCGGGCCACCGTGCGGTTGGCGACGTACACCGGTTGCGTCCCCTGCTCGAGCAGGTGCTTGGCCGCCAGCTCGCCCATCTCCCCGGCGCCGAGGAGAAGCACCGACCGGCCCTCCAGGGCGCCGAAGATCTTCCGCGCCAGCTGAACCCCGGCGAACGACACGGACACCGCGTGCCGCCCGATCTCGGTCTCGCTCCGCACCATCTTGGCCACGGCAAAGGCCCGGGTCATGAGGGAGTGCAGCACGGGGCCCACCGTCTCCGCGGACTGGGCGATGGCGAAGGCGTCCTTCACCTGCCCCAGGATCTGGGGCTCTCCGATGACGAGGGAGTCGAGGCTCCCCGCCACCCGGAACGCGTGCCGGATGGCCTCGGCCCCCGTCCACGTGTACAGGTGCGGATGGATGTCGGCGAGGTCGAGCCCCCGCGCGCGACCGAGCCGGCCGAGGGCCGCGTCCCGGGCCTCCCCCGGGACCGCCGAGACCCCGTAGATCTCGACCCGGTTGCAGGTGGCGAGGACAACGGCCTCGCGGCACACGCCCCGATCGAGGAGCTCGCGCAGGAGATCGCGCAGCGTGTCCGGCTCCGCGGCCAGGAGCTCGCGCACCTCGACGGGCGCCGAGCGGTGGTTCATCCCCGCCACGAACAGGGTCGACATCAGGACCCGTGGTGCCCCTGGAGCATCATCCCGGCGCCGAGGGTCACGAGCAGCACGCAGAAGCCGGCCACCGCGAAGTAGGCGGCGCGCCGGGCCCGCCACCTCCCGGTCATCCGCCCGGACAGGGTGGCCGCGTACAGGACCCACGCCACCAGGGAGAGCATGGCGAGCGGATCGCCGGCAAGCGCGCCGCCCCACGCCGTCCCCACCCTCACCGCGCCCATGAGCAGTCCGGCGGTGAGGAACGCAAAGCCCAGGGTCAGCGTGCGCACACTGAGGCGGTCCAGCGCTTCGAGGGAGGGCAAGCGGTAGTACAGGGAGCTCGGCTGCTTGCCCTTGATCTGGCGCTCCTGGAGGAGATACATCACCGCCCCCGCGAAGTTCAGCACGAGGGCGGTCAGCCCGACGAGCGCGAGCACGACGTGCGCCCAGATCCACGCGTTCCGGACGCCCGGCGCGAGGACGAGAGCGCGGAGCTCGGTGGGCAGGGCCAGCCCCAGCATGAGCACCACCGGCAGCACGAACGCGGCGAGGACGGGGATCCGGAAGCGCCGCTCGGCCCAGAGCTCGAGCAGGACGACGGCCCAGATGACGACGGAGATCGCCTCCGGCAGCGTCGCCAGGGGCACCCGACCGAGCTCCGCGCCGCGCAGGACAAGGGCCACGCTGTGGGCGATCCACCCCCCCTGCGCGAGCCATCGCGTCAGGCGGACGAGGATCTCGCGCCGCGACGTGAGCGAGGCAATGGCGGTGGCCGTGGCCGCGATGTACGCGGTGAGGGCGACATCGTACAGCACGGCGTTCATGACCCGTCCCCCAGGTCGAGCGCGTCGCCCGCGTAGAGGTTCATGCTGTCCGGGCGTACGTATCCCACCACCGTCACCCCGAGCTGCTCGGCCAGAGAAACCGCCATCTCCGTGGGCGAGGTGCGGGAGGCCACCACCGGCACCCCCATCCGGACCGCCTTGAGGAGCATCTCCGACGACACGCGCCCCGTGGACAGGAGGATCCGGCCGGCGGTCGGGATGTCTCGCCGCAGTGCCTCGCCCTTGACCTTGTCCACCGCGTTGTGCCGGCCGACGTCCTCGGCCACGATGAGCAGCCGCTCTCCGTCGCTGAGGGCGGCGCCATGGATCCCGCGCGAAGCCTGGTAGTGGGTGGCGGCCCCGAACAGCTCCTTGATCTGGTCACTGAGCTGGGCGGGCGCCACCCGCGGCCCGCCGCCGAGCGGCGTGAACCACCGGGGGTCGACGCGGAACGTGATCCCGCCGCCGCAGCCCGAGGTCAGGATGCGCTCGGTCGGGAGCTCCACTGGGCGATGGAGCCACACCTCGGCCCGGCCGTCCACCTCGGACACCTGAAGGGAGGCCACCTCGTCGAGGGCGCCGATGACCATCTCCATCCAGAGGTACCCGAGCACCAGCGCCTCGAGCTGGAACGGCGAGCACAGGAGCGTGATGAAGCGCGTGCCGTTGACGTGGATGCTGAGGGGCTGCTCGCGGACGACCTCTCCCTTGACCTCCTCGGCCCGGCCCCGGGCGACGCGCATGAACGCTCTCACCGGTGACGTCGGCTCCCGGCCTCGATGATACTACCCGCCACCGGATCGTCCCCGCCCGGCCGGACGGGCATGCCGGCGCCATCGCGCCGGTACCGGACGCGCAGCAGCGTGAGCCCGTGGGCCGGCGCCGTGGGTCCGGCAAGCTTCCGGTCGCGGCCGACGAGTACCTCCGCCACCCAGTCCGCGGGCCGTGCGCCACGCCCCACCTCGACCAGAGAGCCCACGATGTTGCGCACCATGTGATGCAGGAAGCTGTCGGCGGAGATCACGATGGCGAGGCGCTGGCGGCGGGTCACGACGCGCGCGCTCCGGAGCGTGCAGAACGGTGCCCGCCCCCGCCCCGCCGAGGCGCAGAACGCGGAGAAGTCGTGTCGTCCCCGGAGGTGGCGAAGGGCCTTGGTCATGCCGGACCGGTCGAGGCCGACGGGGACGTGCCAGGCGAAGCGCCGCAGGAACGGGTGCGCGGCGGGGCCCAGGTCCAGCACGTAGACATAGCGCTTGCTCTCCGCCCACCGGCGGGCGTCGAAGCCGGCCGGCGCCTCGCGCGCGGCGAGCACCCGGACCGCGGACGGCAACCGCGCATTGAGGGCGCGCGCCACCGCCCACGGCGTCAGGCGCGAGCTCGTCCGCACGCTGGCCACCTGGCCGAGGGCGTGCACGCCGGCGTCCGTCCGGCTCGCGCCCACGACGCCGACCCCGCGTCCCAGGACCTCCTGGCCTGCTCGGATCAGCGCCGCCTGGATCGTCGGGCGGTCCGGCTGGAGCTGCCAGCCATGGAAATCGCCGCCATCGTAGGCGAGCCTCACTTCGAGGGTGCGCATCCCGTCCGCCGGTCCGTCCGGATCCGCGCCGGCCGGAAGGCGATCCGGGGAGAGGCGGCACTGCTCCCCCGGGGAGCCGGCCATCAGCGGACGAGCAGCTCCGCGATCTGGATGCCGTTGAGAGCCGCCCCCTTGCGAAGCTGATCGCCCACCACCCAGAAGTTCAGGGCGTTGGGCTCGGACAGGTCCGGCCGGATGCGGCCGACGAAGCAATCGTCCTGGCCCTCGACCAGGACGGGCATGGGGTACTGGGCGCGCGCGGGATCGTCCCACACGCGCAGTCCGGGGAAGCCCGAGAACGCCCGCCGCGCCTCCTCCACGCCGACCGCGCGCTCCGTCTCCGCGTTCACCGCGACCGAGTGCGCGGTGAACACCGGCACCCGCACGGTGGTCGGGCAGATGCGGAGGTCGGGCAGGGCCAGGATCTTGCGCACCTCGTTGACGAGTTTCATCTCCTCGCCCGTGTACCCGTTGTCGGCGAAGGCGTCGATGTGCGGGATCACGTTGAACGCGATCTGGTGGGTGAAATGCCGGGGCACCATGGCTTCGCCCCGGGCCCACGCGAGCGTCTGCACGCGAAGCTCCTCGACGCCGTTCACCCCGGCCCCGGAGACTGCCTGGTAGCTGGTGGCCACCACCCGGCGCAGACGTCCCGCGTCGTGCAGCGGCTTGAGCGGCATGGCCGTCACGATGGTCGTGCAGTTCGGACAGGCCACGATCCCGCGGTGCTCGCGCGCGGCGTGGCCGTTGATCTCCGGAATCACCAGCGGTACGTCCGGATCCATGCGGAACGCGCTGGACTTGTCGATGACCACCGCCCCCGCCTTCACCGCCCGCGGTGCCCATTCCCTCGACTGGGCCGAGCCCGCCGAGAACAGCGCGATCTCGACACCCCGGAAGGCGTCCGGACCGAGTCGCTCCACCCCGATGGACTCGCCGCCGAACGTCACGCGCTTGCCCGCCGAGCGCTCCGAGGCGAACGCCCGCAGCTCCTTGACGGGAAACGCGCGCTCCTCGAGGAGTCGCAGCGTGGTCTGGCCCACCGCCCCCGTCACCCCCACCACCGCGACCACGCATCCCGATGCCATGCTGAGGTGCCTCCCCTGGTCAGTACGACCGCTCGACCTCGGCGGCGATCAGATCGCCCATCTCGCCCGTCCCCACCGCTCGCGCCCCATCCTGCCGGATGTCGGCGGTGCGATGGCCCTGCTCCAGCACGCGCGTCACGGCGGCCTCGATCCGGTCCGCGTCGGGCCCGAGGCCGAGAGAGTACCTCAGGAGCATCGCGGCGGACAGGATGGCGGCGATCGGATTGGCGACACCCTTGCCCGCGATGTCCGGCGCCGAGCCGTGCACGGGCTCGTAGAGCGCCCCCCGCGCCCCCAGGCTGGCCGAGGGCAACATCCCCATCGACCCGGCCAGGATGGCCGCCTCGTCGGACAGGATGTCGCCGAAGGTGTTCTCGGTGACCAGGGTGTCGAAGCGCGTGGGCCGGCTCACCAGCGCCATCGCGCAGTTGTCGACGAGGATGTGCTCGAGCTCGACCTCAGGATAGTCGGGCGCGACGCCGGTCACCACCTCGCGCCAGAGCTGGGAGACGACGAGCACGTTGGCCTTGTCCACCGAGGCCAGCCGCCGGCGGCGCTTCATGGCCACGTCGAACGCCGCGCGCGCCACGCGCTCGATCTCCTGGGTGGTGTAGACCATCGTGTTCACCGCGCGCTCCCCGCCGGTCGGGAGCGCCGTGCGGCCCCGCGGATCGCCGTAGTACAGCCCGCCCGTCAGCTCCCGTACGACCATCAGGTCCGTCCCCTCGACCACGGCGCGCTTGAGCGGCGAGGCGTCCACCAGCATGGGGAAGCACCGGGCCGGCCGGAGGTTGGCGAACAGGTCGAGCTCCTTGCGGATCCGCAGGAGGCCGCGCTCCGGCCGCGTCTCCTGAGGCCGGTCGTCCCAGCGCGGGCCGCCCACCGCGCCGAACAGGATGGCATCCGCTCCCCGGCACAGGCGCAGCGTGGACTCGGGCAGCGGATCCCCGCCGGCGTCGATGGCGCCGCCGCCGACGAGCCCCGACTCGAACTCGAACGAGGCGCCGGTCGCCTTGCCCACCACGCCCAAGACCTTCAGGGCCTCCGGCGTCACCTCCTGCCCGACCCCGTCCCCCGGCAGCACCGCGATCCGATGGGTGGTCACGGGCCCACCTCCTTCAGGCGGGCGGCGGCGGGACGGACGAGGCGATTCAGGGCGTTGACGTAGGCGCGCGCGCTCGCCTCGATCACGTCGGTGGAGCTGGCCTTGCCGGGCACGACGGTCCCGTCGAAATCGACCCGCACCGAGACCTCGCCCAGGGCATCCTTGCCACCCGTCACAGCGCGGAGCTGGTAGTCCTGGAGCCGGCCCTTCAGGCCGGTGATGGCATCGATGGCGTTGAGCACGGCATCCACCGGACCGTCGCCCACGCCGGAGTCCTGGAACACCTCGGCCTCCTTCTTGAGGCGGACGGTGGCGGACGGGATGATCCCGGTCCCGCTGATCACGTGCAGGTAGTCGAGCGCGTAGGTCTCCGGCACCTGCGCCATCTCGTCCTTCACGATCGAGATCAGGTCCTCGTCGAAGATCTCCTTCTTCTTGTCCGCGAGATCCTTGAACTTCCGGAACGCCTTGCCCAGCTCGGCGTCGTCCAGCTCGAAGCCCAGGTCCCCCAGGCGCGCGGCCAGGGCATGCCGGCCGGAGTGCTTGCCCATCACGAGCTTGTTCGAGGAGCGGCCGATGTCCTCGGGCTTCATGATCTCGTAGGTGAGCTTCTCCTTGAGCACGCCGTCCTGGTGGATGCCGGCCTCGTGGGCGAACGCGTTCTCCCCCACGATGGCCTTGTTCGGTTGCACGTGCACGCCGGTGATGTGGGACAGCAGGCGCGAGGTCTTGAAGATCTCCTCGGTCCGCACGCCGGTGTCGACCCCGAAGAAGTCACGCCGGGTGTGCAGGGCCATCACGATCTCCTCCAGGGAGGCGTTGCCGGCGCGCTCCCCGATGCCGTTGACCGCGCACTCCACCTGGCGCGCCCCCGCCCGGATCGCGGCCAGCGAGTTGGCCACGGCCTGCCCGAGGTCGTTGTGGCAGTGCACGGAGATGACGGCCCGGTCGCTGTTCCTGACGCGGTCGCGGATCTTCGCGATGCGCCCGGCCCACTCCTCGGGGATGGCGTAGCCGACGGTGTCCGGGATGTTGATGGTCCGGGCTCCCGCGTCGATCACGGCCTCCAGCACGTCGCACATGTAGTCGAAGTCCGAGCGCGACGCGTCCTCCGGGGAAAACTCGACGTCCTCGCAGTATCCGCGCGCGTGGGCCACCGCCTCCACCGCCGCCTTCAGGACCTCGGCCCGCGTCTTGCGGAGCTTGTACTTGAGGTGGATGTCGGAGGTGGCCACGAAGGTGTGAATGCGCGACCGCCGCGCGTACTTGACGGCCTCCCAGCAGCGGTCGATGTCCACCAGGCCGACCCGGGAGAGGCCGCAAATGATGGGCGCCCCCTCCGCGGCCCCGACCTGCCGGGCGACCTCCCGCACCGCCTCGAAGTCCTCGTCCGACGAGATGGGAAACCCCGCCTCGATCACGTCGACGTTCAGCCGGGCGAGCTGGCGGGCCATCTCGAGCTTCTCCATGGTGTTCATCGAGAAGCCCGGGGCCTGCTCTCCGTCCCGGAGCGTGGTGTCGAAGATGATGACCGGCTGCATGACATGTCCTCCTGGTTGATCGGCGGGCGCCGGCGCCCGGGGGCGCCCGCCGCCGCGGGCGCGGGACACTAGGGAGCCTCGCGGCTGGAACGGTCTGGCGCCGGCGCCCGCTCGCGGCGGCGCAGCCACAGCGGGCGGGTCGGTCCGCTCAGGGCGTAGCCGCCGAACAGCAGGGGCAGGAACCACTGGGGATGCGTGGCCACGATGAGCACGCCCAGCACCACGAGCAGGAGCACGCTCGCCGGATGGCGCTTGGCGAAGTCCACGTCCTTGAAGCTGTAGTAGCGGAAGGTCGACACCATGAGCAAGGCCACCAGGTACAGGCCGGCCCCGATGGCGAAGCCGTGCCAGCGTGCGAGATCCTCGCCGTCGATCAGCAGGACGGCCGAGCACACCAGTCCCGCCGCCGCCGGGGTCGATAGCCCCACGAAGTAACGCCGGTCGGCCACGCCGGAGTGCACGTTGAAGCGGGCGAGCCGCAGCGCCCCGCAGATGACGTAGAGGCCGGCGCCCAGCCACGCCGCCCGCCCGAGGTCGCGCAAGACCATCATGTACATCAGGAAGGCGGGGGCGACGCAGAACGACACCACGTCGGCCAGGGAGTCGAACTCCACGCCGAACTGGGTGGTCGTCTCGGTCAACCGGGCCACCTTGCCGTCCAGAAGATCCAGCACCATGGCCACGAAGATGGCGACGGCGGCCTCGGTGAAGCGCTGCTGGCTGGCCAGGATGATGGCGAGGAAGCCGCCGAAGAGATTGCCGGTGGTCAAAAGACTCGGCAGGAGGAAGATGCCCTGCCGGCGTCGCTCGCGCAGCTCCTCCCAGCGCCGCCGCCGCGGGCCCCGGAAGCCCTCCCCGTGCAGGTGGCGCCGCTTCATGACACAAGGGCCACGATGGTGACCCCTCCGATCACGCGGTCGCTCACGCGCACCTGGACGGCGGCCGCGCGCGGCACCACGAGATCCGTGCGCGATCCGAAGCGGATCATCCCGAAGCGCTCCCCCGCTTCCACCCGGTCCCCCGGCCGCAGCCGACAGACGACCCGCCGCGCCACCGCCCCCGCGATCTGGCTCACCACGACGCGCCCCCGGTCTCCCTCGATGCGGACCGAGGCGCGCTCGTTCACCGCCCCCGCGTCGGCCCGGTACGCGGGCACGAAACGGCCCGGCACGCGCTCGACGTCCTTGACGAGGCCCGACACCGGAGCGCGATTTACGTGGACATCCAGCGGGGACAGGAACACGGCAACGCGCGTGGCCGGCCCGACGAACGGATCGTCCACGTCGCGCACTTCCATCACCTGCCCATCGGCCGGCGACAGGATCGCGCCCGCCAGCCGGGGCGGCGTCCGCTCGGGGTCGCGGAAGAAGCCGAGGCACGCCACGGCGCCCGCCCCGGCCCCGAGGGCGGCCCTCCGCCACGAGAGAGCCCACAGCAGCGCAGCGGCGCCGCCGAACGACGCCGCGAGCGGCCACCCCTCACGCGCGATTGGGATCCGCACCGGATCAGACGCGCGGCGGCTTGATCCACGACATCATCTTGCGGAGCCGCGCGCCGACCTCCTCGATCTGGTGATCGGCATCCCGCTTGCGCATGGCCAGGAAGCCGGCGCGGTTCGCCTGGTTCTCGAGGACCCACTCCCGCGCGAACTGCCCGGACTGGATCTCCCCGAGGATCTTCTTCATCTCGGCGCGGGTCTGTTCGTTGACCACCCGCGGCCCCCGGGTGTAGTCACCGTACTCCGCGGTGTCCGACACGGAGTAGCGCATGTAGGCGAGGCCACCCTGGTAGAACAGATCCACGATGAGCTTCATCTCGTGCATGCACTCGAAGTAGGCGACCTCGGGCTGGTACCCCGCTTCCACCAGCGTGTCGAAGGCCGCCTTGATCAGATGCGAGATGCCGCCGCACAGGGCGGTCTGCTCCCCGAACAGGTCGGTTTCCGTCTCCTCCTTGAAGGTGGTCTCGATGACCCCGGCCCGGGTGCAGCCGACGCCCTTGCCATAGGCGAGGGCCATATCCCGCCCCTTGCCCGAGACGTCCTGGTGCACCGCCACGAGCCCAGGCACCCCGGGCCCCTGCGTGAACAGGTCGCGCATGACGTGCCCGGGGGCCTTGGGGGCGATCATCGACACGTCGACGTCGGGCCCCGGCACCACCTGGTTGAAGTGGATGTTGAAGCCGTGGGCGAACATGACGGTCTTGCCGCGGCCCAGCGCGCCCTTGATCGACTCCTCGTACACCTGGCGCTGGGTCTGGTCGGGCAGCAGGATCATGACGATGTCGCCGGCCTGGGCGGCGTCGTGCACCGCCATCACCTTGCAGCCGTCCTTCTCCGCCCGGGCCCAACTCTTCGATCCCTCGTAGAGACCCACCACCACGTTCTGGCCCGAGTCCTTGAGGTTGAGGGCGTGGGCGTGCCCCTGGCTGCCGTAGCCGATGATGGCGATCGTCTTGCCCTTGAGCAGGCCGAGGTCGGCGTCCTGATCGTAGAAAATCCTGGCCGGCATCCTGAGTGTCTCCTTCTGGAGGTTAGTCGGCAAAGCCGACGACGCGCGGGTCCTGGGACACGGCGGACGGGGAGGCCGGTCGCGGCTTGCCGAGGCGCTCCGGCACGCGGCGCAGCCGGGTCTTCGGCCCGCGCGCGATGGCGACCTTGCCCGTCCGCACCAGCTCCTGGATGCCGAACGGCCGCAGGAGCTCGATCAGGGCGTCCAGCTTGGACTCGTCGCCGGTCAGCTCGAGGGTATAGGTTCCGGGGGTCACGTCCACCACCTTGGCCCGGAAGATGTCCGCGCTGCGCAGGATCTCGGCCCGGGCCGCCGGCTCCGCGTTGACCTTGACGAGGATCATCTCCCGCTCGACGTGGTCCTCCTCGCTCAGATCGGTGACCTTGATCACGTCGATCAGCTTGTGCAGTTGCTTGACCACCTGCTCGATGATGAAGGCGTCGCCTCGCACGACCAGGGTCATGCGCGACACCGAGGGGTCAAGCGTCTCGCCCACCGAGAGGCTCTCGATGTTGTAGCCGCGCGCCGAGAACAGTCCCGCCACCCGCGAGAGCACCCCGAACTTGTTCTCCACCAGTACCGCGATGGTGTGCTTCCGATGCTCCGGCTCCTGCACGTCTCCTCCTCCCGCCCGCGGGTCCGATCAGAACCCCGTCTGCGACTTGGCCGCCTTCTCGCGCACCTCGCGGGATGGCGGCTCCAGGATCATCTCCGTGTTGGCTCCGCCCGCGGGAACCATCGGGAACACGCACTCGTCCTTGTCCACGCAAACGTCGAGAACCACCGGCGCCGGCGTGCTCAGCATCTTCTCGATGGCGGGCACCACCTCGCTCGGCCGGGTGACCCGGATGCCCACACAGCCGTAGGCCTCGGCCAGGCGCACCCAGTCGGGTACCCCGGGCAAGTCAATGGCGAAGTACCGCTCCTTGTAGATGATGCGCTGCCACTGCCGGACCATCCCGTGCCCACTGTTGTTGATGATGACGGTCTTGACCGGAAACCCCTCCGTGAAGCAGGTGGCGAGCTCCTGGCTATTCATGGCGAAGGACCCGTCCCCGTCGATATTGACCACGGTCTTGCCCGGGTTGGCGGCCTGCACCCCCATGGCCGCCGGCAGGCCATAGCCCATGGTGCCGAGGCCGCCCGACGTGCACCAGCGCCGCGGGTGCTTGAACCGATAGTACTGGGCCGCCCACATCTGATGCTGCCCGACGCCCGTCACCACGAAGGCTTCGCCCTGGGTCAGGTTCGAGATTTCCTGGATGACGTACTGGGGCTTGATGACCTCGTCGCTCCAGTCGTAGCGCAGCGGGAACTGCGCCTTCCACCGGGCGACCTGCTCGGTCCACTGGCGCCGCGCCTCCCGCACCGCGGACGGCACGTCGCCGGCCAGCTCCTCGCGCACCGCCTCCACGAGCCTGGCGAGGACGCGGCCGCAGTCGCCCACGATCGGGATGTGGACCTTGATGTTCTTGGAGATCGACGAGGGGTCGATGTCGATGTGGACGATCTCGGCGTTCGGCGCGAACGCATCCACCCGGCCCGTCACCCGGTCGTCGAATCGGGCTCCGATCGCCATCAGCAGGTCGGAGTGGTGCACCGCCATGTTCGCGTAGTACGTCCCGTGCATGCCCAGCATGTCGAGGGACAGCGGATGCTCCATGGGGAAGGCGCCCAGGCCCATGAGCGTCTGGGTGACCGGGGCCTGCACGAGCTCCGCGAGCTCGCGGAGGACCGGGGCGGCATCGGCGGAGATGGCGCCCCCGCCGACGTACAGGACCGGGCGGTGGGCCCGCACCAGCGACCGCGCGGCCTTCTTGATCTGGCCGGGGTGGCCATCGTACGTCGGGTTGTAGGAGCGCAGGTGCACGGGGGCAGCCGCCTCGAAGGGCCACTCCTTGACCAGCACGTCCTTGGGCAAGTCCACATGGACCGGCCCCGGGCGGCCGGTGGACGCGATGTGGAAGGCCTCCTTGACGATGCCGGCCAGGTCGCGACCGTCCTTGACCAGGTAGTTGTGCTTCGTGGCCGAGCGGGTGATGCCGACGTTGTCGGCCTCCTGGAACGCGTCGTTGCCGATGAGGTGCGTCGGCACCTGCCCCGTGAAGGCGACGATGGGGATCGAATCCATCAGGGCGTCCTGGAGCGCGGTGACCAGGTTCGTCGCGGCCGGCCCCGACGTGACCAGGCACACGCCGACCTTGCCACTGGTCCGCGCGTAGCCCTCCGCCGCGTGCCCGGCCGCTGCCTCCTGGCGGACCAGCACGTGGCGCAGCCCCTCGAAGTCGTACAGGGCGTCGTAGATGGGCAGGACGGCGCCGCCGGGGAGCCCGAAGATGACGTCCACGCCCTCTCGCTTCAGACTCTCCAGCAAGATCCGCGCACCTGAGAGCTTCACGACCTTCTCCTCCGCTGTCAGATTACAGGAGCCCCGCCGAGGCGAGCACTTCCTTGATGTCCTCGATCGCGTTGCCGTCCGGCGTGCCGAGCGGGGCCCGGCACGGACCGCCGTACAGCCCCAGGAGGTCGAGGGCGGCCTTGAGGCCGCCGATGCCGAACCGCCCGGGCACGCCGCGGTCGGCCAGCATCATCCGGCCCGCGATCTCCTTCGCTTCCTCCCACCGCCCCTGCCGGGCCAGCGCGTAGATGTCGCAGAACTCGCGGGCCGCGATGGTGGCGAGGGCCAGGACTCCCCCGGAGGCCCCGATGGCCAGGGCGGGCAGGAGCGCCGCCGCCGCCCCCACCAGCACGTGGAAGCTCTTGGGAGTCAGGTGGATCGTCTGGGCCGCCTGGGAGATGTCGCCGGACACGTCCGCGATGCCGCACACGTTCGGGTGCTCCGCGATGCGCGCCACCGTGTCGGGCTCGAGGTTGATCCCGGTGTTGACAGGCACATTGTAGATCATCACCGGGATAGGCGAGGCCTCGGCCACCGCCAGGTAGTGCCTGACCTGGGCCGCCGCGGCCGAGAAGGGCCGCGTGAAGTAGTGCGGAGTGATCACCAGGGCCGCGTCCGCCCCGAGCTCGGCCGCCCGCCGCGTCTGCTTCACGGTGAGGGGGGTGGCGTTGTGGCCGGTCCCCGCGATCATGGCCCGATCCGCCGGGATACCCTCCCGGGCCGCGGCGAGGACGGCGTCGCGCTCGGCCTCGGCGAGCAGCGGGAACTCGCCGGTGGAGCCGAGGGCCACGTAGCCGGCGACCGGAGACTGGCCCCAGCGCCGGAGATTCGCCTTCAGGCGGTCAGGGGCGACAGCATCGCCGCGGTACGGGGTGGGCACCGGGACGTACACGCCAGTGTGCTCACGCATATCGCTTGCCTCGGCCGGTACGGGTGCCTCCGCCGGCGCGGGGCGCCTGGATCTCGGCCTGGGCCGCGGCCAGCCACGCGATCGGTACCATGTACGGCGAGCACGACACGTACGTCATCCCGACGTGGTGGCAGAACCGGACCGACGACGGCTCGCCCCCGTGCTCACCGCAGATCCCGACCTTGAGGTCGGGGCGCGTCCGGCGCCCGCGCTCGATGCCGATCCGGATCATCTCGCCGACGCCCTCCTGGTCGAGCACCGCGAACGGATCGTCGGGGAGAAGGCGCTTCTCGAGGTAGTACGGAAGGAACTTGCCGATGTCGTCCCGGCTGTACCCGAACGTCATCTGGGTGAGGTCGTTGGTCCCGAACGAGAAGAAGTCGGCGTGCCGGGCCAGCTTGTCGGCGATGAGGGAGGCGCGCGGCACCTCGATCATGGTGCCCACGGTGTATGCGATCCGCACGCCCTTCTCGGCCATCACGGCGTCGGCCACCGTGCGCGTCATGCGCTCGGTGAGCAGCATCTCGGTCTCGGTCCCGGTGAGCGGGATCATGATCTCCGGCGCGACCCGCCCGCCCTGCCCCGTCACCGCGCAGGCCGCCTCGATGATGGCGCGCACCTGCATGTCGTAGATCTCGGGGAAGGTGATCCCGAGCCGGCAGCCGCGGTGCCCGAGCATCGGGTTCACCTCGATGAGCTGCTCGAGGCGCGCCTTGATGGCGCCGAGATCCCGATGCCGGGCGGGGTTGATGGAGAGAGTGTCGAGCTTCGTGTACTCCTCGAGCACGTCCTTGTACTTCGGCAGGAACTCGTGGAGCGGGGGATCGAGGAGCCGGATGGTGACGGGCCGTCCGTCCATGGCGATGAAGATCCCGATGAAGTCCTCGCGCTGGAAGGGCAGCAGCCGGTCCACGGCGGCGCGGCGCTCGGCGACGTCGCGGGCCAGGATCATCTCGCGCACGATGGGAATGCGCTCGTCGCCGAAGAACATGTGCTCGGTGCGGACCAGCCCGATGCCCTGAGCGCCGAACTCGAGGGACTTGCGCGCGTCCTCCGGGGTGTCGGCGTTGGCGCGCACCCCGAACCGGGGCTCCCGCGCGTGCTCGCCGCCGCCCCGCCGGGCGCCCGCCGGCGGGGCGAAGATCGCCCGAGCCCATTCCACGAAGAGCTTGAACTCGTCGGAGAGCGTCGGTGGCACCAGGGGCAGCGGGCCGGCGACGACCTCGCCGGTCGCCCCGTTCAGCGAGATCACCTGGCCCTCGCGCACCACGTGGCGACCGCACCGGAACAGCCGCCGCTCCTCGTCGACGACGACGTCGCTGGCCCCCACCACGCAGCACTTGCCCATGCCCCGCGCCACCACCGCGGCGTGCGAGGTCAGCCCCCCGCGCGCGGTCAGCACCCCCTGGGCGGCGTGCATCCCCGCCACGTCCTCGGGCGACGTCTCCGTGCGCACGAGAATGACCCTTTCCTCGCGCAGGGCGGCCTCCACCGCGGCCTCCGGGTCGAGGACGACGCGCCCGACGGCGGCTCCGAAGCCGAGGCTCAACCCCCGGGCAATGGCCGTATAGCGTGCCTCGGGATCGATCCGCGGGTGCAGGAGCTGGTGCAGCGCCGCCGGATCCACGCGCATCAGCGCGACCCGCCGCGCCTCTGGCGACGGGCCGCCCTTGCCGCCGCGCGTGCCATCGAGCAGTCCCTCGCGAGCCATCTCCACGGCGATCCGGACGGCGGCGGCCCCCGTGCGCTTCCCCGATCGCGTCTGCAGCAGATAGAGCTTCCTCTCCTGCACCGTGAACTCGATGTCCTGCATGTCCCGGTAGTGGCGCTCGAGCTTGTCCTTGAGCCTGACCAGGTCGCGGTAGACCGCGGGCATCCTCGTTTCGAGAGCCGCCAGGGGTTCGGGCGTCCGGATCCCTGCCACCACGTCCTCCCCCTGCGCGTTCATCAGGAGCTCCCCGAAGAAGACCCGCTCCCCCGTCGAGGGATCGCGCGTGAAGCACACGCCCGTCCCCGACGTGTCTCCGAGATTGCCGAACACCATGGCCATCACGGTCACGGCGGTGCCCGTGTCGTCGCCCAGCCGGTTGATGCGGCGATAGTCAACCGCCTTCTTCGCAAACCAGGAGTTGAACACCGCGACGATCGCCAGCCGCAGCTGCTCGGACGGATCCTGCGGGAAGGGCTGTCCCGCCTTCTCAGCCACGATGTCCTTGTACCGGGCGACCAGCTGCCGAAGGGCGCTCGGGGGCACCTCGGCGTCCATCGTCACCCCCGCCTGGGCCTTGGCCTCCTCGAGCGGGCCCTCGAACTCCCGCCGGTCGATGCCGAGGATGACGTCGCCGAAGGCGGCGACGAACCGACGATAGCAATCCCAGGCGAACCGCTCCTTCTTCGTCCAGCGGGCGAGGCCCGCGACGGTCTTGTCGTTCAGACCGAGGTTCAGCACCGTGTCCATCATGCCTGGCATGGACACGCGGGCGCCCGAGCGCACCGACACCAGCAGCGGCCGCGAGGCGTCGCCGAGTCGCAGGCCGGCAGCGGCCTCCAGCCGCGACATCCCCTCCAGCACCTGGGGCCACAGGGCCGCGGGCAGGTTCCGGCCGGCGACCTCGTACGCGGCCCAGGCCTCCGTGGTGATCGTGAAGCCAGGTGGCACGGGGATGCCGAGCCGTGTCATCTCGAACAGGCCGCCCCCCTTGCCTCCGAGCAGTTCGCCGGGCGTCGTGACCCCGCGGGGCTCCTCGACTCGCCCGTTGCCAAACGAGTACACGTAGCGCGGCGCGCGAGCAGCGCGAGAGGCGGTGGCCTTCTTTCCGGGCTTTGCCGACCGACGGGTCCCTGGCTTCACGTTCGCCATCGAAACGGCTCCCTGCTGCCAGCGCCGGCTCCGCGCCGGGTTGAGGAGAAAAAGACAGGCCCTAGCGGGCCTGGTGGAATCCTACAGATGCTAAGGGACCACCTTCAGATTGTCAATATTTGATCTTGCACGACGCGCACTTACGAGGATGCATCACCGTCCCTTCTCCTGCGCGCTCCCGCCGGAGTCGCTCCGGCGGGCCTGACCTCGTCGGCGTGCGCGCCCATCAGCAGGCGCTCCACCGCGATCAGGTGGTCGACGACGGCGCGATGGGCGGCGACCTCGTCGCGGCGCCGCAGCGCCTCGAGGATTCTGCGGTGGTCCTGATGCGAACGCTCGGGCCGCCCCGGCGTCTGCAGGGACTCCTCCCGGCTCTGGGTCAGAAGGTCCATGAGCGCGCTGACGATGCGGCTGATGGCCCGGTTGTGCGCACTGTTGGCCAGCGCGGCATGGAACGCGGAATCCTGGGCCACCCCGGTCCGCCCGAGGCCCACCTCCCGAGCCTGTTCGTCGAGGACCCGCTCCATCTCGCCGAGCTCCTCGGGAGTCGCCCGGCGCGCGGCGAGGGCCGCGATGGCCGGTTCCAGCAAGCGCCGCGCTTCGAAGAGCTCGCCGACGGCCTCGCGGTGGGGCAGGATCACGAGCGCCAGCGGCTCGACGAGCGCGTCCACGGAGATGTCCCGGACGAAGGCGCCCTCGCCGGCCCGGATCTCGATCAGCCCCCGGCTCTCGAGCGCCCGCAGGGCTTCCCGGACCGACGTCCGGCTGACGCGGAACTGCTCGGCCAGGTCGCGCTCGGGGGGCAGGCGGTCGCCCGATTTCAGGCGACCGTCGCTGATGAGCGCCCGCACCTGGCGGACGATCTCCTCGTAGATGCGGGTGTTCTTGATCGGCTCGAGATGCGGCCAGTCCATCGCCCGGGCGCCCGCGACGGCCCTCTATGTCGTCACCGGCTCGCCGCCGGAGACGGCACACCGCCGCGTCGGCGCCGGGCCCACCGCGACCCCTCCGGCGAAGAGGCCGAAACGGGCGCCCTCCTCGGCCGCGCGGGCGACGCATGCTCCCGGGAACGCCATGACCCAGGGATCTTCCACGATCATCGTGCCCGCCACCTCGCCGAGAACCCCGCCGCGAGGGCAATGACCACGGCGTTGTCACCGGCCAGCACCAGATCCGCAGGACGATCGAGGACGAGATCGAGGCTCATGGCGCTCCGGCGGGAACGAGCACCGGCCGCCTCTGCCCCCGCACTCCCCGGGCGATCTCCCGGGGCGCCGATCGATTCATCGTCTCCCTGCTGTCGTGTCCAGGTCGTGCACGGCCGGCGCGCAGGCGGTGCCACAGGCCTCGCCAGCCTCGGCCCCGACCCGCGCGCGGCCGCCCGCCCCTGCTCAGGACGTTCGTGGACTGGCGTGCTTCGCCGTCTCCTTCCAGAAGGGGATGACCCCGGGGATCTCCCACTTGTCCCACATCTCGTCGACCTTGGACTGAAAGTAGTCCATGTCCTCCTCGGTGAAGTGGGCGAAGCGCCCCTGCTTGAGGAGGTATTCGCGGACCGGCTTGCGCGGGCGCCCGTCGACGATGGCCTTGGTCTTGCCATAGTGCCGGACCACGCCGTCCTCCACCTCGAACAGCGGGAACACCCCGGTCTCGATGGCGAGCTCGCCCAGCTCGTGGGACAGCATGGGATCGTAGTCCCATCCCTTCGGGCACGGGTCGAGGGAGTGGATGAAGGTCGGCCCTCCGATGGTCAGGGCCTTGCGGACCTTGTTCATCATGTCCACGGCGTACGACGCGCACACGGTGGCGACGTAGCGGCACTCCGTGTGGCCGGCCGCGAGCATGCCCGCCGTGTTCTTCTTCCAGCGCGTGTGGATGATCCGCTTGACGCTCCCCGGCGGGCTGAACGTGGTGTTGGCCCCCCATGGGGTCGAGCCCGAGAGCTGGATGTCGGTGTTGGCGTAGGACTCGTTGTCGTAGAGCAGAATGAGGGAGTTGTACTCGCGGTGGGTCAGGGTTGCGGAGATCGCGCCCAGCCCCATGTCGGCCCCGCCGCCGTCGCCGCAGAACGCGATCACGTTGATGGGCTCCGCCTTCATCTTGCCTTTCGTCATGAGGGCCTTGAGGCCGGCCGCAGTGCCCAGCGCCGCCGAACCCGAGGAGCCGAGCTGGGTGTGCATCCACGGCACCACCCACGGGGTCGTGTAGTACGTCGTGTTGGCGACGTACATGCACCCGGTGGCGCCGAGCACGATGGTGCGCGGCCCCGCCGCCTTGACCATCAGCTTCATGACCAGGGCCGACTCGCAGCCCTGACACGTGCGATGGCCCGAGGTGAAGTACTCCTCGATGGTCACCTTCTTCACGCCCCGGAAGGGCGTCAGCACCTGCGTCTCGTTGGCGAAGGTCTCAGCCATGATGTCGTGGCCTCCCTGGCACGGTGCGCGGTGGCGCCGTCCCCGTCATTCCCGCACGCCGAGCCAGCTCGTCCGCTGGGGGGACTTGCCGCTCCGCGCCGCCTCGAAGCACATCTCGGTCGCCTTGTACACGTCCGGCAATGTCACCTCGCGGCCGCCGAGGCCGCAGATGAACGACAGCAGGGGGGGCCGCGTGTCCGCGTTGTACATGGCGGCCCGGATCTCGTTGGCGAGCACGCCCGATCCGAACGGCGACCCGAAGGAATAGTCCCGATCGATGACGCCGATGGCGTGCGCCCCTTCGAGGGCGCGCACCAGTCGCTCCGTCGGGAACGGTCGGAACCAGCGGGGACGGATGAGGCCGACCTTCTTGCCCTCTGCCCGCATCTGCCGGATGGCCACCTTGAACGGCAGCGAGATGGTGCCCATCCCGAGCAGAATGATCTCGGCGTCGTCGGTCATGTATTCCTCGAACCACGGGTTCTCGGGGCCGCGCCCGAACACCGTGCGGAACTCGGCGTAGGCCTCCTCGATCACGGTGGAGGCGCGCGCCATCGCCTCGTTGTTCTGCCGCCGGATCTCGATGACCCAGTCCTCGTTGGCCTGGGGCGCGACCGTGATCGGATTGTCCGGGTGGAGCAGGAGGTCGCCCCGGTCGTACCGGGGCAGGAACTTCTCGACCTTGGCCCGGGTCGGCACCTGGACCAGCGCCTGGGAGTGGGTGAGGAAGGCGCCGTCCGCGGACATGGCCAGGGGCAGGAACACCCGCCGGTCCTCGGCGATGCGGTAGGCCAGCAGCGTGGTGTCCAGCATCTCCTGGGCGGTGTCGACCCAGATGAGCATCCAGCCGAGGTCGCGCACGACGAGGGCGTCGTTGTGCTCGACGCCGAACGCACCGGGGTCGTCGAGGGCGCGGTTGCCCACCATGCAGATCATGGGCACGCGCAGGGGCGGGGTGACGGTCAGGCACTCCATCGCGTACATCCACCCCACCCCGGACGAGCCGCAGAATACGCGCGCGCCCACCGTCGAGGCGTGCTTGACGATCTCGAACTGGCTGTGCTCCCCCTCCGCCACGATGTACTCGGCGACGAGGTGGCCGTTCGCGATCTTGCGGGCGATGGCCTGCATCACCGTGTCGTAGGGCCGGATGGGATACGCGGTGACCACGTCGATGTCGGCGAGGGCGAGGGCCTCGGCGCATGCCTCGCTCCCCGAGATGAGCATCTCCTTGTCGTCGGCGACGCCCGGCGCCGCCCTCGTCTCCACGGCCATCTCCCGTCCTCCTGTCAGGCCTGCTTGCGGTCGGCGTTCTCGCCGGGGATGCCCGCGGTGATCGTCACCCCGCCCGAGTCCAGCTCGGCCTTGATCTCCTCCTGGTACTGGCCGCGAAACCGGAAGCCGTGCGAGCGCGCCACGTGCCTGGTGTCGCTGATCTTGTCGACGAGCCACGTGTGGTACTGCCCCTTGTCGTGCCGCCACATCTCCCACTGGCTCGCGTTGTCGTCGAACACGGCCTCGTTGACCATGGTCACGCAGTCCTTGGCCGGACACACCGCCTCGCACACCCCGCACCCGCAGCAGGACTCCATGTTGGCGTCGTACAGCCCGTCGGGGGTGATGTCGAAGCAGGAGTCCGGGCACTGCAGCCAGCAGAGCGTGCACTTCACGCACTTGTCGAAGTCGATCACCGGCCGCATGGTGCGCGTCGTGTACTTCTTGAAGTACGGGTTCCGCTCGGGCACGTAGCCCTTGCCCCCCTCCATGGGCTTGCCCACGGGAATGGCCGGGATCGTGACGCCCTCCCGCATCTCCCACCACTTCGGCATCTCGAACGAGAAGGGCACCTCGCCGTTCCCCTCGGCCATCGTCACCGGCCGCACCTCGAGGCGATCGTGGGCCTTGCGCGCGGAGGCGACCTTCAGGTCGCTCCCCCACTCCGCCTCCGCGATGGCCTGCCCGACCGCCTCGAGCGACAGGAACTCCGGCTTGAGCCGGGCCAGGGCGCCGAGGATGCGCGCCTCCGTGTGGTCCTCCCGGTAGACCCAGAGGCCCGAGAAGGAGGCCTTGGCCCGGATGAGGGCAAGGTTCCACGGCGCGTCCTTCTTGTGAATGTCCCTGAGCAGCTCGTCCGGGCTCTGGAGCGAGGTCATGAGCACGGTCCCGCCGGGCAGCGTGAGCCGGTTGATCGGCTGCAGGCCATACCACGCCCACGACTCGACGCCCTTGGACAGGGTGTCGTCGACGCAGATGGTGACGTCCACCTCCTTGGGCTCGTAGCGCGCCATGTTCTGCTCGAGCTCTTCCTGGCTGTCGGCCACGATGGCGAAGTCCTTGGCCGGGATGCCGTTGCGCTGGGGGCTGTCGCCGTAGCGACCGAAGGCGATACCCCAGCGCCCCGCCTTGCGCGCCGACAGGACGATGCCGCGACAGATGCGCGCCGCCAGGTTCTTCTGGAAGATGCCGCGGTAGACCACTTCGCAGGTGAAGGCTGCCATGCTCCCTCCTCTTGGAGTCCCCTCGAAACCGCCCGACCCGTCCGACCGTGCCTCGCCGGTTGACAGCGCGGACCGCCGGCTTGTTCGCGGAAGTGTAGGCTCTGGTCGACTGGTCAGACCAGTATCACCCTACCTCAGCGCTGTCAAGCCGGGCGATCCCGGCTGCCATCTCCCGGGCCGGCCGGGGCCACTTCGCGGGACCGGACCATGCGGGTGAAGTAGTCGTGGACGGTCGTGTCGTCGGTCAGTTCGGGATGGAAGGCGGCGACCAGCACGGTGCCCTGCCGGGCCATCACGCACTCGCCGCGATGCTCGGCCAGAGGCGTGACCTCCGGGCCGAGGCGCCGGATGCGCGGAGCGCGGATGAAGACGGCCTTGAGGGTCGCGGGGCCGTGGCCGAGGTCGGCGGCCAGCTCGGTTTCGAACGATTCCCTCTGCCGCCCGTACGCATTGCGCTCGGCGGTGATGTCGATCAGGCCCAGCGAGGACTGGGCGGGGCTCAGGACGTCGCGGGCGAGGAGGATGAGGCCGGCACACGTGCCGAAGATCGGCTTGCCGGTTGCGTGGAACGTCTCCAGCGCGGGCACGAAGTCCCAGGCGTCGATGAGCTTGAGCAGGGTGGTGCTCTCGCCCCCGGGCATGATGAGGCCGTCCACGTGGGCGAGTTGCTCGGGCTTGCGCACCTCCGCCGTCGGCACGCCGAGCCGCGCGAGCACCCTGGCGTGGAGCCCGAAATCCCCCTGGAGCGCCAGCACGCCGATCGTCGACGCGCGCCGTGTCTCTCTCCCGGTCTCGCCCCGTCTTGCCATCGCGTGTTTCCGTCGCATCGCCGGCCGCGGCTACCCCCGGTTCCTCTCTGGAGAGGGCCGCGGGACAGGGGGCGCTCCGCTCGCGGGCCGATGTGTCCGTCCACGGCGCCACCCTGCCCCTGCCCTCCCACGCCACGACTGGTGGGCCGAGACCTACCAGCCGCGGGTCTGGAGCAGATCCGACTCCTTGAGCTTCGACATCTCGATGCCCGGCATGGCCTCGCCCAGGTCCTCGGAGACCTTGGCGAGGACGTCCGGGTCCTTGTAGTGGGTGGTGGCCTGGACGATGGCCCGGGCGCGCGCCGCCGGGTCCGACGACTTGAAGATGCCCGAGCCCACGAACACCGCCTCGGCGCCGAGCTGCATCATGAGCGCGGCGTCGGCCGGCGTGGCGATCCCTCCCGCCGAGAAGTTCGGCACCGGCAGCTTGCCGTTGGCGGCGATCCAGCGGACCAGCTCGTAGGGAGCCCCCAGCGTCTTGGCCTCGGTCATCATCTCCTCGGCCCCCAGCGTGGTCAGGCGCTTGATTCCCGAGGTCACTGCGCGCATATGCCGCACCGCCTCCACGATGTTGCCCGAGCCGGCCTCGCCCTTGGTGCGCATCATGGCCGCTCCCTCCCCGATGCGGCGCAGCGCCTCGCCGAGGTCACGGGCGCCGCACACGAACGGCACCTTGAACGCGAACTTGTCGACGTGGAAGTGCTCGTCGGCGGGGGTGAGCACCTCGGACTCGTCGATGTAGTCGACGCCGAGCGCCTCCAGCACCTGCGCCTCGACGAAGTGTCCGATCCGGCACTTGGCCATCACCGGGATGGACACCGCCTGCTGGATCTCCTTGATCTTCCTCACCGGCGACATGCGGGCCACCCCGCCCTCCTTGCGGATGTCTGCCGGCACCCGCTCGAGGGCCATGACCGCCGTGGCCCCGGCGTCCTCGGCGATCCTGGCCTGTTCGGCGTTGGTGACGTCCATGATCACCCCGCCCTTCAGCATCTCGGCCAGCCCGACCTTGAGCCGGAGCGTGCCCACTTCCGTCTGCTGCTGAGCCATCGTCCGTGTCTCCTCTCTACCGGCCGAGCCGGCGCTGTAGGTTCCGCTGCACCTCGGGCCACTCGGCCTCCACGATCGAGAAGGCCGCGGTGTCCCGGATGCCGCCGTCGGACGCGATGCGGTGCACCCGCAGGACGCCGTCGAAGCGGGCGCCGAGACGGAGGATCGCGTTCCGTGAACGGGTGTTGCGCGCGTCCGTCATGAAGCTCACCCGATGCACGCGCCACACCTCGAAGGCGTGGCGGAGCATCAGGAGCTTGGCCTCCGTGTTGAGCGGGGTGCGCTGGGACGCGGCGGTCAGCCACGTCCAGCCGATCTCGACCACGTCCGGCCGGTCCTCCCCTCGCTGGTGGAGGTTCCCGGGGGACCATGGCCAGAACTCGATGTTGAAGAACCGCGTGCTGCCCACCACGGCGCCGCTCGCCCGGTCGAGCGTCGCGAAGGGCACGGCCCGGCCGGCCTCCTGGTCCGCGAGCGCGGCGGCCACGTAGCGATCCATGTCGGCGACGGCCCCGGGCACGAGCGTGAAGCCGTAGGTGTCGCGCGGCCCGCGGGCGGCGGCGAGGAGGGGCTCGACGTGGCCCGGCGCGAGCGGCTCGAGACGCACGTGGCGACCTTCGAGGACCACCGGCCGCACGGCCGTGGAGCGGGTCTCGAGGAGCTTACTCAAGGGCCCGCTCCATGTCGGCAACGAGGTCGTCGGCGTCCTCCAGCCCCACCGACAGCCGGACGAGTCCGGGACCGATGCCCACGGCCGCCTTGTCCTCGTCCGGAACCCGCCGGTGCGAGGTGCGCGCGGGGTACGTCCACGTCGTCGCCACGTCGCCGAAGCTCGGAGCGAACTCCACCAGGCGCGTCCGACCCATGAAGCGCTCGACCGCGGCCGCACCGCCGGTGAGATCAAGAGACAGCATGGCGCCGGCCGGCCCCGGCATCATCCGCCGCGCCAGCGCGCGCTGCGGATGGGAATCGAGCCCCGGGTAGTAGACCCTCGCCACCGAGGGATGCCCCTGCAGTGCGCCGGCCAGGCGGAGCGCGTTGGCGCTCTGGCGCTCCATCCGGACGGAGAGGGTCCGGGCCCCGCGCGCGGCCAGCCACGCATCGAAGGGCCCGAGGTTCGTCCCCATCCGGATCATGGCCGCCCGGATCCTCTCCATCGCTTCGCGACGGCCCAGGACCATGCCCCCGGTGACATCGCCGTGGCCGGAGATGAACTTCGTCAGACTGTGCATGACGATGGTCGCCCCGTGGTCGATGGGGCGCAGCACCGCCGGGGACGCCATGGACGCATCGACCACGAGATCGATGCCGCGCTCGCCGAGCGCGCCGCCGAGCGCGGGCAGGTCCACCAGCCGCAGGAGCGGGTTCGAGATCGCCTCCACGAACACGGCCCGGGTCGCTCCGCGCAGGGCGGCCAGCACGCGCTCCGGATCCGTCGCATCGACGAACGTGGTCTCCAGGCCCAGGCGGCGCCCGTCGGTCTGGAGGGAGGCCGCCGTGGTGCCGTACAGGTCGCGCGCGGCCACGAGGTGGTCGCCGGCGCCGAGGAGACCGACCAGGAGCGCGGTGGTCGCGCCCATGCCGGACGCGCACGCCACGCCGGCCTCGGCACCCTCGAGCGCGGCGACCATTTCCTCGAGCATCCGGTGGTTCCCCGTCCCATAGCGCCCGTAGACGAAGCCCGGCTCCTTGCCTTCCCACACGGCCTCAACCGCGTCCATGTCCTCGAAGACGTAGACGTTCGTCTGGTAGATCGGCGGCGTCAAGGGCCGGCTCCGCGACGGGGCGTCGCGCCCGCCCCGCGCCACCACCGTGTCGAATCTCATGTCGCCTGTCCCCCTCGGGTCCATTCAGACGAGCGGCACCGCGGCTTCGCGTGGCGCGACCGCGGGCCCGGGCTGGCGCTCCAGGTCTCGCACCGCCTCGGCGAGGCGCCGCACGCCCTCCTCGATCTCCGCCGGCGTCACCGACGAGAACGACAGCCGCAGCATCCGCTCGCCGCCGCCGTCCACGAAGAAGGCGTTGCCGGGCACGAACGCGACGCCCCGCGCGAGCGCCCGCGCCAGGAGGACGGACGCGTCGCCGGGTACGGTCACCACCAGGCAGAAGCCGCCGCGCGGGATGCTCCAGGTCACGCCCGGAGGCATCAGGCGGTCGAGCGCCCCCAGCAGCCGCGCCCGGCGCTCCGTGTACTCGCGGAGCACCCGCGCCTGGTGCCGCTCGAGCAGGTGCCGCTCGCAGAAGCGGTGGACCGCGGCCTGGAGCAGGGGGCTCGTGTGAATGTCGGCCAGCTCCTTCGCCGTCTCCAGCCGCTCGATCAGCTCCGGGGCGGCGACGACCCAGCCCAGGCGGAGGCCGGGGAAGAGGATCTTCGAGAAGGTGCCGACGTAGATGACGACCCCCGCGGGGTCCATGGCCTTGAGCGGCGCGGGCGGCCGCGCCAGGTAGAACGGGCCGGCGTCGAAGCCGTCCTCCAGGATCGGCATCCGGTGCCTCGCCGCGAGTTCGACCAGCCGCTGACGCGCCGGCTCCTCCATGGTGGCGCCAGTCGGGTTGTGGGCGCCCGGCTGACAGTAGAGGAGCTTGGGGACCTGCCGCGACAGCACTCGCTCGAGCGCCGGGACGCTGAGGCCCCCCCAGCCGTCCCCGCTCGACGTCAGGGGGAGGGGCAGGAGCTGGGCACCCGCTGCCCGGAAGACCTGGACCGCCCTCGGGTACGACGGATCCTCGATGGCGACGGTGTCACCGGGATCCACGAGCGTCCGCGTCACGAGGTCGAAGGCCTGCTGCGACCCGTTGACGATCAGGATCTCCTCCGGCCGCACCTCCATGCCGAACCGCAGCAGGTACTGGGCGAGGTACTCGCGCAGCGGGGGGTACCCCGAGGCCGGGTAGTACTGGAGAAGCTCCCGGCCTTCGTCCCGGATGACCCGGCCGATCACCTGGCCGAACGCCTCGGTGGGGAACAGGGCGCTGTCGGGCATCCCGCCCGCGAACGAGATGACTCCGGGCCCCGGCCGCGCGATCTGGAACGCCTGGCGCCGGCGAGCGTCCGCGGAGGCGATCTGGGCGGCCTTGGACACCGTGCCGGACCAGTCGAGCCGCGGCGCGCGAACGGGTCCGACTGCGCCCCGCTCGACCGGCCGCTCGGCCACGAACGTCCCCTGCCCGACGTGGGCCCTCGCCCACCCGGATGCCACCAGCTCCTCGTAGGCCTGGGATACCGTGGTCCGGTTGACTCCGAGCTCGCGGGCCAGCTCCCGGGTCGCCGGGAGCTTGATGCCGGGTCCGAGCAGGCCCTGCCGGATCAGCCGCTCCAGGTGCTCCTGGATTTGCCGGGCGAGCGGAGGCCGCTCGGCCGAGTCTCGATCGAGAGGGATCCTCATGACTACACCATCCATTACCAACACTTCGAATCCCTGTAAACCACCAATTGGATGATCGATATACCAGCCAATTTGTCTCTCTCTCGGCGGGCGCGCAGGGTGTGGAGGGCACGTTCACGAACCGGGTCGGCACGGGCTGCGGCAAGGACGACCGATCCAGGCCCGGCCCGCGCTTGAGCCCTCGCCCGCTCCAAACTACTCCTTGAGCCCTGGCCCACTGCGCACTACTCTAGGACCCGTCCGAGCGCCCAGCCACGCCGCGGGAAACTCTGGCCCGGGCCATGGAAGGAGAGATGCGATGGCAGCTGACGGGGCCCCCATCAAGCAGGCCGTCAAGTGGATCGATGAGCAGCTTCGCGACAACCCGGGTGCGGACCGCACGAAGCTGATGGACGAGGCCGCCCGGAGGTTCGATCTGACACCCCTCGACGCCGACTTCCTCATCCGACAGTTCGCCACGCGCAAGACGCCGTGACCGCGCCCGCCTGACGGGGCGCGCACCGCTCCGTCAGCGCCGGCCCGCGCCCGGCCGACCGACGAGGTTCAGGATCTCCAGCAGTCCGGTCAGGGCCTCGAGCCGGAAGTCGGCCCCCGAGAAATCCTGGCCCGCGGTCGACCGACAGGGGACCACGACACAGGTCATGCCCGCGGCCTTCGCGGCGCGGAGACCGTTCTGCGAGTCCTCGAC
>DATKEI010000093.1:0-6215 GCA_035544455.1 Binatia bacterium | reverse complement strand
CCGCCGATTCAGCGGATCGCCGCGATCAGGGCCCGGGACGCCGCCGCAGGGGCGGGCTCGGGCGATAGGACGCGCCGGGGACCGGTCGGTCCACGACGCTCATGCGAGCGAGCAGCTTTGCGCCCTCCGCCACCGCGTAGGGGATAGTGGTGAACGTCTCGCGCGACTCCTCGACGGTCTGGCCGGCGTAGTCGACGATGCGCCAGCGCCACGTGGGGCTCGCCGGGGTCGAGAACGCTACGACCTGCATCGCGTGATCACCACCGGCCGCCCGGACGGCTGCTGTTGCGATACCCCCCGCCGCCGCTCTTGCCGCCGGCGCCGCTGGACGTGGCGATCTCGACCCGCAGCGTCCGTCCATCGACCTCGTGGCCATTGAACTTCTTGACGGCTTCGGCAGCGTCCTCGGCCGAGGCCATCTCGACGAAGCCGAATCCGCGCGACTGCCCGGTGTCTCGATCCGTGACGACCGCGGCCGACTCGACCGCGCCGGCCTGGGCGAACACCTCGCGCAGACGCTCGGTCGACGTGGAGAATGAGAGGCCTCCGATGAAGAGTTTGTGTGCCATTGCGAATCTCCGATCCGATCTCCCGCAATCGGGGACGCTCCCCGGGGCGCGGAAGATGCACGAGGGTCGCGATCTGGAGGGATGGGGGTCCACGACGAACCAGCAGCCTAGCCAGATGTCGATATGATGCCATATATTTGCCTAGTTCGCTGGCCTCATTTCACAGGGGCGGGTGGGGCCACCGGCCCCGCCAGGAACGCCCCGCGAGCCGGTGCGGCCGCCCGGGTCGTGATGCGGTGCCCGCTTGACTTCGCCCGCCGCCGGAAGTAGTTGCCCCCTTCCAGCACCGGCCGTGACAGTGCGGGTCAACGGGCCGCGGTGACGAGCAGGATGACTCCGGTCCCGACCAGAGCCGCGGTCCACAGGAGGTCGACGTTGATCCAGCCGCGGCGCAAGAAGGCGACCCCGACCCACTCGTAGACCACCACCGCGATCGCCCCGGTCACCGCGAGCATGGCCAGGGTGTGGACGCCCACGGCCGCCAGGGCCAGGGAGAGCGAGCTGCCCACCGCGTGATGGCCGGGCGCAAGGGCCGTCGCCGGGATGCCTCCGTCGGCCGGCAACAGGAAGGGCACCAGCATCAGCCCGGCCCCGTGCGCGCTCGCCATCAGGAACGACCAGAGGACGAGGCCGGCCATGCCGGTGCGCATCCCGACGCGGACCCGGTGGCGCGAGCCGTAGAGGCGGTGATACACAGCCCAGCCGATCAGGGCGATCCCGCCCGAGGCCCGGATCACTCGCTCGTCGACGGCCAGGCCCAGGGCCGCCACGGCGAGGGCGACCACGCCCACGGCGAGCGCGTGGCCGATGGCGATGGGTACCAGGGCGGCCAGCACCACGGCGCGGCTCTTGCGGTGCAGGCCGAGGGCCACCGCGAACAGCCAGCCCATGGCGGGGTTGAGGCCGTGGAACGCCCCGAGCCCCACCAGGGCCAGACACGACGAGAGGCTCATCCGCCTCCGCCCCCCCGCGGCCGCGCGGCCCCGGGGGGGCCGATCAGCGGCGCGTCACGGATAGCAGTACGAGTCCGAGGAGGCGTCGCCGCCCTGCAGCCGTACCTGATGAGGCCGGAAGCCCTCGGGCCAGTCGATGAAGAACCTCCGATCCAGCTCGATGCCCCCGCCGGGCTGGGCGTCGACCTTGACCATCCAGCCCTTGACACCGTCCGGGTAGAACTGGTCGTCGATGACGCCGTACAGGGAGTTGGTGAAGTAGACGCGGCGGCCATCGCGGCTGACCTCGACCATCTGCGGCCCGCCGTTGAGCGGCTGGCCTCCCGCGGGATGGGCGGCCCGGGCGACGATGCCCCCGATCCGGATCTTGCCCGTGAGGCGCGGCTTGAACGGATCGGAAACGTCGTACTGCTGGAGATCGCCCGTGCCCCAGCACGACACGTAGAGGGACTTGTCGTCGACCGAGAGGTCGATGTCGGTGACCAGGGGCGGGCAGGCCTTGAAGTCCTTCAGCGCCGGCGGCAGGTGGGCGGGGTCGGCCGGCTCGGCCGGGATGTCGATCACCTTGCGGATGGCCCACTTGTCGCCGTCCCGGAACCACACCCAGATGGACGATCCCAGATCCTTGAGGCCGAGCACGCAGTTCACGAATCCGTAGGCCTTGGTGGGATCGTGAGCCGGACGCAGCTCGAAGACGAGCTGGTAGTCGGGCCCGAAGTCGATCTCCTGCTGGTGCGTGGCCCGGTGCAGGTCCCAGAAGTGCAGCTTGCGACCGTACTTGCTGCCGAGCAGCAGCTCGGGCACCAGGCCGTTCTCGAACATGTCCGGCGTGCCCCACTCGCTGGTCACCATGGTGTCGTGGCCGAGGTGCCAGAAGGCGTCGTAGCCGAAGCGCTGCGGCCCGCGGTCCACCTCCCAGCGCCCGCGAACGTCGAACGTCTCGTGGTCCATGACGAAGACGCCGCCCGGCTCCTTGCCCTCGGCGTTGGCGAGGGCGGTCAGGTAGATGCCGTCGGGCCCGCAGTGCACGGTGTGCGGCCGCGAGTACCCGGCCTTGACCGCGACCTCCTTGGCGTCGATCGTGCGGACGAGCCGGGGCGCTCGGGGATCGGGCTGGGTGTCGAAGACGTAGATGTTGGAAGAGCGCAGGCCGGGGGCGATCAGGTAGCGCCTCTGGACGTGGGGGTGGGGGGCATTCGGGCAGAGGCACGAGCTGCACGCGTTCCATCCGAAGTGATGGAGCTCGTCGCCCACGCCCGGAACCTCCACCCGGCCCACGATGCGGGCGAAGGTGGACGACGACGGGTCGACGTCGACCACGGCCAGGCGATCGGACCGGCGGCGCGCGGGATCGAACTCCGCCACGTAGGCGTGCGCCTCGGGAGGGGCCTGGGCCGCCAGGCGCGGCGACGGGTAGAAGGTCGGGTCGGGTCTGAGTGTCGCCATGTCGACTGTCCTCCGTGAATCGGGAGATGGGCTCGTGGCGCCACGGCAGTGTGCCGGGGACGGGCGACCGAGTCAACGTGCGCGGATGCTATCACGTCTTGACCTGCGCGCGGGCGCGGGGCACCATCCCTGCGGGTCTCGATCCGCAGGGTCGCGGGCCGGCTCCGGGAGGGGTCGGCGCGCGATGCGAGGGGGCGTCCACGGATGGCGCAGATCAGCCTCGGCATCGGAAGCTCGCACAGCCCCATGCTCAGCACTCCGCACGAGGCCTTTGGCGGCCACGCGGATCGCGACCGGGCCCGGGTCCCCGCGTTCGCGCGCCTGGCGCGGGACAAGGCCGCCTGGATCGACCGCGAGCTCCGGCCCGAGGTCACCCGCGCCCGCCACGAGGCGACGCAGTCGGCCCTCGCGCGCCTTGGACGGGTAATGGCCGAGGCCGCGCCGGAGGTGCTCGTCGTCATCGGCGACGATCAGGCGGAGTGGTTCAGCGCCGACAGCCAGCCCGCCCTCTGCATCTACTGGGGCGACGTGGTCGAGAACCTCCCCCCTCCGGTCGAGCACATGGCGCCTTCGCTCCGCCAGGCCTACTGGGGTTACTACGGCGATGGGTCGAACCGCGCGTACCCGGTCGACGCCGCCCTCGGCCGGTACCTGGTCGAGACCCTCACCCACGAGCACGAATTCGACGTCGCCCACGTGCGCGTGCAGCCGCGCCACGCGCCCCTGGGGCACGCCTGGAGCTTCGTCCACCAGCGCCTGATGGGCGAGCGCATCGTCCCCATCGTGCCCGTGCTGCTCAACACCTACTTCCCGCCGAACCAGCCCACGCCGCGCCGCTGCTACCAGCTCGGGCGGGCCATCCGGCAGGCGGTCGAGGCATGGGCCGAGCCGCGGCGCGTGGGGATCGTGGCCTCGGGCGGGCTCAGCCACTTCGTGGTCGACGAGGCGCTCGACCGGCGAGTGCTCGACGCCCTCGCGCGGCGCGACGCCGCCGCGCTCACCGCCCTGCCGGGCGCACAGCTCGACTCCGGAAACTCCGAGATCCGGAACTGGATCGCGGCGGCGGGAGCGGTGGAGCACCTCTCCATGACGCTGGTCGACTACGTGCCGAGCTACCGGTCGGAGGCGGGCACCGGGGTCGGCATGGCCTTCGCCGTCTGGGATTGATTCCCATTTCCCTGAGCTGAACGCCCCCTCACCCACCCTCTCCCTCTCCGAGAGGGTGGGTGAGGGCGAGGGAGTCGGTGCGGTTCCCTCGCCCCCGGGAGGGGGAGAGGGTAGGGTGAGGGGGCGCGCAAGCCGCGGAAAGCGCGTTCATGAATAGGTCGGGCGAGGAGGACGCACATGCTGCCGACACTCTCGCGTTTCGCGCCATGAGCGCTCCTGTCGAGTTCGGGGTCCTGCTGCCGACCCGCGAGGCCGTGATGTCGGGCCGGCCGGAGACCGGTCCGCTCCTGGCCATGGCCGAGCGCGCCGAGGCCGTCGGCTTCGACTCCGTGTGGATCGGCGACTCGATCACCGCGCGTCCGCGCCACGAGCCGCTGACGCTCATGGCCGCCGTCGCCGGGCGCACGCGGCGGGTGCGGCTCGGCACCGGCGTGCTCCTGCCCGCGCTGCGCCCGCCGGTGGTCCTCGCCCATGTCGTCGGCACCCTCGACCGCGTGGCGGAGGGGCGCGTGATCCTCGGCGTGGGCATCGCCGCCGACACCCCGGCCATCCGCCGGGAGTTCGCGGCGGTGGGCGTGCCGTGGGAGCGCCGGGTCGGGCGCTTCCTCGAGACCCTCGAGATCTGCCGGGCCCTCTGGGCGCGCGACGGCGTGAGCGCGAGTGGCCGCCACTTCGCGCTGGACGACGTCACGGTGGAGCCCAAGCCGCACCGGCCCGGCGGGCCGCCCATCTGGATCGGCGGCAGCGGCCCCATCGCGCTGCGCGAGGCGGCGCGCTTCGACGCCTGGTTTCCCACCGGACCCAGCGTCGACTTCTTCGCCGAGCAGTTTCCCCGCATGCAGGCGGCGGCGCGGGCCGCCGGCCGCGGCCCCGACGCCGTGGCCGGGGCCGCCTACCTCACCCTGGCCATCGACCCGAGCCCGGCCGAGGCCGAGCGGCGCCTCCACGCGTTTCTCGAGACGTACTACGCCGCGCCGGCCCGGGCGATCCTGGCGCGGCAGGCCACCTACGCCGGGCCGATCGAGGGGTGCGCGGAGTGGATCCAGCGGTGGATCGACGCGGGGGCGCGGCATCTCGCGTTCCGCTTCGCCGGCGGCGACCAGCTGGCCCAGGTCGACGAGGCCGCCTCCCGCCTTCTCCCCCGCCTGAAGCGCGGCTGACTCGCCCCAGGGACGCGATCCTCGCGCAGATCGATCCCGACGAGGTATCTCGCTCACCAAGGACATCGTGCGCATCCCGAGCTTCACCGCGGACGAGACCGAGGTCGCCCGCTTCCCTGCACGCCTACTTCCAGCGCGAGGGATCTTCGGCGGGCGCGGACGCGAGATCGAGCTGCGCGGCGCGAACATCGTGCCCGATGTCTGCACGATCATCCTCGACCTCCGGTTCCCGATGAGCGTGACGCCCGCCTCCGCGCTGCCGACCTGCGCCGCGCGCTCGATGCGGTGGCGGCCACGGACCGGGACATCCGGTACGAGATCGAGTTCCCGATCCGCCCCGAGCGCCGCCAGTTTCGCGAGGTGATGCTGCCGATCGCGGTGCCGGCGACCGAGCCGATCGTGCAAATCCTCAAGGCGAACGTGACGGAGATCGTGGGCCAGGAGCCGACCGTCGGCGCGCAGTCGCCCCAGAGCTATGCGGGCAACGACACGTCCCACCTGTGGAACGCCGGCATTCCGTGCTGTCTCTACGGTCCGGCCGGCGGCTACGACCAGGGACGCTCGGACCGCTGGACCTCGATCGAGCAGATCATCGCCTGCACGAAGGTCCTCGGCGCGACGATCGCCGACGTGTGTGCGTGAGGCCCGGGGAGCCCCGAGAGGGCCCTGCGGCGTCCCCGCCACCGACCCTGAGACCGGCGAGGGCGGTTCGGGCCCGTGTCCGAATCACGGCCTGAAAGCGTCCCGGGGCTCAGTATGGTTCGATATGGTATGGTGGCCGATATGGTGAAGGTGACGTTCACTCTGGACGACCAGACCATCGAGCGGCTTCGCCGGACGGCAGCTCGCCTCGCCCGGCCCCAGAGCTATGTGGTCCGCGAGGCGATCCGGGAATACGAGACACGTTCGGCCCGGCTGAG
>DATKEI010000092.1:0-3259 GCA_035544455.1 Binatia bacterium | reverse complement strand
CGGTCCCGCACCGCCTTCATCGACCAGGCGATGGGCACGATGTGGAGCGGGTGGTCCTGGCCCTTGGACATCGCCACGATCTGGGCGTGGCCGTCCATGAGCACGCAGGAGAAGTCCTCGCCCTCGTAGAGGATCGACGAGTAGGCGGTGCGCACCAGGGTGACGCGCATCTCGCGCACCGTCGACACGAAGGCCTCGCGCAGCACCTCGATGGTGATGGGATCGATCACGCTGCGCCCTCCCGGGCCAGGCGGAGGTTTCCTTGCTCGTCGAGGGCCGCGCTCCAGCCGGGCAGGATCACGGTGGTCGCTCCGAACTCCTCGACGATGGCGGGCCCGGGGAACGCGGCGCCCCCGGGCAGCTGCTCGCGGTCCCACACCGGGCAGTCGTGCCGGACGCCGTCGAACCAGACCGTCCGCCGCTCCGCCAGGGCGGCATCGAGGGACGCGGCCTCGCTCCGGGGCGGGGCGGCGGCGGGCTTGTCCACCACTCCGTAGGCGCTGAGCCGCGCGTTGACCAGCTCGACGACGGCGCCGGCGTTCGCGTGCCCGTAGGTGGCCCGGTGTTGCTGGTGGAAGGCGGCCTCGACGGCGTCCCCCGCCGGCGCGCCGTCCACGCCCACGTTCAGCTCGAAAGCCTGGCCGCGGTACCGGAGGTCGAGGGAGCGCCGCATGCGCTGCCGCCCCGGCGCGAAGCCCTCGCGCTCGAGCTGCCGGCGCGCCCCGTCCTCCATCTCGGCGAACAGCGTTTCCAGCACGCTCGCGCGCTCCCGGAGCGGGCCGATGCGGGTCCGGACGTCGTCGTGCTTGATGTCCGAGGCCAGGAGGCCGAGGGCGGAGAAGTTGCCGGGGTGCCGGGGCACCAGCACGCGGGGGATCCCGATCTCCTCGGCGAGGGCGAGGGCGTGCATCGGCCCCGCCCCGCCGAAGGCGATCAGGGTGAAGTCGCGCGGATCGTACCCGCGCTGGATGGAGATCTCGCGGATGGCCGAGGTCATGCGGGCCACCGCGATGCGCACGATGCCCTCGGCCAGCGCCTCCTCGGCGAGGATGCCGCCGAGCCGATCGCCGAGGGCGGCAACGGCCTCGCGCGCTCGCGGCGCGTCGAGGGCGATGCTGCCGCCGAGGCGCCGGCTCGTGCCGACGCGGCCCAGGACCACGTTGGCGTCGGTCACCGTGGGCTCTGTGCCCCCGAGGCCGTAGGCGGCCGGCCCGGGGTCGGCGCCCGCGCTCCGCGGGCCGACCTGGAGGCTCCCGTCGATGTCGGCCCAGGCGATGGAGCCCCCGCCGGCGCCGACGGTGTGCATGTCGATCTGGGCGACCTTCACGGGGAAGGCGCCGATCATGCTATCGGAGGTCATGACCGGGGCGAGGTCGCGCACGAGGCACACGTCGGTCGAGGTGCCGCCCATGTCGTAGGAGATGAAGTCGCCCACGGCGGCGGCGGCCCCGGCGAAGCACGCCTGGCTTACGCCGCCCGCCGGTCCGGAGAAGATCGTCCGGATGGGCAGGCGGCGGGCCGTCTCGGTGGTCATCATGCCGCCGCTCGATCCCACGGTGAGGACGCCGTTGACGTAGCCGGTGGCGAGGAGCTCGGCCTCGAGCCCGCTCAGGTAGTCGTCCATGAGGGGCATGAGGTAGGCGTTGAGCACCGTCGTGGAGAAGCGCTCGAACTCGCGGTACTCGGACACCACGTCGGCCGAGCACGACACCGGCAGGCCCGGCCGGTATCCCTTGGTCATGTCCGCAACCAGGCGCTCATGGGCGGGGTTCAGGTAGGAGTGGAGCAGGCACACCGCGACCGCCTGGCAGCCGGCCGCGACCACGCCATCGAGCGCCGCCTCTACCGTGGCGGGATCGAGCGGAACCAGGACGGATCCGTCGGCGTTGAGGCGCTCTCCGACCTCGAAGCGGTGCTTGCGCTCCACCACCGGCCGGGGCCGCACGAACGTCGGCACGAACAGCGCGGGGATGTTCCGCTTGGTCCGGCCAATCTCGATCAGGTCGCGGAAGCCGGCGGTCGTGAGGACGGCCACCCGCGCGCCCCGGCGCTCGAGCACGGCATTGGTCCCGACGGTGGTGCCGTGGACCAGGCGGCGCACATCGCGGCTCGCGATGCCGAGCGCGTGGAGCCCCGCGAGCACGGCCGCCGCCTCGTGCCGCGGCCGCGACGGCACCTTGGTGACGAGGACGCGGCCGGTGCTCTCGTCGACGGCGGTGAGATCGGTGAACGTGCCGCCGACGTCGATGCCGACGATGAACATGCGCGTGATGATAGCAGACCTTCATCGGGCGCCGGCGGCAGGCCCGAGCCGGACGCACCCGGGGGTCGTGAAGGAGACGGACGCGGGCATCGCGATCCGCGGCGCGCACTCCATTCGCCACGTCGATGACCATGGCCGGCTGGCTCTACGCGAGGGACATCTCGGGGTCGCCGCCAAGGCCCGGGTTGATCGCTTGCTCTCGGAGTCCTGATCGGCCCGAGGGGTCGCGGCGCGCTGACCCGGGACCTCCGGGTGTCACGCGCGGCCCACGGATACGCTGACCCGCGACTCATCGAGGTCGACCACTCGCGTCAGCCCGTCCCGGGGCGAGACGCCGCAGCGCAGCTCCACCGCGAGCGTCTCCCCACAGATGTCAACCGAGTGCGCCTCGATGGCCTCGGCGACCTCGCCGTGAGCATCCACCGAGATGCGGATACGATCGTCGACGTTGAGCCCGGCTTCCTTTCGCATCAGCTGGATCTGGTGGACCAGATGGCGCACCAGGGCCTTCCGCCGGAGATCGGGCGTCATCGTGGTATCGAGGGCGACGGTCACGTCCCGGTCGGCGGCCGCCACGACGCCGTCCCGGCCCTCCAGGATGAAGTGGAGATCCGCCCACCCGAGCCTGACCTCGACGTCGCCCACCGGGAGGGTGAAATGGCCGACGGCGAGCAAGGCGTCGCGGACGATCCGGCCCGGATGCTCCGCCAGGGCGGCCCGGAGGACGGGCACGGCGTTCGGCGGCAGCGCCGAGGTGTCGTCCATGTCGAGCTCCACCGAGATGGCGACGTGGTTGTCGAGGCTCGGCACGGTGTCAAGGTGTTCGACGTTCAGCTCATCGAGGATATCGGGCGCGAAGGCCCGGACGGCGCGCTCGACATCAGGGGGCGCCACCAGGAGGGCCCGCCCGAGCGGCTTTCGAACCTTGAGGCGGGCGGCGTTGCGGGCGGCCAGCCCCACCTTCAATACTCTTCGCACGGCCTTCACGTCAGCTTC
>DATKEI010000091.1:0-6643 GCA_035544455.1 Binatia bacterium | reverse complement strand
CCCGATCCGGAGGATCCGCTCGATGTTCTCGCCAAGCTTGGCGGCTTCGAGATCGCCGGGCTGGTGGGCGTGATCCTGGCGGGCGCGGCGCGGCAGCTGCCCGTGATGCTCGATGGGTTCATCACCGGCGCGGCGGCGCTGGTGGCGGTCAGGCTCGCTCCCGCGGCGCGGCACTTCGTCCTGGCCTCGCACCGCTCGGCGGAGCCCGGGCACGCCGCCGTGCTCGCCGACCTCGGGCTCGATCCCTACCTCGACCTCTCCATGCGCCTCGGCGAAGGGACCGGCACCGCCCTCGGGATCGGCCTGGCGCGAGCGGCTGCCGACCTCCTGCGCGACATGGCGACCTTCAAGTCGGCGGGCGTCTCGGAGCGCGCGCCGTGACGTCCGGCAAGGCGGGGCCTCCCGAAGCGGACCGGGCCACGGGGCGCCGGGCGCAGGACGACGTCGCCTTGCAGGGCACCGGACGCGATGCCGGTCCAGGTGCCGGTACGCAGCTGGAGCGAGTGGGCGCCGGGCGTCCGCGCCACCCTCAGGGCATGGCCGAGGCCTTCGCTGCGGGCGGCAACGGGGCCCGCTACCGCATCGGCCAGGCGTCGTTCACCTCGGTCACCCCGTGCTGCATCTCGACGACGAGGGAGTCGAGTCCCTGGCGCGCCACCAGGGCGCGAGTTGATGTTGACGGTATTGCCTCGTGGGTGGAGCCGGGGCAGACGAAGCAGAACGAGGGGCCGATCGGCCCGCGCCGGAGGGCCGGCGGGATCGCCCGCCGCCGCGTTCTCGCCGCGCTGGCCGTGCTGGGCATCGCTGGCTGGCCGCGGCCGGCGCGGGCCTTCACCGTCGTGGACCCCACCGGGCGCACCCTGGATCTGCCCGCCGCGCCCGCGCGCATCGTCTCCCTCGTGCCGAGCGTGACGGAGATCCTCTTCGCCATCGGCGCGCAGGACCAGCTCGTCGGCGTCACCGACTTCTGCGACTTCCCCGCGGGGGCGCGGGCCAAGCCCCGGGTCGGGGGCATGCTCGCGCCGAGCCTCGAGGCGATCGTGGCCCGGCGTCCCGACGTCGTGGTGGCCACGCCGTCCGGCAACCGGGAGGAGACGGTGGCCGCCGTCGGGCGCCTGCGCATCCCCGTCTACCTCGTGAACCCGGAGTCCGTGGATGACGTGCTCGGCCTGGTCGCCCGGCTTGGCGAGCTGACCGGTCGGGTGGACGCCGCCCGCGCGCTCGCGGCGAGCCTGCGGCGGCGGATCCAGGACGTCGAGGCGCGGGTGAGCCCGTTTCCCCGGCCCCGGGTCCTGTACGTCCTCTGGCCGGAGCCGTTGATCGTCCCCGGCCGCGGCGCGGTGATCTCCGGGCTGATCCGGCTGGCCGGAGGGGATTCGGTGACGGCCGACGTCTCCGAGGCGTATCCCCGCTACAGCGCAGAGGCCGCCATCGCCAAGGCGCCGCAGGTGATCTTCGTGGCTCGCCACGGCAGCGAGGGGGCGGCGGGGGGGGAGGATCTCGTGGCGCGCGAGAAGTGGCAGCGCTTCCAGGGGCTGCCCGCCATCAGGCGGGGCCGGCTGTACGCCGTGGACGGGAACCTCCTGCATCGCTACGGGCCGCGGATGGTCGATGGGCTCGAGATGCTCGCCCGCCTCACCCACCCCGAGGCCTTCACGGCGCCGGCGGCCGCCGCTCGTCCCGCCGCTCCCGGATCTGCGCGGTGACGCCGCGAAGGCTGACCCTCGTCCTCGCCGGGCTGGGGATCGCGCTCGTCGCCGCGGCGGTGGCCGCCCTCTTCGTGGGCAGCGCCGGCGTGACGCCCGCGCAGGTGCTGGCCGTCCTGACCGGGCGGAGCCCGGCCGAGGGAGTCGAGCGCGTCGTGGTGCTGGAGCTCCGCTTGCCCCGGATCGCCGCCGCCGTGCTCGCTGGCGCCGCCCTCGCCGTGGCCGGGGCCGGCTTCCAGGCGCTGACGCGGAACCCGCTGGCCGACCCCTCCGTGCTCGGGGTGTCGAGCGGCGCGGCCTTCGGCGCGGTGCTCGGGCAGCTCGTCGGACTCGGCTCGACGGTGATGGACTCGCTGGGGCTCGCCTCGTTCGCGTTCGTGGGCGCGCTGGCCGCCGGTGTCGTCGTCTATCTCGTCGCGTCGACCGCGGGCGGGCTGCCCGTCCACTCGCTGCTCCTGGCCGGGGTCATCGTGGGCATCTTCTTCTCGGCCGCGATCACGGTCCTGATCTCGCTGATCGACGTGAACCGGCTCGGCGGGGTCATCTTCTGGCTGCTGGGGAACCTGTCGCCCCTTCCCGCCGCCCCGCTCGCCGTGTTCGCGAGCGTTGCCGTGGCCGGCGGCTGGCTGATCGTCGGCCGGGCGCGGCAGCTCAACGTGCTGGCCCTCGGGGAGGAGGCCGCCCTCCAGCTCGGGGTCGACGCGACCGGCCTCGCCCGGCGCGTGTTCGTGGGCGCCGCGCTGCTCACCGGCACCGTGGTGGCCTTCGTCGGTCCCATCGGGTTCGTGGGGCTCATCGTCCCCCACGCCCTGCGCATGGTCCTCGGCCCGGACAACCGCATGATCTTGCCCGCGGCGGGCCTGGCGGGAGGCGTCTTCCTCCTGCTCGCCGACACGCTGGCTCGCAACGTCATGGCCCCTTCCGAGCTGTCGGTCGGCGTCATCACCGCCTTCTGTGGCGCGCCGTTCTTCATCTATCTCATGCGCTCGCGCACCGCGCTGGTCACGCGGCTGTGACGCCCGTGGTCGAGGCCCGCGCCGTGGCCTTCCGCTACCCCTCGGCCGCCTCCGATCGCCGTGCCTTCGCTCTCGACGACGTGTCCTTCGCGCTCTCGCCCGGCGAGATCGCGACGGTGATCGGACCCAACGCCTCGGGCAAGACCACGCTCGTGCGCCTCCTTTCCCGCGTGCTCGTGCCCGTGCGCGGGACGATCGCCCTGGAGGGAGAGGACGTCGCCCGCCTCGTGCGCGCGGAGGTGGCCCGGCGCGTGGCCGTCGTCCCCCAGGACGTGCCCGCGGGCTTTCCGTACACGGTGGAGGAGACGGTCCTGATGGGTCGGCTCCCGCATGGCCCCGGGCGCTTCTTCGAGACGCCGGAGGATCGCGCCGCGGCTGTCGCCGCGATGGCGGCCACCGAGGTGACCGCCCTCGCCGCCGAGCCGCTGGCGCGGCTGTCGGGGGGCGAGCGGCAGCGGGTCATCCTGGCGCGGGCGCTCGCCCAGCGGCCCCGGCTGCTCGTGCTGGACGAGCCCACCGCGCACCTGGATCTGCGCCACCAGGTCGAGGTGGTCGCGCTCCTGCGCCGGCTGAACGCGGAGTCCGGCGTCACCGTGCTCCTGGTCTCGCACGACCTGAACCTCGCCGCCGAGGTCTCGCACCGGATCCTGCTCATGGCGGCCGGGCGCCTCGTCCGCACGGGTCCGCCCGACGCCGTCCTCGACGCCACGCTGCTGGAGTCGGTCTACGGCTGCCGCATCGCCGTCGACCGGCGGCCCGGCAGTCACCGGCCCGAGGTGCATCTCATCTGGCCGCCAAGGGCGACGTCATCGCCGGGCGCCCGGCCACCGCGCGCGACGTGATGCGCCGCGCTCTCCGCCGGATGCGCCCCCGTCGCGCCGCCCCCCGTCGGGAGGTGATCGACCCCTAGAGACCGCCGCCCTCCTGGTCGACAGAGAGGGCGGCACGCCGTGCACACGCGCCCCGGCACAAGGGAAGCCCGTGCGCGCCGGGGCAGGTGACACGCGTCCATCGGCAGGAGAGGGCCCGGAGGGCAGGCGCGAGGCGCACGTCGTCGCGCGCTGTCCGAGAGGCCACTGCCGAGCCGATGGGCCGTGCCGCCCGCCCCGGGGCAAAGCGGGCACGGTCCCGCCACTGTGGGTGGATCGCCGCCGCTCATCCCGTCGAGGGAGCCACTGGGGTACGTCCCCGGGAAGGCCGGGCGGGGGCAACGATCCACGAGTCAGGAGACCTGGCCGGGGTGTCATCACCACGCCTTTCGAGGCAAGAGGAGTGGAGCGATGATGCGAGCCCTGCCGTCCACCACATGTGCCATCGCGATCGCCGTGCTCGTGTGCGCCGGCGCGGCCACCGGCCAGGACGCGCGCTCGCCTTCGCCGGCGGCGCTCGTCGCCCAGGTTGCTCAGCCAGCACCCCCGGTCGCGCCGGACGTCCCCGCGGCCCCGCCGGCCGCCCCCGCGGATCCGGCGCCGCTGATCCAGGGCGCACCGTCCCCCGCCGCGGACCCGGGATCCGAGGCTCCCGTGGAACACCGCGTGGATCCGGTCGTCACGATCGGCGCGAAGATCGATACCCCCGTCTCCGACATCCCGAGCGCGGTGACGGTGATCCCCGGCGACGAGATCGTCAGGAAGCGCTACACCAACGTGGGAGACGCGCTGCGGTCCGTGCCGGGCGTGCAGGTCCAGAGCTCGGGCGGCCTTGGCAAGCTCACCAACGTGCGCATCCGCGGCGCCACCCCGAGCCAGGTCCAGGTGCTGGTGGACGGGGCCCGCATGGGCAGCCCGACCGCGGGGGCCTTCGATTTCTCGGACATCTCGCCGGACCTCATCGACCGCATCGAGATCGTGCGGGGGGCGCAGTCGACGCTCTACGGGGCCAACGCCATCGGGGGCGTCATCAACATCATCACCAAGCGGGGGAGCGAGCCGCTCGCGGGCACGCTGTCCACCGAGGGCGGCAACTACGCGTACTACCGGGAACGGCTCGCGGTCTCGGGGGCGTACAGGGCGCTCGACTACTCGGCCTTCGGGTCCCTCTACGGGTTCTCCGGTCCCGGCGACAACAACGACGCCAACCAGCGGGCCTTCGGGGGACAGGTCGGCGTCACCCTGCCCGGGGACGCCCGTCTCTCCCTGAGCGGGCGCTACGCGAGGACGAGCAATGATCTCCCCATCGACAACGCCATCCCCCTCGTGTTCGACCCCGATTCGCAGCAGCAGAGCGAGCTGACCACGCTCACGCTCCAGCTCGCCCAGCAGCCGTTCCCGTGGTGGGAGTACCGGCTGGCCGTCCACGGCCTGTTCAACAACCTGGGCTTCCAGGACGGTCCGGAGCCCGAGCCCACCTTCGGCTCGCTGCGCTCCCAGATCAAGACGTGGCGGGCGGAGGTCGAGTTCGTCAACGCCTTCCGGCCCGTGCCGTGGAACACCCTGACCCTCGGGCTGGAGTCCCGCCAGGAGCACGGCGACATCCTCTCGACCTTCGGCCCGGACGACTCCGTCAGCCAGACCGATTTCGCCAGAACACTCAAGAACACCTCGCTCTTCGTCCAGGACGAGCTGACCATCCTCGAGCGGGTCATCCTGAGCGGCGGCGTCCGCTACGACATCAACGAGCCGTACGAGAACAAGCTCACGGGGCGCGCCGGCGCGGTCGTGCTGATCAAGGAGATCGACGCCCGCCTGCGCGGCGCGTGGGCCCAGGGCTTTCGGCCTCCGACCATCAACGATCTCTTCTTCCCCGGCGCGAGCAACGCGGACCTGCAGCCCGAGGAGAGCACCGGCTGGGAGATCGGGGCCGACCAGAAGCTGTGGAAGGGGCGGATCCGTCTGGGAGCGACCTACTTCAACACGCGCTTCACCAACCTGATCCAGTTCGATCTCGCGACGTTCCAGCCCGTGAACATCGGGCGAGCCAACGTCCAGGGGGTCGAGGTCACGGGCGAGATCGACGTGCTCGACTGGCTGGTGGTGAACGCCAACTACACGTACACCGACACCGAGAACCCCGACACCGGCACCGCGCTGCGCCGGTTCGCGCCGAGCGTGTTCAACTTCGGCGTGACGGCGGAGCCGGTGCGCCGGTTGACCCTCTACGGGCAGGTGTACGTCGTCTCCAGCCAGTTCGAGGCGCCGGGCGTCAGCAACCCCGGGTATGTCCGCGTGGACATCGGGGGCGCCTACGCCATCCTGGCCCGGCAGGGCGCGCGGCCCGGCCTCAACGTGTACGCGCGGATCCAGAACCTGCTCGACAAGAGCTACACCGAGGTCCGCGGCTTCCCGATGCCCGGGATCAACGCCCTGGTCGGCCTGCAGATGTCGTACTGATGACGGCCGGACCGGCGGTGTCGAGGCCCCGTGAGCGCCGGCCTCTCCGGTCCAATACACTGGGCCGCACTATGATTGCGTTCCGCGGCCTGGCCACCTCCTCGCCCTTGCCCTTCCCTCGTCCGGGGGCGGGGGGATCGGGACCTCTCCCTTTGTCAGGCGGGGGACCAGGTCGGCCGGGGCGGCGGCGGCCGCGCCGGCGCGTTCAGGGGAGGATCGAAACTGCTCACTCTGCCTCGGAGGTCGGAGAGGGAGAGTGTCGGTGACGCTGGCGCACGTGTTCGCGCATGGTCCGCGTCGGGCCGGATGATGGGCCTGGACCCCGTCCCGAGCGCGCCCGACGCCTGATGAATGGCGTCGTCGTGGTCATCGGGCCCGAGGCGGTCGTGATCCGGAGCGATCGGCCGATGATGGCGGTGTCGTCCGCTCCGGTCGGGGGTGGCCTGGGCGGCGTGCGGAGCATCATCAACCTGCACGTCGCCAAGGACGACCCCTGCTGCGATCCGCCGGGCATGGTCGCCGCGTTCGCGGACCGGGCGGGGTTGCCCGGTCCGCGCGTCGGCATGTTGACGGGCGCGTGGACGGACGCCGC